>JBJFGA010000327.1:0-33130 GCA_051892275.1 Oscillospiraceae bacterium | reverse complement strand
GTTGACATAACCTACACCGAGAACACCTCCGCAGACGTGCAGAACATCACGAACAACACCGCGAATGTGCAGAATGTTGCGGGGAACACAATAAATCATCAGGTCAACAAAGCCCCGGCAGTCGGCACGGCGAAGCCGGTTGATGGCTCTTTCGTGCAGGGCAGTGTTGACATAACCTACACCGAGAACACCTCCGCAGACGTGCAGAACATCACGAACAGCACCGCGAATGTGCAGAATGTGGCGGGGAACACGGTAAACCAGCAGGTCAACGAAGCACCGTCACTCGGCGCGGCGAAGCCGGTTGAAGGCTCTTTCGTGCAGAGAAGTGTTGACATAACCTACACCGAGAACACCTCCGCAGACGTGCAGAACGTCACGAACAACACCGCGAACGTTCAGAATGTGGCGGGGAACACGGTAAATCAGCAGGTCAACGAAGCCCCGGCAGTCGGCGCGGCGAAGCCGGTTGATGGCTCTTTTGCGCAGGGCAGTGTAGACATAACCTACACCGAGAACAACTCCGCTGACGTGCAGAACGCCACGAACAACACCGCGAATGTGCAGAATGTTGCGGGGAACACGGTAAATCAGCAGGTCAACGAAGCCCCGGCAGTCGGCGCGGCAAAGCCGGTTGAAGGCTCTTTCGCGCAGAGAAGTGTTGACATAACCTACACCGAAAACAACTCCGCAGACGTGCAGAACATCACGAACAACACCGCCAACGTGCAGAATGTTGCGGGGAACACGGTAAACCAGCAGGTCAACGAAGCCCCGGCAGTTGGCACGGCGAAGCCGGTTGATGGCTCTTTCGTGCAGCAAAGTGCAGATATTACCTACATTGAGAACCCCGACGCCTCCGAACCTGCAGGGCGGCTGGCACTTCCCCGGGATATTCGCCCGAAAGGTCATGCCGAGCCGTTTTACGGCAGGCGTGCGGCGCAGGGAAAATCCGCCAGTGAAGCAGGCGGTGCGGACGCGGTAAATGCTAAGCGCGGCAGAATTATCCCCGCAGAGGAACTGCCGGTGTTCTCGCTGTCGGTGGGCGGGGCGGTAAATGCACCCGCCGCAGGCGAGCAAGGCATTCCGCAAAACCGGAGATCACCCGAGCTGAGCCATCGCTCTGACGCTGACCCGGATATCTTCCGCAGCGGGCAGAAAACCGGAAGAAAGCCGGACATGAGCCCCTTCGGTTCTTATCGCGACCGGCTTGACAGCAAGACCCTTGAAACCCTCGACAGCATAATAAAAAGCGCCCAGTCGGCGAAAAATACTGCTTCAGACGAGGGCGAGGGCGCTCCCTCCGGGGAGAGGCTCCCGGCAAAGGTAGTCCGGCGCGGCACCGCCGCCCCCGCAGAGGTCTGGGTTGCCGACGCCGAGCTGGAATTCGCTGAGAAACCGGAGCAGCCCGGCGGCAGTATGCTTTCCGGCACTGCTTTGCCACGGTCGTTAGGCGGGGCGGAAATGAGGATACTTCTCGGGCAGCTGAGAAACGCCGCACGAATGAAGTCGGCGATAGCGACCGAGCAGCATGAGGCACGGCATATTTCAAGGCTGGTCAAAAGCGTTGAAACACAGGAGGCTGTGCGGCGCGGCGAGATCACTGTTTCCAAGAGCGGCTATTCCTTCCGCACGATAGACGACGGGGAGAATATGGTGATGCTCATTCCCCCGGCAGAGGCGGACAGATTCAGCGCGGAAAGCGGCTATGAGCGCCAGCTGCCGCCGATAGAATACAAGCAGCGCCCTGAGCAGGAGCAGGCGGAGCAGCCCTCCGCCAGGAAGCCCAAGGTGATAAACAACACGCAGACCAGCGTTCAGTCGGTGAAAACAGCGGTTTCCGGCGGGTTTGAGAACATGACCCGTGAGGAGATCAACAGGCTGGCGGATATGGTGTATGATCAGATACAGACGCGGGTAATGAGAGAACGAAGACGTATCGGAATGTGAGGTGACAAGCAATGCTTGGAATGTCCAAGGCAAAAATCAAGGTGCTTGACGGCATGGACAGTAAGGCGTTTACGGTGGAGGCAGCGATAAGCGGAATGGGAGTAGTACCCTGCGTGTTCAATCCGTCGGATTTTTCAATAGAACGGTCGGTAAATTACGCGCAGCATAAGATACCCGGCACCGACCGTCCGGTTTTGCAGTATATCAACGGCGAGGCAGAGATCATGAGCTTCAGCCTGCTGTTTGATACATACAGCGCCGGAGTCGGCTCACAGCAGCTGGGCATCATCGCTTCCACCACAGCGCCTGACGCGGCAAAGCTGGACGTCAGAATGTACACCGAGCCGCTGATGAAGCTCACAACGGTAAATTCAGATATCCATACGCCTAGTCTGGTGGAGTTCGTGTGGGGGTCGATAAGCTTTAAGGGCTATATCCAGTCGATCTCACAGCGGTTCACGCTGTTCAACATGTTTGGAAAGCCGGTGCGGGCGGTGGTGGATATAAGGCTTATCTCCAACAAGGAGGACAACAACGTCAGAAATTCGCCGGACAGAACAAAGGCGCGGACTATCTCCCAGGGCGACAGGCTTTATGCCTTTTCCTATGCGGAGTACGGCGACTGCGGGGAATGGCGGAGAATTGCTGACGAGAACAATATCGACAACCCCAGAAGGCTGGAGCCGGGCAGGAATATCGTAGTTCCTCCGATACTCTGACCGCAGAAAAAATACGGGAGGCGTGAGCATTGGCATTCAACGCAGATGATTATAGAAATCCGCAGTGCAAGGTTTATGTGGATGGTTCCCAGCTGAAAAGCAGCACCTATTACATTGAAGCGGTGAATGTTCAGATCTCCGGTTCAGCAAGGTCAAACAGCTGCGACGTGACAGTGCTGGCTGACTACGACTACAAGAACAGCTGCATAGCCGACGGGCTGTTAAATAAGATAACCGCCGGAAAAAAGGTAAAGATAGAAATGGGCTATAAGATCCCCAAGGTAGTATTCATGGGGTACATAAACGCCGTTTCCGTTTCCTTCAGCGAGGGCGGGGTGGAGGTCAGCTTTTCCTGCCTTGACGCCCGGGGTCTTCTGATGGGTAATGTAACATGGCAGACCTACGAGAACGAAAGCGTCAGCCAGATAATCAACAAGATATTGAACCCGCTGCGTTCCTACACCGGCGGTATCGAGGTAAGCGTCCCCGGTCAGGCGGACAAGGAAAACCCGCTGTCCCAGAACGATCTGGACGACTACCAGTATATCTGCCAGCTGGCGACCCTTACCGGGAGTTCCTTCTGTATGCCGGACACCAAGCTGAAGTTCGTCAAGAACATATACAAGACCGGCACGAAGCAGGCGGAATACAAGTGGGGGCGCGATCTGATAAGCTTCGAGAGAAACGTTGAGCTTGCAGACCAGCTCGGTTCGGTAAAGGTAACGGGAAATGCCCCGGAGAATATCAAGTCGTTCTCAGCCACCGCAAAGCCGCCTTCCGGCGGAAAGACCGGCGCCCAGCTGAATTCGATGGTGAAAGAGAAGAGCCGCGACATTACCAGCTACGCAGTAAAGGATCAGAACGAAGCGAAGATATACGCCCAGTCGCTGATGGACCAGGCTGCGATGAAGCTATGCACCGGTCGGGCAAAGGTGCTGGGCAATGAGAAGCTCACGCCGGGGGGCAAGGTGAAGTTCAGCGGGCTTGACCCGAAGCTGAACGGCGAATATCACATTGTCGCATTGTCGCACAGCTTCAGCCCGGGCGGCTTTCTGACGATGATAAGCTTTGCGAAACCGACAGTCTGACTTTTCGGAGGGATAAAACATGGCTGGGCTTTTTGAAGCGCTGAATACGGGGGGAAACAATTCGCCGGAGAAAAACTCCGTCAGGAATGGTATCGCCCTTGCAAAGGTGACGAATATAAAGGATCCGAAAAACCTGGGCAGGGTGAAGTGCGCCTACATCACCAGTGAGAAGGATCCGGGGGAAACCGGCTGGATCTTCTGCATGACCGCCTTCGGAGGGAACGGCTACGGCGCGTTTTTCCACCTGAATGTCGGGGACGTGGTGGTGCTGGCGTTTGAAAACGGAGATATCCACCGACCTTTCGTCCTGGGCAGCCTGTGGGCGGGGGAGGCAAAGCCGCCGATAACCGTTCAGGACGGCAAGAACGAGGAATACAAGCTCATCACCCCGAACAAGAGCTTCGTGCAGTTCATGGACACCAAGGGCAAGGAGAAGATCACCGTTGAAACGCCGAAAAAGCGGCAGGTGATACTTGACGACGAAAACCAGCAGATGATCATCTCTGACGGCAAGAATTCGCTCACCATCAACGAAAAGAACGGCACCACGGAGCTTAAATGCGACCAGAAGCTCACTATAAAGGTGGGAAGCGGCGTCACGATAGAATGCGACGGGAAGTCCGGTTCGGTGAACATAAAGGCTAACAAGGAGATCAGCATTTCCGCAGCGCAGATAAAAGAAAAGGCGAGCGGAACGATGGAGCTTTCCGGCGACGGCTCTGCAATGGTAAAGAGCAGCGGAATGCTCACGCTCAAAGGCTCAATGACAAAGATCAATTGATCATGATATGGAGGGACAGAAATGGTTGATAACAAAAGCTTCATGGGCCGGGGATTCAAGTTCCCGTTCAGCGTTGACCCCTCCACCAACCGCATAGCGATGAGCAGTGCGGAGGACGATATCAGCGAAGCGATAAGGGTGATCCTGCGCACCAATGTGGGCGAACGGGTAATGCTCCCTGATTTCGGCACGAGCGCCGGGGATTATGTCTTTTCAGACAACCGCGCCGAGCGCATAGCGGCGCTGGAGAGCAGCATTCAGGAGGCGCTGGAGCGCTGGGAGCCGCGCATCAAGGACATCACGGTCGAGGCGGACGCCGGCACCGGCAGCAAGAATATGGTGGATATCAATATACGCTATACTGTCAGGACGACCAATAACCAGTTCAACATGGTATATCCGTTCTACATGATGGAGGGAGAGGGCAAATGATCACACCAAAGCTTGACGGCAGAAGCGTAAACGATATAATTTCTGAAATAAAGCGCAAGAGTGAAAGCTATACCCCCGAGTGGCGGTTCGACCCGTCAAAGCCAGACGGAGGCGCGGCTTTAGCGCAGCTTTTCTCGGAAATGTTCTATGAGACCATCGACAGATACAACCGCTTTCCCGACAAATGCTACCTCGAATTCCTGAATATGCTGGGGGTAAGCGCCGGGGCGGTCTCTCCCGCGGTGGGAATGGCGAGCGCCGTAATGGTGGACGGGGCGCAGAATAACGTTTTCGTACCGAAGGGGACGCGGCTGTTTACAGATATAAATGGCGAGAGCGGCGAGGACGTCCGGGTGGTATTTGAGACCTCCTCCGGCTTTTATGCTGTTCCTGCGGAGATAAAGGCGCTTTACATGACGGATCATGAGCGGGATATCATCACCCGCAGCGACCTGTCAGCGCCGGACGTCTACCCCATTTCACTGTTCAGACCGGACGAGGGCAGCAACCTCGAACGCCACTGTTTTGCGGCGGCGCATTCGGCGGCGCTTAGGATAAACGGCGCTGCGGAGATCCGTGTGCGGCTCACCAATAAGGCTATGAGCTACCAGAACGAGGCTATCGCGGAAAAGCTTTGCGACGGCTCCGCCGCGAAGTGGAGCTACCTTTCCCCGTCGGGGCGGGTCCCGCTCACCGCGCATTACCGTCAGGGCTACATAGCGCTGCTGAAGGACTCGCTGGAGCCGGTGGAGCCTGTGAACCTCACCGGGGACGATTCCGCGGAGCCGAACTACTGGATATTCTGCGAAATGAGCAGCGCCGGCGGCGCGGACGACATAACCGTGGACGAGATCGCTGTAAGCTCCGCCAGCACTGATGACGAGCTGCGCCACGGCATTCTCGCCGACAGCCTTTTCGCCAACGATACCGAGCTTAATACCGAAAGATGCGGCTACTGCTTCGGCAGAGAGCCTTCCGCATACGATTCGTTTTATATCTCCTGCGGAGAGGTGTTCAGCAAGCGCGGCGCAGACATTGTCGCGGAGTTCACGCTGGACACGGTGGTTTATCAGGACAACAGCCTTATCGACAACGGGCTTGATTTCAACCAGAAGCTGGTAGTCGATAAGGACGACGCAAAGGCTGTTCAGTTCGATAATATCTATATCTCGGAGGTCATCTGGGAGTACTGGAACGGCTTCGGCTGGGCAAGGCTGGAGGTTTCCGGCGACGTAAACCCCTTCTCCTGCGAGGAACAGACCGGCAAAAAAACAATACGCTTCGTCTGCCCGGAGGATATGGAGATATCCATGCAGAACGCCCACGAGGGCTACTGGATAAGGGCGAGGATAGTATCAGTGGAGAACCGCTTCAGCGTCCGCGGAAGATGGCTTATCCCGCTGCTGAAGGGCTTCCTGCTGCGGTATGATTACGGCACGAAATTCCTCCCGGCTGAGGAGGTGCAGACTACAAATAACTGCACCATACGGAATTATTCCCACGGTTCCGGCTCCGGCGGAATGAGCCTGTTTTCGCGTATGCCGGAGCAGCACCACGCGGTATACCTGCTGTTCGACAAGCCGCCGGAGGGCTACCCGTTCAACCTTTATATGGAATTCGCCGGAAGCTCCAACACCGACAGGGTGCTTTCCTTCCAACACCTCACCGGCGACGGCGGAGGGCGCACCAGCTGGGTGGAGCTGAAGGTCAACGACAGGACAGAGGGCTTCAGCAGGAGCGGTATCCTGTCAATGTTCTGCCCCGGGGATTTCACCGAGGAGGAGCTTTTCGGGGAACGCGGGTACTGGATAAGGGTAGTGAACCGCAGCATGGATCTCGGCAGGCAGGACGAAGCGCCTCAGCTTGTCGGAGCCACCAAGAACGCGGTCGATATAGTGCAGAAGCAGAGCGTCACCGGGGAACGCCACGATGTTTTCGCCGGAAAGGCAGACCAGAGCTTCCGCTTGGCGGGAAGCCCGGTGATAGGCTGTGAGCTGTGGGTAAACGAGCTTGCGGAAACGCCTCTGGCAGAGCTGCTGGAGCTTCAGCGCAGGGACAGCGCAGCGGTGCGGGAGGTGCGTTCCGGGGACGGTCAGATAAGCGAGTTCTGGGTGCGCTGGGAAGCGCGGGAAACGCTGGTGAAGTCCGCCCCGGACGACCGGCATTACGAGCTTGACCGCCAGACCGGCATGGTGCGCTTCGGGAACGGCGTAAACGGCATGATCCCGGCATATCACGGTCTTACCGAGGCAAGCTGCGATTACTCCTTCGGCGGCGGCAAGGCTGGAAATCTCCCGGCGGGAGCCATTGACGGACTTATCGTCGGCATACCCTTTGTGGAGAGCATGACGAATTTCCGCCCCACCTGCGGCGGAAGCAGCAGCCTTAGCATTGAAACGATCCGCAGGATAGGCACTCGCAGCCTGAAGCACCGCGGCAGGGCGGTGAGCGTTCAGGACTATGAAACCATGGTGCTGGAGGAATTCTCCGAGGTGCGTGAGGTCCGCTGCTTTGCGGACAGCAATTCCACCGGAAAGACGGAGAACGGCTGTGTTACCGTGGTGATAATGCCCTACGACTACGCCGACAGCGTTTACATCGCGTCCCTCTGCCGCAAAATATACGACTTTATCTCAAAGCGCACTCCGCTGGGGCTTGCCGAGAGCGGCAGACTGTGCGTTATCCCGGCAGGGGTAATGCGCATAAGCTCTGAGATAACGCTGAAGCCGGACGACTACGAGTACGCAGCTGAGGCGGAGCAGAATGCAGAAACTGCGGTGAGAAGCCTGCTCAACGGCTCTTCCGGCGGCGAACGCATCGGCAGGCTGCCCGGCACAAACGACATCATTGCGGCGCTGCGCAAGGCGGAGCATGTTGCCTATGTTTCCGGCGTGATGCTGATAGGAGAATACTACCGGGGTACGGAGAAGGTCACGGTGCCTCTTTCCGATACCGGAGAGTACAAGTATTTTGTATCTGCCAGCGGTACGCATATAATTAAATTCTGATGGAGGAGAATGGCTGTGATACGACTTCCGAACCTTGATGACCAGAAATACAGCGACATAGTGGAAGCAGCCAAGAGGCGTATTCCTGTCATATTCCCCGAGTGGACGGACTTCAACGAGCACGACCCCGGGATCACGGTCATTGAGGTATTTGCCTGGCTGAAGGAAATGCAGCAGTATTATCTGAACAAGATATCCGACCAGAGCCGCGCGGATATGTTCAGGCTGCTTGGAATAGAAATGCGCAGAACGGCTCCCGCTTCAGTTATGGTGAGCTTCGACGGCGCTGCCCCGGAGGTAGTTCCCGCGGGCACAAGGGTAAGCACCGCGGACGGGATAGAGTTTGTGAACCCGTCTGAGTATACCCGCCCGGAATTCAGCATTGAAAAGGTGGTCCTTGAAAACAGCGGCTCTGCTGTGGATATCACGGATATCGCAAGGGATCCGGACAGCACCTTCTATCCCTTCGGAATGAAGCTTTTTGCCGGAAGCAGAGCGCTTTATATCGGGCTTTCAGAGGGCTGTAAGTCTGCCGGGCTGCTTTTTGACGTAGAGGACAGACTTCCCGTGAAGCGCTCCCGCCCGGTGGAGGGTTCCGTACCCCCGCGCGGCATCGTCTGGGAATACAGCACAGCGAACGGTTATAAGCCATGCGTTTCTGTAAAGGACGACACCTTTGCGTTGTCCTTCAGCGGCGGCGTGACGCTGGAGCTGGGCGCGGACTTTTCACCCTCCGACAACGGCGGAAGGACTCCCGGTCTGTGCTGGATAAGGGCGCGGCTGACCGACAGCGGCTGTGAGGATATGCCTCAGCTCAGGCGTATCTACTGCGGAGGAATGCAGCTGGTGCAGAAAAAGCGGCTGGCGGCTTCTGAGGATATCACCACGGACGGCAGATCGCCGATAGAGGTGCGGGACATGCTCGCCCATGAGGGCAGGTGTCTGGTGTTCGTCCGGGACGAATATGGCTGGGACGCTGACGAGGACGCTGAAAGCTCTGTAAACGAATACGGCGCGGAAGTAAGGCTTTCCGGCAGGGTAAAGCCCTGCGCCGACGGTATGCCGAATGTCCGGGTGGTGCGGTTCGACGAGGATTTCGGCAGGAGCAGAATGTTCTTTTCCTCTGACGGGCTGCCCTGCCAGCGCATAGAGTTTGACGCCGGGGACGGCATTCTGTGCGGGGAGCTTCGCTTAATGGTGTGCGACCGGGAAAGCGCCGAGCACCCCCGCTGGCGGGAATACGTCTACACTGACCGTCTTTCTGCGGCGTCGCCATACGACCGCTGCTTCGGCTACGACCCGGAGCGACGGGAGATACTTTTCGGCGACAACGAGCATGGCGAGGTGCCTCCTGCGGGCAGCGACAATATAATGGTTTTCGGCTGCTCCGTGACCAAGGGCTTTTCGGGGAATGTCATGTCCGGGAACCTCACCGGGCTGACCCTGAACGGCGAAAAATACCGCCTGATACAGGACGCTGACAGCTCCGGCGGCGAGGACACTGAAAGTATGCGTCATGCGCTGGGAAGGGTCAGGGAACTGCTGAACGAAAGCTCCCGGGCGGTCACGGCGCAGGATTACCGCGCCGCTGCGCTGAAAACCCCCGGCATACGCATTGCCGACGCAGCCGCGATACCCTTCTTCGACGAGCAGAGCAGCAGCGTTTCCGAGGACAAGGCGCCGAACAGCGTCGCGCTGGTGGTCATTCCGTACAGCGCAGAGCGTTTCCCGGTGCCGGACGAGAGGTTCCTTGACGCGGTGCGTGGGTATTTGGAGAATTACCGTCTGATAACGACAAAATTAAAGGTTATCTCCCCGGTTTATGTAAGAATAGACATTTCTGCGGAGCTTATCTGCGGTTCACGAGAGGTAATGCAGGTGGTGCGCCGGGTGCGCTCCGAGCTTGAGAAGAAGCTTTCGGTGTACCGCGCAGACGGCAGAACACGGTTCGGAAAGACGGTGTCTGAGGAAAGCATAACAGGCTATATCTGCGCCGTTGACGGCGTACTTTCGGTGAAGAACATACACATTTCCGCTGATAATCCCGCGTGCAGCCGCGACAGCTACGGGAAGATCGCTATTCCTCCCAACGCCGTGGCTTACTGCGGAAATGTCAGCATTACGGTGGCAGAATCCTGAGATGGGGTGAAAAAATGGACAACAGCAGGCTTTTTATAACGCTCAACCGCGCGTCGGAGTGGAGCCGCGGACTTCTGTCCGGGTTGAAGCTTCAGGGAAACAGCGTTGTTTCTGACGGCGGGGGCAGCTCATTCGCGGCAATGGTGACCGGCTCGGTGGATTCAACGGAGCATAATTTCTGCTGGAAAGACCTGCTGGTGGATCTGGAGATCCCGGAGAGCATGGTGCTGCGCATCTACGCGTACACAGCGGATTCAACGATATGCAGCCTTGACAACGCTCCGGTGGAGCTGGACAGCTATCTGTCGGCGTCCGCGATACCGGCTGAGGAAAAGCTGAGAAGGCTGGAACCGCTGTTCCGACTGATCGGCACCGGCACGACAGACTGCCCGGTAAATATGCGTGGCAGATATATCTGGATAAAGCTGGAATTCGTTGCGCCGGAGGAACGCAGCATCAGGATCAACAAGCTAAGGCTGCTGCTCAGAAGAGAGAGCATGATGGACTATCTCCCGGAGATATACCGCGCCGAGGACGGCGAAAACGGTTTTATGTCGCGATATATTTCTATATTTGACAGCATATTCTTTGATATGGACGACAGAATATCGGCGCTGGACAGAGGCTTTGATTACCGCTCCGCCGAGGGCGCGATGCTGAAATACCTCGCCGACTGGCTGGAGATAGAGGACACAGCGTATCTTTCCGATGAGGAGCTGCGAAAGCGGATAAGCGCTTCACCCGAGGAATACCGGGCTATCGGCACCAAGCGCGGTCTTTCGGAGTGGATAGAAAGCGAATACGGCGTGAAGCCGAACATAATCGAGTATTTCAGCGTGAGGAAGATGGTTTACGAGGGGAAGGACAGGGAATGCTACCGACGGCTTTTCGGTACAAACCCGTACAGCTTCTTCATACTTCTGCCGGCGACCGTCTTCACCAATACGCATGAGGCGAATATATTCATGGAAAAGCTGCGGCGGCGGGTGCCTGCGAATACCCAGCCGCAGGTGGTGCTTACAAGGCAGAGCGTGATCCTTGAAAACCACACCTATCTCGGAGTAAATTCGGTCATAAGCGGCTATTCCGAGGCGGGAGCGGATACAGGAAACAGAATATCCCACGATTTGATTTTAGGAGGAAACAACAATGAATAATAACAAATATTTTCCGCTTGAAAGAAACAGGTATTTCTATGGGAAAATGCTCACTGCGCGGGATTTTGAGATCGAACAGCGCTACTTCAACAACAAGCGCCGGCTCATCAACCGCACCATTCTCGGCGTAGGCGTTGTATGCGGTCTGGGCGTTTATCAGAACGACGACGCTTCCTTCTCGGTGGAAACCGGTATGGCGCTGGATTATCTCGGCAGAGAGATCGTTGTTTCTGCTCCTGTTATCAGAAAGCTCCAGATGGTGGAGGGCGCGGCAAGCCTTGAAAAGTCCGATCAGGCGTTTCTCTGCCTGAGCTACGCCCAGGAAGACCGCGAGCCGGTAAACAGCATAGGCGCGGCGGATTCCCAGAGCGATCAGTTCAATAAGATAGACGAGGGCTTCCGGCTGTACCTAAGCACCGACGCACCCGACGCAGAGGAATTATACGGCGGCGCGGGCATCAATTCTGTTTCGACGGTATACAGCTCACACGGTCTGCGTATAATTCGTATAGTACCCAGACTTGCTCTTTCCGGCGATGAGCTGGCGGTAAGATTTGTCGTGCTGAAGGGCATAGACAGCGCTCCTGTTTCCTTCTCCTACAAATTCGAGTCGGAATATTTCCGCCACGGCGACCCCGGCAAGACGGTGGTACTGAATTTCACCGAGGATAAGAACCTCAAGAAGGACGTGTTCAACGTTGAATACACCCTCCGGGCGGCGCAGGTCTCCGAGATGGCAGTGACACTCGGCGAGGGCAAGGCTTCTATTTCCGTGCAGATGGGCGACTTCACCGATTCGGTGGAGCTTACCGACACCCCGGAGGTGTACCTCTGCGGCACTCTGGAAAGCCTTTCTGTTATGCGCGACACCAGAATGAGTACTCTCGAAAAGCATATCGGCTGTGAGAATACCCCGATATACCTCGCAAAGATAGACTGCATGAACATAGGCACCGGCTATATTATCCGGCATATCACCCCGCTCCCCTTCGGTCAGAGGATATCCAACGGGTCAGACGCAGTGCGTACTGTTGAGGCGGCTCACGCTGCGCCGGCGGAGGTATCCACCGCTCCGAACCTCACAAAGAGCGAGGGCACCCTCAAGGGCGGCGTTTTCACCGAGGTTGAAACTCTGGAATACTGGCAGAAGCCGCAGGTCAGCGCGTCTTACAGCCCCCGCAACAGGAGCCTGAAATTCCGCTTCGGCATACCCTCCAGCGAGGCATACGATTACGCCACCGCTTCCGGCGTGGTAGATATCCCGATCTCCGGCGCTATCCGCGTCAACGCACGGTTTGTTTCGCAGGAGATCTCCCACACCCTCGGCATCGGGGACGTCAGCATAACCGCCTCGGTGGAATTCAACGAGGGTGAGGAACGCCGGCTTCTGTTCGGCAACGGCGAGATATTTGCCGCAAAGAACGAGAGCAAGGCAGTCCCGAAGATAGAAACCGCGGTCGTTCTTTACCCGGACAGAGGTACGTTCAAGGTGGGCGTGATGCTCGGCGATTATGTTGAGGGACATTCCATAAGAGTTCGCTGGTTCGCCTACAAGCCTACCAGAGATACCGCTGTCATGAGGACGAAGGAGAACGTTGTAATAAAGATCTCGCCGGACGTACAGAAGATGAAGCCGCTGGAGAGGATCCGCTTCAAGGCAGAGGTGGATGGCTCGGCGGACAAGGGCGTTATCTGGTCTGTTAAGGACGCTGACGGAGGAAACATAGACGAAAACGGTCTGTATCAGGCGCCCTCCGCACCGGGCACTTACGAGATCAGCGCAGTGAGCACGGCGGACAGCGAAAGCCGCACCTCGGCGTTCGTTATCGTTGAGGAATAACAGCTCGTACATGCGCGGGTAATTTGAGGGGAGGAACAGGAATGCAGGCTCTATTGAACTGCGGGAGATATAAGGTGGTGGAGGTTGTGCACTCCGACTCCCGCTATGACGTGTGCCTTTGTACCGATATTATGGTAAACACCAGCAATATGGTGGTAGTCAATACATACAAGGACAGAAGTGCAATAAATGAGTTTCTCCCGGTATTTTATGCATTGAACAAAAATCCGATCAGGGACTTCCGGGAGCTGATAATCGCCGACGGAAAAATATCCGCAGTGTTCAGCTATCACCAGTGGACGCCGTTCGGTGAATATTACAAGACAAAAAAGGGCGTAAAGCCGGACTACTTCGAGTCGGTCACTGTGGCGGGAAATCTGCTGTCAGGCGCGCTGGAGCTGGATCTTACGGACGACAGGATAGCCGCCAGCGCGTTGGCAGAGGAAAACGTAGTCATCGACGCGGCGGGCAGAACGGTCGGGTTCAACCTGTGTATCGCGCCGTTCGTTCAGCCGGAGGAAGGCTTCCGTGGCAGGAGGCTGGGCAGTATGCTTAGGAAAATGTTCCCGCCGGACAGATACCTTCCGTTTGAGCTTGAGAAGTTCATCCGTGAACTGTGCAGCGGAAAATATCCCGCCTGCGCAGCGGCATATTCCCGCTGGCGGGAGGTGGCTGAAAGCGCGGAAAAGACGAGAAAAGAATATGAGAGGGAAACTTATATGCAGTATCTTTTCCGCAAAGCAAAGGAGAAAAAACAGCTAAGAAATCAATAAAACCAGATGGAGGCAGACTTGATGAGAAAGAAAATAGTCAGCTTTATAATCATACTCCTTGCGTATTCAATAGCCGGCGCCGCTCTGCTTATCGGCACCGGCAACTTCGGGTATGACTTTTCCGACACAACAGACGATGAGATAAAGTATTCCTTTGCTCTCGACCGCGCCGGAGATATCTATTATGCTGCGGACACGGACGGGGAAAAGTACCTTGTTTCCGTCGATTCCTCCGGTAAAAAGCTGTTTGAAAAGAAGCTGGACAGCAGCATTTTCGGGGACGTTTTCTATATTGACAGCATTTATGTTGAACACGACAAGAATATTTACGTTTCCGTGTACGAGTATGATTATGACACCGGTATCATCACTGATGTTTCAGTACACAGATTTTACGAGGACGGAAGCTATGCCGAAAGATTATTCGGCGCTGATGTGAACGTTTATCCCAATTCACGGTCAAGTATCATTTCAGCCTTCACCGAGGACGATCTGGGGGTTTACTTCGCACTGCTGAACGAGGGCAAGGCAGAGTTGTTCTGCAGCCGTAAGAACAATTCCGAGCCGATAGAGAAGGTCGGGGAATATACGGTAGATGTGCCGGTATACGGCTTTTCTGCGGTCTCCTCCCGTAACATTGCCGTTGGAACAAAGGACGGTGTGATCGTCTACACACCTGACGGTCAGCGTTTCCTGCACGATATCAGCGGCGCTGTGTTCGACCGTTTCTGGAACGGCATTAATTCAACCTATGTAATGGACTCCGTGAGCGGAGAAATTTACATGATCTCGCAGGATCTTTCCATGGCGTCGGTACTCAGCGGGAAAAAGATCATAAACCCCGAGGACGGGCTGTCCGTTTCGGACATGGACGACGTCGCGCTCAGCATAACCGGCAATATCCTTGGCACGGTGCGCGGGGAGAATGTGCACATCTATTCCGGCAGCTTCTCGCTTATGTCGGAGGTGTATGTTGACAGCACCGACATGAGCGGTATGATCAACGCCATTCTGGCGGACATTGCGCTGACGGCGGCGGTAATACTGCTGACCATACTTACATGGGATTTCTATTGCAGCATTCTGAAAATGCGCCTGTCGATCATGCTAAGACAGTCGCTGCTTATCATCATGGCGATCGTGGTGCAGCTTTATACGCTGTCATATTTTGTTATCGTTCCGCGGGTCGAAGATATAATCATGGAGAACTACATGCACGAAGCGGAGCTTGTCGCCAACACCTTTGAGGCAAGCGTATACGGCGCGGTAAGCAATGGCGAAAAGGCGGACTACGAAGCCTATTCCCGTTTCATTGAGGAATACGGCACCGCCGCCGCAAACGACAAAATGGAAAGCGAATATGTCCAGACCGCCAGAAAATCCAGCGTAAACCTGCTGGAGAACCGTTCCGGGAAGCTGGTAATCATCGCTTCCGGCGAGCTTTACCCCTTCGGCTATCCGGCGGATATGCTTCTGTATGATTATGACCTTACCGAAGCCGCTAAGAATATGGAGGGCAGCGAGAAATTCATTATCAGCACCAGACCTGACGGTCAGCGGCTTTACCTGCTGCGCAGGATATCGCTCCCTATGACCTCCAACGACACCTACATATTCGTGGGAAGTGAGATAAACGAGCTTTCCAACGCCAGCAACGGAATAAGACAGCTGCTTTCTATGTACGTTATCTTTGGCGGCGCCTTCCTTGCGGGTCTGTTCATGATAATCGAAAACATCACCGCGCGTTCTGTCAGAAAGCTGAAGCGCTCTGTTGACAGGATAGCCGGCGGCGAATACACCGCGCCCATCGACATTAAATCCGGCGATGAAATCGAGGAACTTTCAGTTTCGGTACAGGACCTGGCGCACCATATCATTGACAAAACCACCAGCCTTGAGCGGCTCAACAATTCCTACTACCGGTTCGTGCCGCAGAGCTTCCTTGCGAACCTCGGCGAGACCCGGATCGAAAAGGTCGGCAAGTCGCTGCATGCGAAGAAGCACATGGCGGTGCTGTTCCTGCGGTTTGACTTCTCCCAGCTGCTTTCCGGCATGGAGGCGCAGGATATCTTCAGCAACATAAATTCCGTGTACGAGAACATCATGCCGGTCATCGACTCCTATGGAGGAACGGGGTATAACTTCCTGTTCAACGGCCTTAGCGCGATATTCCCGGAAAGCACCGAGAGCGCCCTTCAGGCAGCTATAAGGATACGGGAAACCATAAATGCCTATAATGACGTTCAGCGCTCCAACAACAAGCGCACCGCCGAGGTAAGAATAGTCATCAGCGAGGGCGAGGTACTTCTCGGCTTTATCGGCGACGACCGCCGCATGGAGCCTACGGTGGTTTCCCCGGCGATAAACGAGTCGGAGGAGATAGAGAAGATACTGTCGGACAGCGGACTTTATATCGTCTGCACCGAAAGCGCCTTCCGCTCGCTGCCCAAGGATAAATACAGAAACCGCTGCATAGGCAGCTTCGTCACCGCAGAGGGAACGCAGGTGCTGTACGATTTGTTCGACAGCGATCCCTATTCGATGATAAAGCTCAAGGAGCAGTTCATAATGAAGTTCGAGCTGGGCGTAAAGCTGTTCAACAAGCAGGACTTCGTGAACGCGCGCAACGTGTTCATGGACATTGCAAAATACGCTGCCGACGACGGCGTTTCCAGAAACTACCTGTACATTTCCGAGCATAATATTTCTGCGGAAAAGAAGCAGCTGACCTACACGGTTTATTCTGACGGCGGGCAGGAGTCCTGACCGGCGGTATTTTAACGGAAGGATCTTATCGGTATGATAAATAAGCTATTCAGCACCTTCAGGACGCTGGGGCGTGTGCTGAAAAACCTGTTACTCAGACCATTCAGGACGGTTTATTCAAGGGTAAGGTACTTTTTCAGCGCCGGCAGGCTTGTCAGCGCGGTGCCGGGGTTCGCAAAGAAGCTCCCTAAAATACTCAAGACCAAGCCTGAAAAGCGGGAGGACTACTTTGACTGGGGCGGCTTCTACATAGCCAAATCCTTAGTCCTGCTGCTGGCGGTCATAATCGTGGCGGTGCCGCTGCTTTACATATTCCTGCTGCACCCGCTGCTGACAAGCTGGTTCTGGGTGAAGGATTTCGTGGTGGACGACAGCGAACTGTCCTCCTATTCCGGACGGGTGTGCGTCTACTATGACCAGGAGCGTGAGAATTTGAAGTTTTCCGGCAGGCTGAAGGACGGCAAAGCGGTCGAAAGCGGCGAGGAATACTACGAAAACGGCAGGAACAAGTATATCGGCGCTTATGTTGATGGTCAGTACGAGGGCGAGGGCATACTCTACTACGAGGACGGCGTTGTAATGTACCGGGGCGAATTCGCCGGCGGCAGATACAACGGCGTTGGCGAATACACCAACGAAAACGGCGACCTTTACAGCGGCACTTTTGAAAATGGCAAGCTGAGCGGCAGAGGTACCATTACGCAGAACGGTGTTCTGTACTACGACGGGGAATTCGCTGACGGAGTTATAAGCGGCGAGGGGAGAATACTCTACGCCGACGGCACGGTGAGGTTTTCCGGAAGCTTCAGCAACGGTGCGCTCAACGGTACCGCGCTGGAATACTACTCCAGCGGGAACGTCAAATACAACGGCAGCTTCACCGGAGGACTTTATAACGGCAATGGCGTGCTTTATTCCGAGAACGGAAAGAAGCTGTATTCCGGCGGGTTCGACATGGGCAAATATTCCGGAAACGGCACCCTGTTTGACGATGACGGTACAAAGCTCTATACCGGCGAGTTCGAGGACGGAGTTTTCAGCGGCAGCGGCACGCTTTACGGCGAGGACGGAAGCGTCACTACCGGCAGCTTCGCCGGTGGAGAGATAGTCGGCGCGGCGGTACGCACCTTTGCCAGCGGCAGGAAATACGAGGGCTGCTACTCTGACAACCTCATGAACGGCAGCGGCACTATCTCTGACGCAGCCGGGACGTTCAACTACACCGGGACGTTCCTGGACGATGACATTGATTACAGCGTCCTTCTCGGTGCGGAACCCGGCAAGGTAAAGGAAATGATACCCAGCCTTGAGCAGACCGTTGACAGCGATTGCTTCTATCTGACGGACGGCAGCTTCGGCATTGCGATGAAATGCAGCTTTGCCGATGGGGACGCCCCGGCGCAGGCGGTGGAGATATTCACCCGCCCGATAAGCGGCGAAGTCCGGAAGATCCTTTCGGTAAAGGATATAAACGCTCCCTCCGCTCAAAGCGTCGGCAAGCTGGAGGATGCTGTGCTTCCGGCATGGGCGGCGGAACGTTTCGGGGTGGACAGGTACAGCGTGGAGTGCTACGCGGCATATTACGAGGAAACCACCGTGTACTACTGGACGGACAGCAGTACAGGTACGCTGCTGCTGAAGTCGGCGGAGGCGGCGAATGGCACGCCGCCGGGCGGTTCTGTTTCCGGCAGTGATGAAGCAGGCTCCGGGCTTACATACGACGAGATAATCAGTATTTTTGAGGAGCTTGGTCTTGATATCAACGACTTTTCAAGCCTTGGCTTTGCAGCCGAGTAATTTCCAACAGGAGGTGCGGAGATGAACAAAAAAATGATGGTAGCAGCGGCTGCGGCGGCAGTGTTTTTCTCCGCAGCGGGGAGTTCATCCGCGTATACGCTGTATTCAGAGGGGAAAAGTGCCGAAGCGCTTTCCGGCAGCTATTTCAGGGAGCTTCAGGGGCTTAATTACGAACTGAACGAGGCGGTGAAGAATTACACGACGACCCCGCCCGAAACCACGGAAACCCAGCCGGAGCAGACGGTGGAAGCCACCGGCGGTGCGGCGGGCAGCGCAGAAGCGCAGCCTGGATCTCCGCAGGAAGGAGCCCCGGAGGCAGCGGGCAGCGCAGAAGCGCAGCCTGAACCTCCGCAGGAAGAAGCCCCGGAGGCAGCGGGCAGTGCAGAAGCGCAGCCTGAACCTCCGCAGGAAGAACCCCCGGACGCAGCGGCGCTTTACACCGAGCTTATCGGTCTGGCGCAGGAATACCATTCACAGACCGCCAAAACCGGGACAGAGCTTGCGGGCAGGCTGATGGACTACGACCTTGCCCTGAAAAAGCTGAAAATACTTATCAGCAGGTATGACAACCGGAAGGAGTATGCACAAGAGCTTGAAAAGCTCGCCCTTACCGGAGAATGTGACGCAAAGACCGCGCAGGCGGCGAAGGACGAGGCAGACAGCCGTTTCTACGATGTCAAGGCGCTCATGTTTGACATAAGCGTGATGAAGTCAGATATCGAGGGAATGACCGGGGAGCCGCTGAAGGACGATTTTGACTTTAACAGCGTGTATCTCATAACCGACGCGCTGAAGCTGGACGGCGAGGCTCTCCGCGACAGGTCGCAGCTGGGAACGCTTTATACGCCGGAGGGCGCAGAGGTTCCCGAATTGGAGGAAACAGATTGCTCCCCGATGCTGAACGATTCGGTTCAGGCGTATTATTCGCTGGGTTCGGCGCTTCGCGAGTATCTCTCGGCGGTTTCCGCGGAAAAAGAGGGCGAAAGCCTGCTGAAGCTGGGGGAGCTGACCGCGGACGAGCTGCAAAAGCTGACTGAAGACCGGGAGGACAAGTTCCTTACGGCGGTGGAAGCGAAGGGCGGACTTTCCAAGGCTCTGCTGGCGCTGGACGAAGCCCTCGGTAAAGCTGTGAGCGGCAGGATAATAAGCCCGCAGGAAAAGAACGTTCTGTGTGGAACGCTCACAGATGACGACCGGGGTACGGGAATGTGGATAGTGTTCAGGACGATCGGCGGAACGGAGCTTTGCCCGGTATCTTATCCCGGCGGAACATATCCCATCGACGAAGATGACGACGCTTACTACTCCTACACCATCGCCTACGATGGGCAGGAGATAGGCACTGCGGTGGTGGGAGCCTCCTGCCGGGTATCGGATATCGTGTACAGGGACGGCGTGAATTACGCAGAGGTGACCTTTTACCGCTCCGGCGTCCGTGTGGGGACATATTGGCTGAACATATTCACCCCCTATGGAGAATTCGTGTAGAGGGAACTTGTACCATTCAGGAAAGGAAATGACCTGTTATGACGGATTATACTGCAATATATGAAACCGCGGAATCCATCGCCGAGCTGCTGCGCAGCGAAATGTCGCCGGAGCCTGTCGCAAAAAAGGAGCAGATAGGTATATGCGAGCCGCAGTCGCCGGAGGATTATCAGCTCACCGTGTGGATATACAATATCGAGGAACAGAAGGACAGCGGCCCTATGACCGGCTATATTCCCGACCCGGAAAACCCGCTTATCGAGAGATTTGCCCCGATCCGGCTGCGGCTTCAGATGCTTATTTCAGCCCACAGCAAGGCGCCTGCGATACAGAAATACGCGGACGAATACAGAATGATCGGCAGGGCGCTGCAGATACTCCGGGACAACCCGTCAATACCGCAGGAATTCCTTCAGGGTTCGCTTGCAGACCAGACAGAGCCGGTGACGATAGAGATAACCAAGCTCACAAACGAGGAACTGACACGTATCTGGAACAACACCCAGAAAACGGTACGTCCGTCCTTTGGCATAACTTTGTCACAGGTCATGATGAAGTCCAACAGGACCAAGGCTATCGGTACCCGGGTGGCTTCTGCGGAGTTTGTTACAAATCAGCGTAAGCTTAAAGGCAGGTGACAGGTATGGTGACAAGGCGGCTCTCGTTTGCGCTCAGGCTGAGTGACGGGTGCCTTAACCGGGCGCTTCTTAGCTCCGAGGCGGGCATTTATATAGATGGTATCCCTTATCATCATGAGTATAAGAGAAACGGCTTTTTTGTGGTTATGGATGTTCCGGAGGGAGTGCATCAGGTAGCTGTAAAGTCGTTTAAATTCCAGACCGAAACGATGGAGGTCAATGTGGACTATTCGCCGGAGGTAAGCGCCCAGCAGCGGGTGTATTACCTCATGCTGAACCCTTCCGCAAAGCACCCTGAAGCGTCACGTATGCCGATGGTGAAGGGCAGCGTCCCCGGGGCGGAGTACATATATATCCTCCGCGAGCGCGGCGAAATGAAGGTCGCGGAGGACGCGGCTCAGGCGGGAAATACCCAGCTGCGGCTGTTCTGCGGCGGCGCAACGCCTCAGCTGCCGTCTGTGTTCAGGATAAACGACAAGAAATCAGCCAACAGCGAGTTTGTGACGCTTACCGGCTTTAATGATAATTCGTATCAGCTTTCAGCCCCGCTGAAGTACGACCACCCGCGTTCCTCGTCGGTGGTTCCGCTGATACGGGTAAGGTGCGATCCCGAGGGCGGATTTTTCTTCGTTATCCCCGGGGATTTCCGCCCGGAAAAGGATAGCGGCGTTATTGCTCTGACCCTTGTTTCAGACAGCGGCGGCGCTGTAAAAAAGGCTCAGGTGGAAGCTGCGGCTGCCGGCGTCACAGAGCTGGGAACCGTAACGATGAAGAAGGAAGGCTGATAAGATGGCAAATCCAGCAGTAATGACGGCGGTGTGTCAATGTACGTTCGGACCGGTGCCATCGCCGCTGACTGTCACCTCGCAGATGACGGTGAACGCCCAGAATTACCTGATGGGTACGATAATGGATATGCCAAAGCCGCCGATGTCCTTCGGAATGTGTACCAGCGCAATAAATCCTGCGGTAATCGCCGCCACCGCTGCGGCATACCGGGTACCGCCGCCGGTCGCTGCCTATCTTGCTTCGATAGGCATTATGGTTCCGGCTCCCTGCATTCCTGCCTGCCCCGCGCCCTGGGCGCCGGGGTCGCCGACAGTACTCGTTGGAGGAAAGCCGGCGCTGAACAACACCAGTCAGTGCATGTGCGCCTACGGGGGAGTCATCAAGGTGAACATGACCCCGGCTATGACCGTGCAGATACCCTGAGTAAAGGAGATGACAGCCTATGAATAAGCTGAAGCTGCTTGTAGCGTTACTTATGAGTACGCTGGTGATTTTCGCTTCGCAGAAGGTCTATATTGCAAAATCAGACGAGATAGTCGGGATATACAGCGACATTTTCTTCACACGGCTTGCGGTGGAGACTCAGCAATATACCCGCCAGATAGAATACGGGCTTCAGAACGGAAGAACTCTTGACAGCTTTTACGACATACAGTCGATACTTGCAAATATTAAACGATGCAGCAGTTACATAAACGGTGCATATATCGTATCGGACAGCAGAACTGTGCTTTATTCGCTGGAGGAAAACGTGGGCGCAGGGCTGTGGTCGATGAGGGTGCCCAGCGCGGACAGCATATATGCGGTATGCAGTATCGGTGATAATTATATAATGTCGCAGCCTATCTGCGGCAAATCCGGGGAATGCGAGGGCTATCTGGTGCTTAACCTCAACAGGAGTGCCGTGAGCAATTCTGTCGCGGACTTCAACCGGGAAAGCATCTCGCAGACCATAGTGGTAAGCGCTCTGGCGCTGATGGCAGGCTACATTCTGATAATACACAAGTGCCGCCGGCGTGAAACCATATATCGTGACTGCCTGATAGTGACTTCTGTCACCGTATGCTCTGCGGTATTTATTGATTCCGCAATATCGGTGATAAAGCTCCAGACGATGCTGGACAGCCTTATACAGCAATCTGTGTCGAAGATAGTCATGGCGCTTCACAACGACCTTGATTCCTTAGTGGATAAGGGAATTTCGGTCAACAGGATATATGACCTGAACAGCTGGCTGATGGAAAGCTGCCGTCAGATACCGTTTATAGACAATCTGATCTACGACAAGAATTATAAGATCTCGGCAGTTCTGGTGTCGGATTACAGTGCAAATCAGGTAGCAGCGTTTGCGCTTGCACTCGTTGAAATACTTGGAATATGCGCGGCAGCCGGAGCTGCGCTGTGCTTACTCGGCTGGCTGGGCGATAAGCTGTCAAACCGCCGGAAAAACAAGGAATCAGGAGAGAGAAAGAATGTTAACAAAGATAAAACCACAATTGTCAGCGCTTGATAAGGATAGGGCGGGAAATTCCTTTCTGATCCGCACGCTGGAAACACAGCCGGACACTGAATATCACGCTGTCGGGGACTCCTGTGCAGTGCTGGAGCGCAGGACTGGAAGCTGGCTGTTCAACCTGAGAGCCAGCGGAGATTTTACAAAGCTCGCCGGACAGCTGGAAAGTCCGCTGAATACCTTTTATGTCAATACAGCGAAGTACTGGGACGAGATACAGTCGGTGATACCCGGCGCCCAGGCGCAGGAGTATGTGCAGTATGTGCTGGATTCCGGAATGTTCATAAGCGACAAGTCGCTTATGAATCCTGACATAGAAGTAGTAAAGATAGACAAGAGCTGGACGGATTTTATACTCACCCTGTATAAGAGCAAGGAATTCGGCTATAAGGAGTATATCGACAGCTGCATCGACACAAATCCCGGTTTCGGGGCGCTGCTTAACGGCGAAAAGATCGGGTATGTGCTGATACACATGAATGGCGAGATCGGCTCGATGGTCATTTCTGAAAAGGCGCGGGGCAGGGGCGTCGGCAGGACGCTGATGCAGTACATCACCCCCGCTTATGCAAAGCAGGCAAGCATAGGCTGTGGGTTCGTGCTTCCGGAGAACCGCTGTTCGCAGCGCATGATGGAGAAATCCTGCTTTATTGCTCTCAATCGGAAAATTATCTGGGTATATCATTGAAAAAGGTGGTTAAATAATGAAAATCAAAAAGCTGTTAAAAAAAGCCGTTGCCGTACTTATTGCGTTCGCCGCATGTGCCGGTTTGAGCGGCTGTACCGGAAAAATCGGAGAGAATGCGCCGATAGAGAGCGTATCCAACAATGAAAACAACGTTGCCGGAGCAGTGCGCGCGTATCTTCCTGTAAAGCGGGAGGACGGCAGGAAATTCAAGATGGCGTTCGTTGATATCGACCCGTATAATGAAACCTTCCGAATGATGTATTATGTTATTGAGAGCCTGAAGGCAGACGGCTGGCTGACCTATGACAGTTTGCCGTATGACCCGAATACTGACTCCGACACGCTGGAGATGATGAACTGGCTTGCCGACAATGCGGAAAGCGAGTACATGACCTTCGACAAGGAGGTACATTTCTACACGACCGTAAACACCGAGGAAGAAATATACGATACTCTGAAGAAGCATATAGAGGTCATCAAGGACGTTGACCTGGTGTTAACGCTCGGTACTTCGCCGGCGCAGATGATACAGAAGTATGACTTTGACATTCCGCTGCTTATGTACGCAGTGTCTGACCCGATAGGCTCCGGACTGATAAAGTCTGCGGAGGATTCCGGCGACAGCCGCTACTGGGCGCATGTTGATTCCTCGGCGTATGCAAGACAGATGCAGTATTACTATGATACCTTCCAGTTCACGAACATAGGCTCTGTTTACGGCGACGCGATCATTTCCGGTCTTCCGGAATACAGAGAGATCGCCGAGAAAAACGGGTTCACCATAACCGAATATCAGGTAGACCGTGAGAGCATGGAAGAGAATGAATACTACAAAGAGCTGGGAGCCATCTATCGGAAAATGATAAACGAGGACGGCGTTGACGCCTATATCCTTAACACCAACGTTATCCCCTCGACAGAGAAGGCGCGGGAGATGATGCAGGTATTCTATGACGCAAATATACCTGTGTTTGCGCAGGTAGGCTCCGCTTACGTTTCCGACGGCGGCGCACTGATGATCGTAGACCCCCGTGACGCTTCCGGTACCAGTCCGTTCGTATCAAACATCATAGGTTCTGTGTTCAATGGTTCAGAACCCGGCGACCTTGAGCAGGAATATGTCAGCTCGCCGTATCTGACGCTAAATCTGGACGTAGCCGATGAGATCGAATTCCGTCCATCGTTTGAAATGCTGATCGCCTGCGAAAAGATAATATGCAGCGAATAAACGGAGGACAGGATAATGAATAAGAAATCAAGTAAAAAGATCTGGATATTCAGTGTATTTGCTGTATTCGTAGCGCTTTCAATGTCGTTTGTTTCATGGCTCATCTATGCAGTATTCGCGGATAACTACCGTGAGATCAAGCAGCAGTATTATGCTCTGGTAACCAAACAGACGGTCGATGATATTGAAAACTCCGTCAAGAACGGTAAGACGATAGAGCGGTTTTATGGCATGGACAACGTGCTCAATGAGATGCTGGAGCTTATCAGCAGCAATACCGTGCGTATCAGAACAGCCGTGACCGGCGCAGACGGAAATGTGCTGTATTCCTCCTATGCCACCGACCCGAACAAGGACAGCTATAACGCGATCATAGCCAGTGAAATCGTTCAGTCCAATATTGTATTCCCTGAAAGATCCGACGACTATAAAATAGTGATCTCCGGTGACTATGAGTTTATGCTTCAGCCGATTTTCGATACCGAGGGCAAGCAGATAGGCGCTATGGAGGTGTTCTATCGTTCGGAGGATATAGACAATGAGCTGCTCCCGCAGAAGCAGAGCAGCAATATCGCAACGATCATCTGCATTTCTGCGACAATTCTTATTCTGCTGGTGTATTTCCTGTCCATTCCCCGTGCCATTACGGAGGACAGCGAGTCTGGTGACACCGTTGAAGCGGTTCGGAAAAAGCAGCGCAGGAATATATTTGTATTTATCGTACCGGTAACCGCTATCATGGTGGGACTGCTGGTTCAGTGCGTCATGTCCTACAACGAATATCAGAAACGCTACAAAGAGGTAATGTTCGAGGGCGCTACGGGTATTTGCGAATACCTGGGCAGCGTAATGGACGGCCTGCGGGACAAGGGCGTTCCCTACCACAAGATGAACGGCTTGCAGGGTTATCTTGCCGGCAAGGTGGACGAATCCCAGCTGCTCTGGAACATCAGCGTGGAAAGCGTTTACGCCGATACCTCGGATGTACTTGACCATGCCAGTGAATATAATATCTGCTACACGCTGGAGACCACAGATGTCAGCAGCGTGCGTATCAGCGTTGAGATATCCAAAGACTACATTGACGAGAAAATGATGGATATGCTGCTGGTATTCGCAGTAACCTTCATCGTTGCGCTTATTATGATCTATGAGCTGCTTAAGTTTCCGGATATATTGTTCTCAAGGATATCCAAGAGCTATCGCAGCTCGCCGGTACAGCAGTCCAAGTCTGCTGCCGGAGTGGTTCGTCTGGGAGCGTTTATCGCGTATACTGGCATGTATATCGGTATACCCTTCTCCAGCGTACTTATAACTCAATGGAACAAGTCGATATTCGGGCTGTCGGTGACATTCCTTGCATCTATCCCGATGACGGCGGAACTGCTTGCGGTTATGCTCTGCTCTCTGTTCCTGCTGCCGCTGTATAAGCGCATGAACCTGAAGCTGGTATTCACCACCTCGGCAGGTGTTTCTGTGATAGCCAATGCGCTGTGCTTCCTTGCAAACTCTCCGGAGCAGCTGATAATCCTGAGATTTGTTTCCGGTATAGGCTTTGCAGGAATCAAGTACGCCCTTAACACCATAGTTTCTGAAAGCTCTCTTGAGGAAAGCGACACCACGAACAACCTCGCGGCACTTAATGCCGGTCTGCTCGGAGGTATCACCTGCGGTGGTACGCTTGGTGCGGTCATCGCTTCCTCAATAAGCGTTAATATGTCGTATTTTATTGCGGCTATGTTTATTCTGGCGTTCATTTTTATCGTGGTGGGCTTCGCACCGTGGAAGCTTGTGGCAAAGAGCATGGCTTCGGCAAAAAAGAAAGCCCCAAAGGAGAAGAAAAAGAATTCCTTCACTTCAATTCTCAATCCCGCTATACTGCGGTATATGCTGCTTGTGGCTCTGCCGCTGAATTTCGGTCTGATGTTTGTAGTGGCATTCTTCCCGAGCTTTGTTACCGCGCTGGGTCTGCCGGACGTGACCACCTCCTACGGCTACCTTATCAACGGTCTGGTGGGAATTTATATAGGGCCGATACTGCTGAACCGCCTTTCCAGGAAACTTGGCAAGACTACATGCGTTATTTTGTCGCTGCTGCTGGGCGCTGTTTCGGTGTTCATACTGAATGTGGACGCTCCTCTGGTCATCTCGCTTGTGAGCGTGGCGCTGCTTGGTCTGTTCGACGGCTTTGGTACTCCGGCGACCAGCGACTACTATGTAAATATGCCGGTGATAAAAGAGCTTGGCGTAAGTCAGGGGCTTGCTGTATTAAGCGTTGTGGGCAGCGTTATACAGACCTTCTCACCGATGCTGTATTCTGTGATACTGGCGTCCGGCAACATTGGCGTCAACGTGCTTGGTCTGGTCTTTGTCGGCTGTGCAGTGCTGTTCATTATGACGATACGGCTGGGAAGCAAAAAGGAGAAGAAACAGCATGAACATTCATGACATAATTGCAGGCTTTACCCATCAGCTGGAGGAGCACGATATCGAATTCCGGCTGAACGAGGAGGGCGCTCCGGCGGTAATGGTCGAGCCGGATTCCATGGGTCCCTACGATAACGGGCGGGTCATCATGGAGATAAGCGGGATTTCCCGTGAGGAAGAGGACGGCTATATGTCCTTTGAGTTCCTGACATCTATTGCTCACAATATCCCGTTTGAAAAATACGGTGATCTGTTGGTGAAGCTGAACGAACTGAACAAACGGGAAATGCTGGGCTGCTACGGGCTGCTTGACGACAGCGGGATACTGTTCCACCGCTATACGCTGCTTGTTCCTGAAGCGACGGAGCACCCGGAGTATGATCTGGCGGAGGCTATGGGGCTGCTGCTCGACAGGATAGATAAGGATTTCATGGAGCTGTTTAAGGCTCTTGAATAGGCAAATCATTACAGCAACAAATTTTTATCACGAAAAGGAGAATGCGCTATGTATGAATATGCAAAGAAACCGTGTATACATTCGGCATGCGGCAGCGAAAAGCAGACCATGCCGAATTCCGTTCAGTCCAGCATGAATTCCATAAACAATGTGGACGTACATTCAGGAACCAAGCTGAACCTCGAGGGCGACCTGAAAAGCCGCATTGAGCAGTCATTGGGCTTCAGAATGGATAATGTAGAGCTGCGCGAGTCTCACGACGCAGCCGACATGGACGCGAAAGCGTTCGCAAAGGGCAACGTGGTGCATTTCGCGCCGGGGCAGTTCCACCCGGAAACGGAGGAAGGCCGCAGCCTTATCACCCACGAGCTTTCCCATGTGGCGCAGCAGGCGAGGGGCGGAGTCCACGCGGATATCGCGGGGCTGAATGTCAACACCAGCGAAGCGCTTGAAAGTCAGGCGGACAGCACTCACCTTGATTTCTCGTCCCCGGTGGACACCTCCGCGCTGCCGTCGCTGCCCTCAATGGACTCGCAGGCGGCTCCGGTACAGGGTGCGTTCGGCAGGATAAAGAATTTCTTCAAGAACGCTAAGACCCAGTTTGGTTTCGGTCGAAAGTCTAAGGCGCTTGACCAGGCAACAAAGCAGATAAACGACGAATATAATGCAGAAAATGCTGAAATGATGAAGGCAATGCAGTCTTCCGGGTTCTCGCCGGAGGAGATCGAAGCGCAGATGCTGTTCCAGAGGATCAACAGGGCGTCTGACCGTGAAAAGCGTTATGGGGACGCACAGGGCGATTTAGTAGAGTATTCAATGAATAATAATATTACGGACCCTAATATTACGTCCAGGTTCTTCTCTCGCTTAGGCAGAGGCAAACTGACCGACAAATCAATGACGAAGGCTGGTGATATAACTAGTCATGTGCGTGATGACCTGCTAGTCACAAATGGTGACATGGCAAGGGCTGATGATATGGCGGCGCAGTTAGGTCCGAAAGTCAAGGCAAGGCAGAATTTGGCACACATGGAACATGACGGACGTTCAGCAGAGGGTGACAAATATTTGAATGGACGTTTCGGAGAGGGCAGCCATGGTGCATTGACTGATGCTCACAAGTTTAGGTTTTTCTTACGCCAGTCTTATGGCAAGACAGATGCGGAAAAGGATGATATGTACGACATGTTTACCAATTCAAAGCGAAATAACGAGTATCTGGATTATGTAAGGCAGCAAACAAACAATGCAATGGCAATGGATATGGATTCATTCAATACGCCCGATGACAATGATATGCTTGAAAAGTCGAATGCGATAAGCGACAAAACCACGGATATATTGGCGCTCAGTGATATATTAAAGGACAATGCCCAAAATCTCGGTTACAGCGAACAGTTTTTAGATGAAGATTTCGGTTCAGTACGTCAGTACCTAATGTCAACTAAAAAAGATATCAGACAGAGACAGCGCGAAATGACCGGCGAGGCAGAGGTTGGTTCAACGGCAGCAAGTGCATCAAACAAGATAGCTTTTGGTCCGACCGGAAAAAATCAAGGCTTTGCAGATTTCAAAAACAGATTTGTTGCCAATAAGCGTCAAGATAAAGCTCGCAAAAAATGAGCGGAATCAAGCGGCGTTTGAAACTATGAATCCTCTTTCGGGTGAAAAACTGCGGAACTGCTGCGCTGAATATACAGGCGGTTCCGCAGTATGCGCAGAGTAAGCCCGACTTCCTGAAGTCATACAGTTAGGGCAAAGCTGTTCAAAGGAGTGTTATCTTGGTCAGGAAAATGCTTGAAAAAGCAGTGGAACTTACAAAAGAATGCTGGGACAGATACTGGAAGCTGGATCTGGATTTTATGCTCGACCATTGCGCCGAGGACGTTATCTGGGTGGGCGCAGTTCAAAGTGAGTTCATGCAGGGCAAGGACAACATGCGGGCGGACTTCGAGCAGCTGAAGAAGGAGCTTCGCCCCTGCCACCTGTTGTTTCAGGAATTCATCGTTGCAAATAATTCCTCAAACAGCTGCACGGTCATAGGACGATATCTTGTAGCCACTGACGAGGAGAACGATTATTTTCTTCAGGCGCAGCAGCGCTGCACTGTGATATGGGCGCTGAACGGGGACAGGTTTGAGATAAAGCATATCCACGTTTCTAACCCGATAGGAGAGCTGAAGCTTGCCGAGGGTGAAATGTTCGTCAACCAGCTTGGCAAAATGGCGGACGAATATATCAAGCGCCACATAAACGACCTGAACGACACCTCAAAGATAATCGGCACAGGTCTTGACGGGCATGTCTACTTCCTGAACCGCTCCGAGGTGATCTACGCCTGCGCCCTGAACAAATACTGCGAGATACATACGACAAACGGCGATATTGAGATGAAGATCAAGATATCGGATTTCCTGGCGCAGGCAGGGGAGGGCTTCACGGCGGTACACCGCAGTTATGTCGTCAACCTTCGCTACATAAAGGAGATATGCCCCTATGATGTCATCATGACCGACGGCTCCGCGGTGCCTATACCGATGAGGCGTTATACCCAGATAAAGAGTATGCTGATGATAAAGAGCGCCGAAGCGGCTTCCAAGGAGGAATGACGCCGCTCTGTACCCTTACGGTGATTTATACTAATAACCATTTAAACTCAGGAAATCTTTACAGAAATCCAGCACCGCTATCGTCGTCAAAGAAACTTGACGTACAAAAAGTACGCCTGCGTTTCTTTTCCTAGATATCGGCACTGTCTTTCTGCAAATCTTTTTCTTCGTTCAAACGGTTATTAGTATTAATAAATCCGTTTGCTATGCGAATATGAAAAACGACCAAAGAAGAAATTCTCTGGTCGTTTGTTCTGTTAGTGATCTGTTTGAGTAGTGGTGCCGGGTAAGCCCGCCAAAACAGGATTTTTCACTCAATATTCTGAATCTGCTCCCGTATCTTCTCTATCTCGCTCTTCTGGTCAACAACGATTTTCGTTACCTCGATATCCTGCACCTTTGAGCCGATAGTGTTGGTTTCGCGGTTCATTTCCTGCACGAGAAAATCCAGCTTTCTTCCCACCGGCTCGCCGGAATCCAGCATTGACCGGAACTGCGCGATATGGCTGCGCAGACGTACAGTTTCCTCGTCAACGGCGGTCTTTTCGGAGAATATCCCGGCTTCCATGAGTATCCTGTTCTCGTCTATGTTAGAGGAACTAAGTACCTCGCACATCTTGTCGTACAGCTTTTTGCGGTATTCCTCCACTATTATCGGGGAACGCTGCTCCACTATTCCGACCCATTCCTCTATCCTGTCCAGCCGTGACATTACGTCCTGCTTCATACGCTCGCCCTCGGCTTCGCGCATGGAAATGAAATGCTCCAGAGCCTCCTGTGCTGCGGACTTGATGTCCTCCCAGAGCTGCTCCTCGTCTGTTTCCGTCTTTACTACGGTGAATGCGTCCGGAATGCGCAGGATATTGGACAGCGAGAGGTCGTCCTGCAAGCCGAACTCGTCTTTTACAGAGCGCAGCGCTTCAACGTAATCCCGCACGATGTCCTTGTTTATGGTTATCTTCTCGTCAGCGGCTTCGACATTGCACACCAGCACCGAAACCTCCACCTTGCCCCGGCTTATCCTGCCCTGAAGCATGGATTTCAGTTTCTCCTCGATATAGCCCAGACTTCTGGGCAGACGTGCGCTGAATTCGTAGTATCTGTGGTTCACCGCGCGTATCTCCACGGTGATGTCCCTGCCGTTAAGTACCTTATGACCTCTGCCGAAGCCTGTCATGCTCTTTACCATCTTATCGTCCTTTCGCCTTTATAAATCTCTTTCAGCGTGTAAACCAGCCGTCGTTTTCCTTTTGCCAAGATGAACTCTTTAGAAGGCTGAACCGCCGGCGGGCGTACCAGCCAGACCCTTATCCAGCATAGACTGCGCCGCCAGCATTATTCCCGCCTTGCCTGTGGGGAAAGTCAGTCCCCCCTGAAGCCACACCGCATACGGCTCCCGCAGCGGAGCGTCCGCAGAAAGCTCTATCGAAGCGCCCATGGTGAACGCTCCCGCCGCCATGATGACCTGACTGTCGTAGCCCGGCATGTCCCACGGCTCGGGGGTCGCGAAGCTGTCCACCGGCGAGCCGCTCTGTATGCCCTCGCAGAACGCGATAAGCTGCTTCTCGCCGCCTAATTTCAGCGCCGCGATTATGTCGGTGCGCTTCTCGTCGTACTTCGGGAAGGCTTCGTACCCCATAAGCTGGAACAGCGCTGCCGCAAACACCGAGGTCTTCAGTGCCGCGCAGACAGCCTCCGGCGCGTGGAAGATACCGAGGTACATACCCCTCAGCTGGTTGAGCGAAGCGCCGACCTCCTTGCCCGCGCCGGGTGTAGTCAGCCGGTATGCGCACAGTTCCACGAGGTCTTTCCGCCCCGCAATGTAGCCGCCGGTTTCCGCGATACCGCCGCCGAGGTTCTTTATCAGGCTGCCAACGATTATGTCAGAGCCTACCGCAGTCGGCTCGACTTCTTCGACCAATTCGCCGTAGCAGTTGTCGGTCATTATTATGCAGTCGGGGTTGACGCTGCGGACTGCTTCGCAAATCCTGCCTATTACCTCGATAGTCAGCGACGGGCGCAGGGAATATCCCCGCGAACGCTGGATATAAGCCATTTTGCAGCTCCCGGCGCGCGCCTTTATCCCCTCGTAGTCGGGAGTGCCGTCCGGCAGCAGGTCTACCTTGTCGAACCTCACGCCGAAATCCCGGAGCGAACCTATCCCCTCCCCGGAAATTACCCCCTGAATAGTGTCGTAGGGTTCGCCGGTGACTGACAGCATAAGGTCGCCGGGGCGCAGCAGCCCGAACAGCGCGGTGGTTATCGCGTGAGTTCCGTTGACGAAGTTGTGGCGCACCAGAGCGTCCTCCGCGCCCAGTATCTGGGCGAAAACCGCGTCCAGCTTGTCACGCCCGTCGTCGCCGTAGCCGTAGCCGTTCGTGCCTTTCATGTGGATATCGCTTATCCTGTTGTCTATGAACGCTTTCAGCACTCGCTGTCCGTTGTAGTCCGCCATGCGGTCAAGTTCCGCGAACTGCGGGCGGCATAGTTCCATTGCCTTTTCGCTTAATTCCACCAGCTCCGGTGAAAAGTTGAATACTGACATATTCTTACTCTGTTTCCTTTCCTGATTTACATACATATTTATTTTACACTGTTTTGCAGGTAATGTCAACACCTAAATTGGAAAAAATGTTAAGCCTGAGAAGCTGCGGGGCTTTTCAGGCTTTTTTCTATCTCACCGAAAAATGCCGGGTAAGCCCGGCGGCTATTCCGCCTTTTGCTTTGTGAAATATTTGCGACAGTGACTTGACGGCGGGGTTATTATGTTGCCTTAAATTACCAGAATACCGTAGGGGAGGGGCTTGCCCCTCCCACCTATACAAATCGCCTTATACGGGAGG
>JBJFGA010000326.1:0-7659 GCA_051892275.1 Oscillospiraceae bacterium | reverse complement strand
CCGGGACTGCTGAGAAAAATCGGATGTTTTGCCGCGCTTGTTCGCGCGGCAAAACGCTGTAACGGCGCACGAGATTTTTCGGTTTTTGCGGTCAGTTTTAGGCGACAAAGAAAATCTGGTCTACACAGCAAAACAGCAGTCCCACTCCGGGACTGCTGAGAAAAATCGGATGTTTTGCCGCGCTTGTTCGCGCGGCAAAACTTTGTCTATGCTATATGAAATAGATTTTTTTAACGCGGGAGAAAATCATAAAAACAGAAGCGCCTCAACGCGCGAAAATGCGTGTCGAGGCACTCGACTGGTGCCGGTGGCGGGGGTCGAACCCGCACGGTATCACTACCAAAGGATTTTGAGTCCTCCTCGTCTGCCAGTTCCAACACACCGGCGAAACAGACCTCCGGTCAACAGAAGCCTGACATTAGAACAACAAGTTTATTTTACCACAAAAAGATCGATTTGTCAACCCCGGGTCATAAGGAAATGATATTACCGCCGAGAATTGCCGCCAGAGCTACATTGAAAGTATTCGCCACGGAGATATATGTGACTCTCGTCTTTTTGTCCTTGAAGCCGTTTGAAACCAGCCCCAGCCATACACAGGAGATACCAACCGCCGCGATAAGAACTATGACCCCGACAAGGTCGCTGACTTCGACCCCGAGCATATCCTGTATCACCGCGTACATCACGCAGTAAGCCAGCGGGACCAGCATAAGCGGAAGAGTTGCCCACACCCACTGTATGCGGTGCTTGCGCCAGAAAATCAGCGCCATTATCAGGATTATCCCCGCGATAGCCGCACATTCAATTGACATGAAAACACTCCCTTTCTTCTGTTATCCTGCCGATACGTCCACCGTCTGCGGCACATCTACCGTGACCTCGCCGGAACCGGAGACCTCCGCAGTCTGCACCGCCGAAGCGCTGTTGTCCGGCGCGGTGGGTACAGTCCACCCTAAGTCCTTGGACGACCATGTAAGCGCAAAAGCAAGTCCGCATATCGCCAGAATTATCACTATCATGATTATGTTGAGCACAACGATGTACTTCGGCAGCTTCGGTTTGTCGGACATAGATTTACTCCTTCAAGAATGGTATTGTATTTATTATACTGTAAAGCGGGAAAAAATGCAAGCACTTTCCGGATTTTTCACCAATTATTCAAATTCCCTGCCGCCGCTGTAAATATTCGTCCTGACTATCCGCAGCCGCTTGACCTTCTCGCCGTATTCCGCTGTGTAGGCTTCAAAAAGCAGCGCCGGGTTGATGTTGAAGCTGTTCCCCGCCGGAAGCGTCACCAGCAGCTGACTGCCGTTTATCTCAAGGTCAGTCATCAGCGGCTTTAAGTCCACCGTGGATACGCCTTTTTTGGTGCGCTTTTCAACGTTTATCTGCTCCTTATCGCACAGTCTGCGCAGCTTCTCCGGGTCGCAGGTGAAATCTATCCGCCAGCGGGCGGCGGTGATGTCGGTGTTTTTGTCCTTCGGGACTGTAACCGCCGTCACCCGGATATCCTCCGGGAGCGCAGCGTTCAGCCGCTCCATCACCTCGTGATATGGCACGTCCTCCGTCAGCCGGAAGTCCATCGCTTCATGCTCCCCCTCCTGCCCCAGCGAAAGCGGCAGCATGAACGTAACATACGTCCTCGGGTTGAAGCCCTCGGTCTGCCAGATGGGGAGCTTAGACCGCTTCATAGCGCGGATAACGGCGCTGCTAAGGTCGAGGTGGGAAAGGTACTTCGCCCTGCCGGTCTTGGAAAAAAACGCTCTTGTATTAACGGATGGCACGGCAGATGTCACCTCCCACGCATTTTGATACCCCGCAGCCGGAGCATTTCTCGCGGCAGTTGGGCGTAGTTACCCCCGCGTGAGCACGCTTGTTTTCTTCTATCAGGAACTCGCGGCTCACCAGCATATCAATATGCGCCCACGGCGGTATTTCGTCGTAGCTGCGGCGGCGGTTGGCGTAGAATGCCATGTCCAGCCCGCAGTCCGCGAACGCTTCCTTCCACTTCTCAAAGCTGAAATACTCGTCCCAGCCGTCCAGCTTGCAGCCTTTTTTCCATGCGGTGTATATCACCTTTCCCATGCGCCGGTCGCCCCGGGCAAGCACCGCTTCGATAAGCGACAGCTCATAGCTCGGATAGCTTATTGTTATCTTGCGGTCGGTGTTGATGGTCTTGAGGTGGCGCTGGCGCTCACGCACCGCAGCTTCGTCCAGCTGCGGCTCGAACTCGAACGGCGTGAACGGCTTCGGGATAAACGTTGACAGCGACACCGACACTCCCGGTCTGCCCTTTGCGTGGTCAGGGGTCGAATAGAACTGCTCAATTACCGCCTTTGCAAGGTGGTATACCCCCTCGATATCCTCGATAGTTTCGGTGGGAAGTCCCATCATGAAATACAGCTTGATGTTGGTGTAACCGCCCTCGAACGCTTTCGTCACACTGTCCATGACGTTCTGCTCGGTGACGTTCTTGTTGATGACGTCACGGATACGCTGGGTGCCGCCCTCCGGCGCAAATGTCAGCCCGGACTTGCGCACGTCGGTTATCTTCTTCACCACCTCGTCGCTGAATCTGTCCACACGAAGCGACGGCAGCGACAGGTTTATCTTCTCGGCGGTGGTGTAGTCGGTGAGGTCGGTCAGCAGCCCCTCGATATCCTTGTAGTCCCCGGTGGACAGCGACGACAGCGACACCTCGTCATATCCCGTATTCTCGCACAGACAGCGGGTCTGGTTCAGTATCGTGTCCCTCTGCTTCTCGCGGTAGGGGCGGTAGATGAACCCCGCCTGACAGAACCGGCAGCCGCGAATGCAGCCCCGCAGCACCTCCACCACCGCGCGGTCGTGGACTATCCCAGTGAGCGGAACAACGAAATTCTCCGGAGTGTAAGCCTTGTCGAAGTCCTTTATAATGCGCTTTCTGACCTTTGCAGGAGCGCCGTCCTTTGGTGTGATGGACTTCACCGTGCCGTCCTCATTGTAGTCGATATCGTACAGCGACGGGACGTAGATACCCTCTATCTGCGATACTCTGCGCAGGAACTCCTGCCGGGACGCGCCCTCCCGCTTGCACTCCTCCATCAGCCGCATGAATTCGAGGTTCATCTCCTCGCCCTCGCCAATGGCGAAGAAGTCGATGAAATCCGCCAGCGGCTCGGGGTTGCAGGCGCATGGTCCTCCCGCCATGACGATAGGCGTAAGCCCCGTCCTGTCCTTTGCCAGCACCGGAACTCCCGCCAAATCCAGCATCTCCAGAATGTTGGTGAAGCTCATCTCGTATTGCAGAGTGAAGCCGATAAAATCAAAGTCCTTTATCGGGTCAAGGCTTTCCAGCGCGTACAGCGGGATATTCCGCGCCCGCATCTGCTCCTCCATGTCCGGCAGCGGCATGAACACACGCTCGCACCAGTAGTTCGGCACGGCATTTTTCAGCCCGTAGAGTATCTTCATGCCGAGGTGGGACATTCCTATCTCATAGGTGTCCGGAAAGCAGAACGCGAACCGTATGTCCACCTTCGACTTATCCTTTACCACCGAACCCGGCTCGCCGCCGATATATCGTGAGGGCTTCTGGACGTCCAGCAGGAACTCGTCCAGCCGCTCCATCATGCTGTTATTTTCTGACATCAAATAATCTCCTGTTAATATGCTTTAGCCTGTGTAAAATCAATGGTCTTGTTGAACGGATTGTAAAAAATATCCGCAAAATCCTTATTGATATAAAAATACTCGTTCTTGTAATACAGCGGTATCACTGCGGCTTCATCAAGTATCATCTGCTCCGCCTTAGCGTACAGCTCCGCGCTTTCCGACAAGTCGGCTGCACGCTCCGCTCGGCTCATCAGCAGGTTCACCTGGCTGCTGCCGTAGCCGGAATAGTTCCCGCTGCCGCTGGTGGTGAACGCTTGCAGGTACGCCGCCGGGCTGTTGATGTTTCCGGACAGCTCCCGTACCGCTATCTCGTAATCCCCCGCCGCCAGCCGTGAGTTGTACTCCTCCTCGGTCAGCGTTTCCACCACGCAGTAGAAGCCGAATTCCCTCTGCCACTCCTGCATGATGACGGATATCATCGCGGTCGCAGCCTTGTCCTCCCGCATGATTATCCTTGCGCCGGAGAACAGCGACATATCCAGCTCCGGGCGCGCATTCTGGTAATGCTCCTGCGCTGATGACACGCTGTAATCCCCGGTCATTTTCTCTCCCGCGAACTCGCGGTAGCTCTTTTCCAGAAGCGTGACCTCGCCGGGTACTATCGCATAAGCCGCAGCGTAGCCGGAAACCGCCTGCGCCAGCCGCTCCCTGTCAACAAGGCAGGACAGCGCCCGCCGGAACTCCGCGTCCCGGAACAGCCCGAACTGCGTGTTGAACAGCAGTCCGACGGTTATTGCGTCATACTCCTGCACGGTGTATTCGCCCTTGAAAAACTCCCTATCGCTGTCGTTCACCGCAATGCAGCTTATCGTGCCGGAAAGGAAGTCGTCCACAAAGTCCTCGTCACCTTCGATGAAGAAGTTCAGCCCCGATGGATAGACCTTGTTCACCTCGTTGTTCTTCGCGTTGCGCCGCAGAATGAGGTGGTTGTTGTCGGTTATGGTGTAGGGGTCGTAAGCCCATGTCCGCAGATAAAATGCGCCGTTCGATGGGGTGGTTTCGTCCGACAGCCCGTAACGTCCCTGTGAAGCAAGAAAGTACTCCTCGTTGCAGGGCATGGCGGGGGCTTCGGTCAGCAGCACCGGGAAACGCGGGTTCGCGTAGTCCAGTGTGATGGTCAGCTCATAGTCTCCCACAGCCTTTACCCCCAGCTGCGACATATCGGTGAGCCTGCCCTTGCTTATCGCCTCGGAGTTCTTTATGCAGTAGTACTCCGAAGCCCGGGGCGCTCTTGTCGCCGGGTCGAACAGCCGCTGAAATCCGTACACGAAGTCCTGCGCTGTACAGGGAGCTTCAAAGCCGTTCACGTCAGTCCAGCAGTAGTCGCTGCGCAGCTTGAACTGGTAGGTCAGCCCGTCCTCGGAAACTATGTAGTCCTCGGCGATACCCTCGCCAAGGCTTCCGTCCGGATTAACCCGAAGCAGCCCGGTATACAGGCTGCCTATGATCAGCGTTGAAGCCTCGTCACCGGCGGTCTGCGGGTCAAGACTGCCGGGATTATATGCGATATCGTATTTTATAACTCCGTCGCTGCCGTCATTCTCAAAGCAGCCGGTGGTCAGTAATATCATGCAGCATAACGCCGCCGATAACAATCTCTTAAAAAGCCGGTTCACGGTTATTCCTTTCTTCAAACAAATGCTACTTCTTTATTATACCATCTGTTGAAACTTAATTCAACCGTTTTCCGCAATAAAAATTATTACAATTTTGTTACTAATCAGTCGGGGATCATCACCGCACACCCTTCTATCAGGCTGGCAGGTACGTCTATAAGCCGCTGGTTGGAACTGCCCCGGAACTTCAGCGACAGCGAGCGCTTTGATATGTCGAACCGCCCGTCCACCAGGATATCAAGTATTCCCAGCAGCTTTCCGGTGTATTCCTCGGTTTCGGACTTTTTCAGCAGCTCCTCCAACGTCCACCCGCTGTAACACATCAGGTGCTTTCCCTCGGCTTTGAAGCGGCTTCCGAGCCGGTACAGCGCCTCCGGCTGGCAGAACGGCTCTCCGCCGGAAAAGGTCACTCCGTCCACAAGGGGATTTTCCATGCACTGGTCGTACAGAGTATCGGTGTCGGTCAGCCTGCCGCCGGTGAAATCATGGGTTTCCGGGTTGTGGCAGCCCTCGCAGCGGTGGGGGCAGCCCTGTACGAACACCACGAACCGCAGCCCGGGTCCATCAACTATCGAATCCTCAACTGTTCCTGCAATTCTTATTTCCATGGCAATTTCTCCTTTTATTAATTGATAATTGATAATGGACAATTGATAATTATGGAGCGCTGCTGCGCAGCGGTATTATTATAATATCCGCTTTCATACAAGCCAAAGGGAGGGGCAAGCCCCTCCCCTACATTGATATTGAATAGCCCGCCGGTATAGGTGAAAAATCCGAATTGCATTTTGCCAATTATCAATTATCACCCGTGCCGTGCTTTACCCGGTCGGATTCCTCGGCGCGCTTTGCGTTGTTGAAGCGGTCAAGAGTTCCCACCAGATAGCCGGTTATCCTGCGGATACGCTCGAATGCCACGGTTTCCTCCTTACGGTGGCAGCAGGGGCATTCGTCGTCGATAATGCCGGTGAAGCCGCAGCAGGGGTCGCGGTCGATGGGGTGGTTTATCGCGCCGTAGCCGATGCCCTCCTCCTTCATGCAGCGGACTATCTTCTCAAATGCGTCAAGGTTCTTCAGCGGGTCGCCGTCCAGCTCAATGTAGCTGATGTGACCGCCGTTTGTGAGCGCGTGATAGGGCGCTTCCAGCTTTATCTTTCGGTATGCGCTGATGTTGTAATAAACCGGCACATGGAAAGAGTTGGTGTAGTAATCCCGGTCGGTGATACCCGGCAGCTCGCCGTAAATCTTCTTATCCATGCGCACGAACCGCCCGGAAAGCCCCTCCGCCGGGGTGGCAAGCAGGCTGAAATTGAGGTGAGTCTTCGCGCTCTCATCGTCCATGCGCTTTCTCATGCGGGTGATTATCTCCAGACCCAGCTTCTGCGCCTCGGGGCTTTCGCCGTGGTGTACGCCGATAAGCGCTTTCAGGCACTCCGCAAGTCCGATAAAGCCCATGGAGAGCGTGCCGTGCTTTAATATCTCCGCAATGCTGTCGTTCTCGGACAGGTTCTCGGAATCTATCCACACGCCCTGCCCCATAAGGAACGGGAAGTTGCGGACATGCTTTCTGCACTGTATCTTAAAGCGATAAACCAACTGGTCTACAACCATGTCCATCATCTCGTCCAGCGACTTGTAGAATCTGTCGATATCGCCGTGGGCTTCGATAGCGAGCCGAGGAAGATTTATGGTGGTGAAGCTGAGGTTTCCGCGCCCGGTCACTATCTCGCGGCTGGGGTCGTAGACGTTGCCGATAACGCGGGTGCGGCAGCCCATATAGGCGGCTTCGGTGTGGTAGTCGCCGGGCTTGTAGTACTGCGCATTGAACGGCGCGTCAAGGAACGAGAAGTTCGGGAACATTCTCTTTGCGGAAACCCGCATAGCCAGCTGGAACAGGTCGTAGTTCGGGTCGCCGGGGTTGTAGCTTACGCCCTCCTTGACCTTGAATATGTGTATCGGGAATATCGGCGTTTCGCCGTTGCCAAGACCATGCTCCTCCGCAAGCATTATGTTGCGGATAACCATTCTGCCCTCGGGGGAGGTGTCGGTGCCGTAGTTTATTGAGGAGAACGGGTTCTGCGCGCCGGCTCTGGAATTCATGGTGTTGAAGTTGTGGATAAGCGCCTCCATAGCCTGATAGGTGGCGCGGTCGGTCTCGGACTCTGCCAGCTTCTCCGCCCTGTCCTGAAGCTTTGAGAATTCCTCCCCGTACTTTCCCGCGACCTTCTCCCACTCCTTCGACTTGTAGTCGTCGTTGGCGGAAAGTCTGGGGAACAGACCGGTTTCTTCCTCAATATCGGCGGCAGTCTTCTTTAAATCCTCAAAAACCGCGCTGTAATCATCAAGATTAAGCGCGAAGCTTACCGCCTTCGCCAGATTTTGTGTG
>JBJFGA010000325.1:0-1984 GCA_051892275.1 Oscillospiraceae bacterium | reverse complement strand
CATTAGCTCCCTCCTCTCCGTCAACATAATACTGCGCCTGCAAGCGGAACATCTCCGCATACTCGCCGTTTTTCTCCATAAGGCTATCGTGGGTGCCGTACTCGCACAGCTCGCCGTCCCTGAACATAGCAACACTATTGCAGAACTGGGTGGAGCTTAGCCGGTGGCTGATGTATACCGCGGTTTTCTCGCCTATCAGCCTGTCAAAGTCGTTGTACAGCCTGCTCTCCGCGATAGCGTCAAGGGCTGCTGTCGGCTCGTCGAGCACCGCCACGGGAGCGTTTTTGTACAGCGCCCTCGCCAGCGCCAGCTTCTGCTTTTCGCCGCCGGACAAGTCAATTCCGTCATCGTGTATCACTTTGAGTATCTCGGTATCTGCGCCGTTTGGCAGCTCCGCCAGCTTCTCGCCGAAGCCCGCCGCATTCAGGCAGTACTCGGCACGTGCTTTGTCGGTGTTTTCAGGTGACTGCATTGAAACATTCTCCGCCAGCGGGAATGCGAACAGCTCCACGTCCTGAAATACCGGGGCGAATATACGATAATAGCTGCGCTTGTCGTATTCCCGGATATCAACGCCGTTCAGCAGAATTTCGCCCTCGGTCGGCTCGTATAGCCGCATCAGCAGCTTGATAAAGGTGGATTTTCCCGCGCCGTTAAGTCCCACCACCGCAAGCCGCTCACCCGCGTTCAGCTTAAGCGACAGATTTTTCAGCGCGTATTTTTCTGCTTTCGGGTACTTGAACGAAACATTGCGGAACTCAAACTCATATCTTTCCATCTCGGGGACAGGCTTGCCGCTGTTCTCTTTGTCGCCCCCGTCAAAGTCAAGGAAGCTGCGGAAATCGTCAACCTGTCTGCTCTTCTGAAACAGTTCGCCTATGCCGCTGATGAGTGAATTAATGTACTGAAACAGTGTTGCCGCAGAGGCAAGATACAGGCTGAAATTGCCTATCGAAAGCCCGTCATACACCACCGACCATATCAGCCAGCCATATATTACACAATGTGAGAGAGCGAGCATTGTGCTGGCAAACACCGACGACCAGAACCAGAGAATGGCGTTCTTTATTTGTGTGTTGTAACGCTCCTTTTTCAGCTCCCGGTATTTCTCGACCAGCCATTTTCGCAAATTGAAAAGTCTGATGTCTTTTGCGGGAGTGAAATCGGTTATCTGCCAGCGCATATAGTTGTCCTTGCGCCACCACGGGGCAAGCGGATCCCATATCTTTTCCTTTGAGTATTTGTTGAACCTGTCGCCGATAATGCATGTTACCGCCGAAATGGCTATCATCACCACAATTATCCATATATTCAGCGTTCCGAGAATTACTATACCCGTCACTGCAACCGCCGCAGAGCAGAGGTAATTTACAATGCACCGCATCATTCCCTCTACGCCGTCATCGTTGTTGTTGCAGGCGTTGTTCGCTTTCTGGTAGCAGTCCATGACATCGGCGCTTTCAAGGTGCTGGAAGTCAATGCTCATCACCTTTGCGTTTTTCTCTCCCATCAGCCCTAAGCGCACTGCAATGAACCGCCACCACACCTCACCGTAATAGTATGTATTCAGCATTGTTGAGGTGAGCTGAATGACTGTGAATATCCCCATAAGCCACAGAAGCGCTTCCCAGCCCGCTTCGCCGGTTATCATGTCGATGACGAACTTCGAGATGAACGTCCACAGGTAATTCATCAGCGGCGCGCAGACTATCCCTATCGGAATAAGCACCAGCAGCCGCTTTGAGTAGCGCCGCATTCCCGAAAGCGTCCAGCGGATATTGCTCCACAGACCGTAATCGCGGTGCAGCGGGTTCTTCTTTTCATCGGTTTTCTTTTTCATCGCCGTTCTCCTTTTTGTATGTGTCGTTTTTGAGGTAACGCTCATGCCGCCAATCTGTACTATAACCAAAGCTGTTCGGCGGACACATGAAATACCGCGCGGCGGTGAGGAACGCCACCAGCTCACAGCGGGATATGTACTGAT
>JBJFGA010000324.1:0-7678 GCA_051892275.1 Oscillospiraceae bacterium | reverse complement strand
CAGATATTTCAATGTGAGGTTAAATATGAGCAACAAAATATACATCGCATACGGTTCAAATATAAACCTTGAACAGATGGCGCAGCGCTGCCCCGGTTCGGAGGTAATAGCACCGGGAATGCTCTGCGGGTACGAATTACAGTTCAAGTACCACGCAACTATCGAGCCGAAGCAGGACAGCGAAGTACCGGTGCTGTTGTGGAAGCTATCGGAGCAGGACGAAAAGCGGCTGGACGTTTACGAAGGCTTCCCGAAATACTACCGCAAGGAAATTCTCCACTTTGAATTTCGCGGAGAGGAAGCAGAGGGCATGGTGTACATCATGAACGGAAACAAGCCGCTGCAGTCCCCGTCCCCGCAGTATTATTCAATAATCGAGCAGGGCTACAAGTCTGTCGGGCTGGATACGAAATTCCTTGAACAGGCTCTGGCGCAGGCTCAGAAATTCGATGTGGGCAGAGATTTTCAGTTCAGATTGGGGTGAGAAAATGCAGTACCGTGGTTATTTTATGGAGTTCACTCCGGTGACAGAGATTCCCCGCGAATGCGATAACGGTGAGGTCGTATACTGCGCCGGGTTTGAAATTCGGGTGTTCAGAGATTTTGATTGCACAGATTTAGCAGACAAATTCTACGCCGCAGTTGGATTTGAATTGGCGGAGAATTCTCTTGAAGAAGCCCGGCAGTTTGCCAAAGATGTGATCGACCTCGAACTGAAAAAGGTGTATTGAAATGCCAAAAATAATTGTCACCAGCCGGTATATAAAGTCCGGCTCGCATGGAAAACTCGGCAATTATGTGAAGTACATCGCCACCCGCGAGGGCGTTGCGATCCCGCAGCAGCACACGGGACTTGACCGTGAGATTTTCATGAACTACCTTGATTCCCGCCCGAAATCTCACGGTTTATTCACAGGCAAGGACGAGCCAATCGTCCTTGACAGAGCCGCAAAGGAAGTATCGAATCATGCAGGAACGGTGTGGACGCACATTGTTTCCCTGCGGCGTGACGATGCGGAGCGCATGGGCTTCAACACGCTTGAAGCGTGGCGAGAGTTGGTGCGGCGGCATATCTCGGATATAGCGGCGGCGCAGAAAATTTCACCGCAGAATATCCGCTGGTATGCCGCTTTTCACAACAAGGAAACCAATCCCCATGTGCATATTGTGGTATATTCCACTGACCCGAAAGAGGGGTATCTCTCGAGCAACGGAATTGAGAAAATCCGCAGCGCATTCGCAAACGATATTTACCGCGACGAGCTGCAAAATTTGTATCAGGAGCAGACTCAGGTGCGGGATAAGCTGCGCCGTGAAGCGGAAAATGTAATGCAAAATCTTGTTTCGGAATTGCAGAACAACAGTTGTTCCAGTCCGCAGCTAGAACTGCTGATTCCGAAACTGTATTTTCAGATTCAGAAATCCAAAGGTAAAAAGGTTTACGGTTATTTGCAGCCGAATGTCAAGAAAACCGTTGATGAAATTGTTGCGGAACTTTCGAAAAATCCCGTTCTCAAAAAGATGTATGAGGAATGGTGCGAGCTTGAACAGCAGAAGTACGAAACCTACACCGGCGCGGTTCAGTCATTCCCAGCGCTAGCTGATAATAAGGCGTTCAAGCCTATTAAGAATGCGGTAATACGGGCGGTCATGGATATGGATATACCAAACGAAATCGAAATAACTATGCCGAGCTTCACACCCGATGAGATTGAAGAAATCGCTGACGACACTCAGGAAGATATATCTGCTGCTCACTTCCACATGAACTGGCGGGATAATTACAAAACCGCCTGCAGCCTGCTTTATGATGAGGATTACGAACAGGCTTTCGCATTGTTTCAATCCGAGGCGGAAAAGGGTAACGTTCCAGCAATATATAACGTCGCAAAAATGTATCAGCGGGGCTTGCTCGGAGAGGAAAAGATCCCAAAGGCACAGGAATACTATGCCGAGGCGCTGAAAGGTTTTCTGTACCTTGAACCATCGGCAGGGAAAATGCAGCCGTACATCTGGTATCATCTTGGAAAGTTGTTTAATCTAGGATATGGTACACAGCAGAATTATACAGAGGCGTTTAAATGGTTTCAGAAAGCGGCTCTGGCTGGAAACAGCTATGCTCAGTATTCGCTTGGCGGCTTATATTATTTCGGAAATGGTGTGGAGCAGGATTGCTCACAAGCGTTTGCATGGTATAAAAAATCTGCTGACCAGCACAATGCCTACGCTTGCTACGAAACTGCTAAAATGCTTCAAGACGGTGTTGGAACAGAGAAAAATTCTGCTGAATCCGAACGGTATTTTCGTGAAGCATACAAGGGCTTTCAGACAGTGAAATCCGTATTAGCAGACGATATGATGTTGTACAGATTGGGTATCATGACCTTGAAAGGAATAGGCTGTGAGGCTGCTCCGGAAAAGGCTTTGGAGTACCTCCGAAAATCTGCTGAACTGAATAACAAATATGCCCTCTGCGAGTACGGCAAGCAGCTTGTTGAGGGCGTTTTTTTGTCCCAAAATGTTGAGAAAGGTCTTGCAATGCTGAAACGTTCGGCTGATTTGGGAAATACAGCGGCTTCATATTGGCTTGGCAAAATGTACTTGTTCGGCAAGGGTGTGGAACGTGATACCGACATGGCTCGGTACTGGCTCACAATGTCTGCCGAGTCCGGAAATGAATATGCTCAAACGGCACTCGAAAATATGGACCACTTTTATCAATCAGCAATTCAGAATGCAGCTTGGACCATGCTTAAATCCTTTGGCAGACTTATTTCCGAGGACTACACCCGCATTTCAAGAGGTCAGAAATTCCGCACCGAACACAAACTCAAACAGGCGATTCACCGCAAGAAAGCTGCGCTCGGAATCAAGGAAAACCCGCTTGAGCCAAAATACTAACAAGGGGTGACTATGCTCAAAAATCGTGAAATTTATTCGTCCGGACTGCCGCACAGAGCTGTGGCAGTCTATATTTATCTCTCCGACCGCTGTGACCGAGAAGGCAAATGTTTTCCGTCAATCACCACGATTGCCGCAGATCTGAAAATTTCCAAAAGCACCGTGAAGCGTGCGCTGTCCGATCTTGAAAAGGCGCAGTATATCCGGCGCGAGCGCAGATTCAGACAGTCCGGCGGGAACTCGTCGAATATGTATTTCGTGGTGCGCCCGCCTTAATGTGCGCACAAGGTGGACTGAGGGTAGGTTCATGGTGAACCCACAATGCTAAGTAACCAATCTAAAAAATATATTCTGAAGAAAGGAAATTCACTTGAAATACATCAATTTCTCTGACGAAGATTTTCAACGTGCAAACACTATCGACCTTGCGCGGTATCTGCAAAGCAAGGGAGAACGGCTGAAAAAGGTCGGCAGCACTTACCAGTACATCTATACGGACGGCTCCGGAACGCACGACAGCGTTACGATTTCCGGCGCAAAATGGTACGACCACAAGAACCAGCGCGGCGGTTATGCAGTCAGATTTTTGCAGGAGTTTTTTGGTATGAGTTTTCAGGAGGCTATGCTGGAGCTGCTCGGCGGACATATCTCTGCGGTAACAAGTCAGAAACCAGAAATGCCTGCTGCCAAGCCTTTTGTTCTGCCCGAAGCGAACAAAGATATGCGGCGTGTATTCGCCTATTTGTCCAAGCAGCGATTTATCGCTCCCGATGTTATCTCACATTTCGCGCACGAGAAAAAGCTGTTCGAGGATAAGAAGTACCACAATGTTGTGTTCGTGGGAACAGACGAAAACGGCGTACCAAAGCAAGCCTCTGTACGCTCTGCAATAAGCTTCGGTAAGCCGTTCAGAATCACGATTGCTGGGTCGGACACACGGTACAGCTTTTCTCATTTCGGAGTGGACGAAAAGCTCTATGTTTTTGAAGCCCCGATAGATATGCTGTCGTTCATCACGCTGTACCCAAAGGACTGGCAGCAGCACAGCTATATTGCGATGAACGGAGTTTACGAGAGCGCAGTTCTGACCGCATTGAAAAGCCATTCGCAGCTTGAAAAAGTCTATCTCTGCACCGACAATGACGAGGGCGGAATTGAAGCCGCCGAACGCCTGCGGGATATTCTTTCGGAGCATGGATACTCGGAAATCTTTCGCATAACCCCAGAGCAGAAAGACTGGAACGAGGTTCTGAAAGAGCAGAACGGCGCGGAATTTCTGCCGCCAGTTACGCATAAGCACAGGGAGAAATACCTTGAATTTGTTTCTGCGTTAGGTGAGGTGAGAATTAACACAAACCGCATATCTGCCGACCTGATTTCAATCTACAATTCCGCCGATTACGTTCAATTGGCGGAATTTTCTCTTTCTGCAAGCGAACATTTCATGAGAATTTCGGGCGAGGAATTTCCGCTTGAACAGATGAAATCCAAGCTTTCGCAGGAGTACAAATGCTATCTCGACAAAGGAGGAATACCGGTGAAAAGCAATAAGCTGAAAAGCGCTGTGAACGCTGGCGTGGAGCTGCTCCGTGCTCGTTCGCAGAGGGCTTCTGAGTTGAAAATGACAGCAAAGAAATTCTACGAGATCGCAGATTTCGCGCTGCGGCTTGCGGCGGAGGAATGCCTTATCCACCAGAACGGGCAAAGAGAAACGCCCGAGAAAAGTCCTGATGAGGAACCTCGGGCGGTGTGTTTATCTATGTGACCTAGGGAAACGCTGATTAAACCAAATTCGCCCCGCTCAAACCCGCATACTCGCGCGGCTGAATTTGGTACGCTACGCTTTAATCAGCGTGTCCCTAGGCGTTTATTCAAGCTCCTGCTCCAGCCGGTCAAAATCCTCGGTGCTGAAGAATTCGCCGATAGTGATGTTCAAGCCGTCGCAGAGCTTCTTGATTGTGGCGATTCCGGGGTTCTGGCTTTCGCCGTTCAGAATACTTTTGATCGTGGATTGAGATACGCCGGAAATATATGAAAGACCATTGGGTGTAATTCCCCGTTTCTTGCACAAATCACGAATGCGCTGTGCCGTTACCTCACATACTCTCATGCAATCTCACCTCACCAATAATTTCTGAATATAGTTTATCTGATTTTGGTGAAAAAGATTAGTGATAAATCACTGAAATGTGATATAATAGTGATAAATCACTATATTGGAGGTAAGAAACATGATTGAAAGGTCAAAAGTGGCGTGCTTCTCAGGTCACAGGAGGATTCCGGAGGACATCACAGAGCTGAAGAACTCTCTTGAATCGGCGATAACCGGATTGATTGAGCAGGGGGTGATTTACTTCGGAGCAGGCGGAGCGCTGGGATTTGATATGCTGGCGGAGGAAACTGTTCTGCAAATGAAACAGCGTTATCCGCAGACCAGACTTATTCTGGTGCTTCCGTGTCCTCCCGAACAGCAAACTCTGAAATGGAACGATGTTCAGCGGAAGCAGTACAACGAAATTATGGCAAAAGCAGATAAGGTGAGGATTTTGTCACCAACCTATACCTCAAACTGTATGCTGGAGCGAAATCGGCATTTAGTGGACAACAGCGGTCACCTTGTCTGCTATCTTCGCAAGGATTATGGCGGAACATTTTATACTGTGAATTATGCGAGAAAGCAAGGAATAAATATCCTGCGGCTTTGAAAGGAGCAATATGACTTCAACACAAATCCTGCTGCTCTGCCTGTGTGGGGCAGCTTTTCTTGTAATCGGGCTCATCACAGCAATCGGCAGCACCTACTCCCTCAAGGGAATCCCCAGCAAGCCTGTGGGCAACGGTCAGCACGGTACGGCGCGGTTTGCTACTCCGAAAGAAATATCCCGAACCTACAAGCAGATACCCTACACGCCCGGTTTGTGGCGACGTGGGGAGCAGCTTCCAACGGTTGATGGTCTGATAGCTGGCTGCGTGGAGCGCGGCGGTCAGATGACTGCGCTGGTGGACGATTCGGATATCCATACGCTGATGATTGGTGCGTCCGGCGTGGGCAAGACTGCGAATTTCCTCTACCCCAACATTGAATACTGCTGCGCCGCCGGAATGTCCTTTGTGACCACAGACAGCAAGGGAGACCTGTACCGAAATACCGCTACGATAGCCGAGAAATACTACGGTTATAAGGTGTCGGTGATTGATTTGAGAAACCCAACTCGCAGCAGCGGATACAATATGTTGTATCTTGTGAACAAGTACATGGACTTATATAAGGCTTGCGGCAAGCTGGAATTCAAAGCGAAAGCAGAAAAATTCGCAAAAATAACCGCCAAAACGATAATTTCGGCGGACGGAAATATTTCAAGTATGGGGCAGAATGCCTTCTTCTATGAGGCGGCGGAGGGTCTAATTACCTCTGTTATTCTGCTTGTTGCAGAGTTCTGCCCTCCGGAGAAGCGGCATATAATCAGCGTTTTCAAGCTAATTCAAGAGCTGCTCGCACCCACCAGCGGGAAAGAGCCGACTGCGTTCCAGAAGCTGATAAATATGCTGCCGTCCGAGCATAAGGCACGGTGGTTTGCCGGAGCTGCGCTGAATTCCTCGGAGCAGGCGATGGCAAGCGTTATGTCTACTGCGCTGTCCCGGCTCAATGCGTTTATTGACTCGGAGCTGGAACAAATTTTGTGCTTTGATACCTCAATTGACGTTGAGGAGTTTTGCAGCCGCAAGTCCGCGATTTACCTTGTCCTGCCGGAGGAGGACGCGACCAAGCACTTCCTGATTTCGCTGATTTTTCAGCAGCTATACAGAGAAATGCTGACCGTTGCGGACGAGCGCGGCGGTCAGCTTGAAAAGCGTGTGATGTTCTATGCGGACGAGATAGGTACGCTGCCGAAAATAGACGGTCTGGAGATGATTTTCTCGGCTTCACGCTCACGAAAAATCTCAATCGTAGCGATAATCCAATCGCTGGCGCAGTTCGAGAAAACCTACGGAAAAGAGGGTGCGGAAATTATCGTGGACAACTGCCAATGCACCTTGTTCGGCAGCTTTGCGCCTAATTCCAAGACTGCGGAAGAAATGTCCCGAAACCTCGGAAAGCAGACGATTCTAAGCGGTTCGGTCACGAAAAGCTCCGGACGGGACGGCGGCAGTAAGTCGCTTCAGATGATAGAGCGCCCGCTGATGACTGTGGACGAACTGAAATCCATGCCGAAAGGTCACTTTATTGTGATGAAAACTGGGTGTCACCCGATGAGAACGCGGCTCAAGCTGTTCCTGCAATGGGGGATACGGTTTGAGGAGCAGTACGAGATCGCGGAGCATTCCGCCCGTGAGGTGAAGTATGCGGACAGGCATGAGCTGGCGGAGGCGGTGCAGATGGTTTATCCGCCGAAGCCTGTGCCGGTGGAGTTTAGAGAGGAATGTGATGACGTTCAGCCAAAGAGTCCGTCGAAAAAGCGTTCTCCTAAAGTTAATAAGCAAGAATAAAGCACCCCAATGAATGCGTTCCAAGACAGCCTTGATGAGTATGATCAGCTATTTCTTCCTTACAGTGTTAGACAGACTTACAAATTGAGTATTCTTGATGAAAAACAACATAACCTCGTTGCTGCTGCACCTTCGTGATTACACCTTAAAGTTTGCCTATATCTTCAGCATTCCCAGACAACAGTATCTTCGGCTGCGCTCCCGTCAGCGAATATTGCTTGAACGCACAGCTCATTTTTTCCCTTTTGCAGACGGATATTCTTCCAAACGAAAACGGTATCCAGCCTGC
>JBJFGA010000323.1:0-7698 GCA_051892275.1 Oscillospiraceae bacterium | reverse complement strand
GCTCCGGCGGCTGTGCCTCTCCCGCTTCGCCCTGCATATGGAGTATCCCGTTCAGGCAGAGGTCGAGGTAAAGCCGCTTCATCATCGGCTGCGCGGGGAAGTAATCGTCCGCAACGCCGTCGCTCATCAACATTAATATATCGGATTTTCCGCGGCTTATTCGGGTTTTGCGGGCTATTACGCCCTCGGAAACGGTTTTCGCCGACAAAAAGTCGGTTTCGCCGGAATAAGCGCCGCTGTCCGCCTCGCCGAGCAGCTTGAAGCAGCTGCCGGAGTCCGCTTTGCTGTCAATGGCGCAGATACAGCCATCTCCTATCTGCGCGGAAAGCACGAAGTTCTCCCGGCTGCCGTTTATCTCCAGCGGCAATGCCACCGCCGCGAGGAAAGTTGCTCCCATGTCCGCGAGGGTGGGATTTCTTCCCAGAGTCGAAACATACGCCTTGTCGGAATACAGCGTTTTCAGCTTGTTTATCACCGCGTCAAACGCCGCCCGGGCGGAATTCTGTATCAGCGGCGCGAGCATTCCGCATGCCGCCATGAATTCCCCACCGCCGACCTCGGCTGAAAGCTGCCGCTTAATTTCCGGGTTCTTCTGAACCACTGAAGTAAGCGCTTCTTTAAGGTAGTCCACCGCCGCCTCGCAGCTGACCCGCGCACCTATTCTCGAAAGCTGCTTTGAGCCTGCGCCGTCCGCGACAACCGCGATGATGAACCCCTCCGACTCGCCGGTTTCGAACCAGTCGTCGCAGTTAGTTCCCTCGTGCTTGTGTTTCTTGCCGCGCGCACGGGCGCCTGTGACCTCGCAGCCGTTCGCCTTTGTGTACTTGCTGTGGTACTCGGTGTGAAGCTCCGTGCCATTCTCAACTACCGTGCGGTAACGCCAGATAGACGCGGTGTGCTCCATGACCTCGCGGTCGGACAGCTTGGGGTCTTTCTCCTCTGGGGCTGGCGCAGCGGGTGCGGTCTGCTCGCCGGGTAGTTTTTCAGCGGCGGGCTGCGGTTGGGGCAGCTCCTGCGGCGCAAGCGCTGAAGCCGCCTGTGCGCCCTCCGGTGACTGCACCGGCATATCGGGGCTGTCCGGTTCAGTATTCTGAACCGCGGCTGCCTTTGCGATATCCGCCTTTATCGGGCTGGAAACCGCGTGTATCTCCTCCGGAGTAAGCTCCGGAAGCCTGTTCTCATTATCCATAATACCACCGTTCAGGGAACGATAACAAATCCCTGCGGAGGCGGCGGAAGCTGCACAGCCTCTCCGGGCTTTGCGTCAATGCTCTTGGAGGAAGCCTTGATAGAGCCGGAAACCCACGCGAAGAACGCCGCCAGATCTCCCGCGGTGAGATTGTTCATCATCAGCACGTTGTTGGTGATCTTGCGCAGTGTGTTGGTGTTCGCATTAGCTCCTGCGGCGCAGGCGATGATGTTTCCGGTGGAAACATTCTTTATTGCGTCCAGGCCGTCGTCAAGGTTGTCTGTGGGAGCGCCGTCCGTCAGCAGGAACACCAGCGGCTTCCAGTCGCCCTTCTGGGTGGCAGTCGAGGTGCGGACTTCGTTCTTGATGCAGTCCGCGAGAACGCAGAGCGCTCCGCCCAGCGCAGTAGCTCCGCCTGCGGTGATCTCCGGCTCCTTGAACAGCATAAGCTCCGTCAGCGGGGACACCTGCCTTGCGGTGCTGTTGAATGTGATAACAGAGAGGTAAGCGGTCTCAAGTGCCTGCGGGTCGCCCTTCAGCTCGGTAACCAGCGCCTTGATGCCCTGCTTTACCGCTTCAATAGGCTCGCCGGACATTGAGCCGGAGCAGTCCAGCAGCAAATAAACCGGCAGTCTTCTGATATAATCTGACATGATATGTTCCTCCGTTATTCCGCCATTTTGCGGCGGAAGTAATACAGCGCACCAGCGCCGGGTAGATTGCCACAATTATCCTGCCGGCAAACGATATTTTGCCAGCTTAATGTTAATTATACCCTAAAATGGCGCTTCTGTCAATAGATATTTTTATCAATATAACAAATCTGGGCGATACGAACCCGCACCGCCCGGAAAATCACTCCGCAATAATATCCTCAAACACGCCCTGACAAGCCTTTGCAAGGTCAGCGGGAGCAAGCTCCAGCTGTGTGCCCAGCTTTCCGCCGCTGACTATGATGTGCTCAAACTCCTGCGCAGTGCTGTGAATGACCGTTTTGTACTGCTTCTTCATTCCGATGGGCGTACAGCCGCCGCGGATATACCCGGTGACAGCGTTTATGTCCTTGACATGCACCATCTCCAGCGACTTTTCGCCGACAGTGCGGGCGCATTTCTTCATATCCAGCTCCTTGTCCACCGGCAGCACGAAAACGTAGTAGTTCCCGCTTTTTCCCACGGTGACAAGCGTCTTGAGGCAGCTGGCGCAGTCCTCCCCGAGCAGCCGGGCGATATGCACGCCGTCAATGAACTCGTCACATTCGTAAAGGTGCACCTTATATTGCAGCTTCAGCTTATCAAGTATACGCATTGCGTTGGTTTTGACTTCTTTTTCCTTTGCCATGATCTCTCCCGAATAATTTCGCCCCGCAGAAACCGCGGAGCGAAATAATGATTAAATTTCGTCGTCCTCGTCACAGTCAAGGCACTCTGCGATATTCTTATTTCTGGTAAGAATGATCGCGACCGCAGCGGCAGCCGCAGCAGCCAGACCAATGATACCGGCAATTATTACAAGCTTCTTAGTCATGATGAAAACCTCCTGCTAAATAATTAATATAGTATTCCCGGTCGGAAGCGGAACGCCCCCAGCCGTAAAATCAACGCTGATATCTTGCGGCAAGCTCGGAAATGCTGTTGTCGGTGGTAGGCTCGCCGATGGCGTTGAACTTCCACTCGCCGTTATAGAGATAGATCTCGCCGAAGATCATTGCAGTCTTTCCGTCGTAGTTCTCGGACAGGTTGTACTTGCACAGCTCCGTGCCCTTGTCGGCGTCTACAAGACGGATAAACGCGTTCTTTATCATGCCGAAATGCTGCTTGCGCTGCATAGCCTGATAAATGTTTACAACAAAAACTATCTTGGAATAAGCCGTACCCAGCTTCGGCAGCTCGACAAGTATCTGCTCGTCGTCGCCGTCGCCTGCACCGGTAAGGTTGTCGCCCATGTGGTGGACTGCACCGGTCTGGTGGGTAAGGTTGCCGAAGTAAACAACGTCAGCCGGGCCGTTCAGCTTTCCGGTCTGTGCGCTGACGAGTATCGCAGACGCGTCGCAGTCGATATCCTCCTGCTTCGAGAACAGCGAGAACTTCTTTGGAGCCTCGTCCCAGCCAAGTCCGACAAGGATAGTCTTTAAACCTGTATTGCCTTTTGTCAGGTCAACCTTCTGACCCTTCTGTAAATTTACAGACATCTGTCTACCTCCAAATACATTGATTGAATGTTTGTACATTCCGACGGAAAAACCGCAGAATTTATACTACTGTTAATAATATACCACAAATTCTGCTAAAAATCAAGTACATTTTCTACATATACACAAAAACTGGCAATAAAAAAATATTCGCGTAAAACCGCACGGTTAAGCCAATGTTAAGTTTGGTTGACAAATTTCCAGCAGATTTTGGTAGACACGGAGGGCATTTTGGGGTATAATCTAACTATCAGGCGCAATGCGGATATAATTTAGAAAAGAGGGACATTATGAACTTTGCAGAAAAGCTGATGGAGCTTCGCCGTTCAAAGGGCTGGTCGCAGGAGCAGCTCGGCGAGAAGCTGGGAGTCACCCGCCAGACCGTATCAAAATGGGAGCTTGGCTCGACCACCCCGGAAATGGAGAAGATAGCCGCAATAAGCGAGCTGTTCGGCATAACCACCGACGAACTTATCAAGGGAGAACCGCCGAAGGCCGCAGAAAACTCCGTCCCGCTCCCGGAGCAGAAGCCGACTTCCCGCAAATTCCACTATGAATATAAGAGCGAGAAAAGCTGGCACGGGCTTCCGCTGGTACATGTCAACGTCGGCTTTGGGAACTACCGCGCAAGGGGCGTTGTGGCAATAGGCAACATAGCCTGCGGTATAATTTCGCTGGGGCTGGTTTCCGCTGGAGTTGTGACAGTAGGAGTGGCGTCAATCGGGGTGCTTGTTCTGACCGCTGTTGCAGCGCTGGGAATAATTTCTTTTGGAGTTGCGGCGGTAGGATTATTTGCCGCTGGCACCGTGTCAGCCGGACTATTTGCTTTCGGAGCTGTTACTGCAGGCTGGTGCTCTTTCGGTGCGGTTTCCTGCGGAGCGTATGCGATAGGCGGTGCAGCCTATGCCTCAAACATAGCCGTTGGAGGTATGGCGACCGGGCATATCGCCATTGGTGACAATGTGGACGGTATAATCGAAATAACCGAAGCATCTCCCGCCGAGGAAGTCCGCGGGATAATACTTCGTGAACTGCCGGACACACCCGGCTTCATTGTGGATATCGTCACCCAGTTTGCTGAAAATCTCAACAACAAATGATGAAGATTTATTATGGTATGTACCGCCGGAAAGCAGCTCCGGCGGTATTTTTATCAGAACGCGTCCAACAGCGTGCCTATCATGCGGAACGCTTTCGCGGTGCTCATTCTGCGGAAGCTCCTGTGGCTGCACAGGGACTTCACCGCCATGAACGCAAGGCTCCCCGCGATAAGTCCGGCGGCGCTGCTCTTGATATATGCTTCAGTCCTTCGGGACATGTTATATCAGCTCCTTTTTGAAAGATTTCGTTCATATTATCTGCAAATATTCTGTAAAAATGCCGCGCAAAGCATAGGGAAATGCTGTAACAGCCGTCCGCCAGAATATACTGCTTCCAAAAGCATGAAATTTCTTCCCTTAAAATCCGCCAAATTCTCCCGGCTTTTGTTACCTTTGCATATAGATTTTTGTGTTGGGCTTTAACAAATATGTCATTTCGCCAAAATGAATTTTCTGTGAAAAAAACTTGCAAAATTCTCTTGACAAATCTTCTTTTTTGGAGTATACTAAGACCATAGCAAAGGGGCTATGACAGACAGACTTCAATGGCGAAGCCTGCCGGTCATAGCCCTGCTTTGTTCACAAATCAGCAAAGAAGCCTGCGGACGCCGGCAGCAATGCAGGAACTTATCCGCAAGAGCTTCACAAAATGAAAGGGGCGGTCTTTTATGGACTCAATTCTGACGGTTGTATCGGAAGCTGCGACAGACGGCGTAGTCGATACTGTCAACAGCGTAATGTTCGGCACAGAGGGCGTCTGGTTCCTCATAGGTGCTGCGCTCGTATTCTTCATGCAGTGCGGATTTGCAATGGTTGAAACTGGTTTCACCAGAGCAAAGAACGCCGGAAACATCATCATGAAGAACCTGATGGACTTCTGCATCGGCACAGTGGTATTCACCCTGCTCGGTTTCGGACTGCTGTGCGGCGAGGACGCACTGTTCGGTCTGGTAGGAATCCCGAACCTCGGTATCTTCACCGACTTCGAGCACTTCCCCTGGCACAACTTCGTATTTAACCTCGTGTTCTGCGCGACCACCGCGACGATCGTTTCCGGTGCGATGGCAGAAAGAACAAAGTTCTCCACCTACTGCATCTACTCCGGCGTGATCAGCCTGTTCATCTACCCGATCGAGGCTCACTGGGTATGGGGCGGCGGCTGGCTCGCACAGCTCGGCTTCGTTGATTTCGCTGGTTCTGCTGCAATTCACATGGTCGGCGGTATCTCCGCACTTATCGGTGCATGGATGCTCGGTCCGCGTATCGGCAAGTTCGACAAGGAGGGCAAGCCCAAGGCTATCCTCGGTCACTCGATGACCCTCGGCGCACTCGGCGTATTCATTCTCTGGTTCGGCTGGTACGGCTTCAACGGCGCTGCTGCTGCTGACTCCAACTACCTCGGTCAGATCTTCCTCACCACAACTATCGCTCCGGCGGTCGCAACAGTAACAACTATGATCTATACATGGCTCAGACATGGCAAGCCCGATGTTTCCATGTGTCTTAACGGTTCTCTCGCAGGTCTGGTAGGCGTAACTGCTCCCTGCGCGGACGTTGACGCACTCGGCGCTGCATGTATCGGCGTAGTTTCTGGTCTGCTGGTTTGCTTCGGCGTTTGGCTGCTCGACTACAAGCTCAAGATCGACGACCCGGTCGGCGCAGTTGCAGTTCACATGATGAACGGTATCTGGGGCACTATCGCGGTAGGTCTGTTCGCTACCGGCAAGGGTCAGGACGGTATCACCGGTCTGTTCTACGGCGGCGGCTTCAACCAGCTCGGTATCCAGCTCCTCGGCTTTGTTTCCATCGCAGCCTGGACAGTTATCACAGTTGGTCTGCTGTTCTTCATTCTTAAGAAAACAGTTGGTCTGCGCGTATCCCGCCACGAAGAGATCGTTGGTCTGGACGCAACAGAGCATGGTCTTCCCTCCTCTTATGCAGACTTCGTTCCCTCCATGCAGGTCGAGGTTACCGGCAGCGGCAAGGAGAAGGAAGTCGAAACCATCAAGCACGACGCTGCACCTGTTGAAAAGGCAGTTCCTGTTGCTTACAAGAAGTCCGTTCCTGCTGACGGCACTAAGTTCAGCAAGGTCGTTATCATCGCAAAGCAGGATAAGTTTGAAGTCCTCAAGGAGGCTATGTCCGGCATCGGCATTACCGGTATGACAGTTACAAACGTACTTGGCTGCGGTATGCAGAAGGGCTCCACAGACTTCTATCGTGGCGTAAAGGTTGAAACTCACCTGCTGCCTAAGGTAAAGGTCGAGATCGTTGTATGCAAGGTTCCGGTTGAAACCGTAGTAGAAACCGCTAAGCAGGCTCTCTACACCGGCAAGATCGGCGACGGCAAGATCTTCGTTTACGATGTCGAGGACGTAGTAAAGGTTCGTACCGGCGAGACCGGCTACGACGCACTCCAGGACGTTGAATAACATTACATAGGTTTCTCTCATTACCTTCCTGAATACATTAACAGCAATCCCCCCGACATAAGATCGGGGGGATTCGCGTAAATCAAAGGCCGCTGCGAAGCCGCTGTGTAATGCGGTATGCGGCTTCCGCCACCCACTGGTCCATCTGATGTGGGGTGAGATAAACGAAAGTTTCGGGTATTTCATGCGGTGTCAGGTAATACTGCCGGATATTCCGTATCTGTTTCTCCACGCTGTCGGCGCGGTAGTAGGGCAGGCAGCTCACCGGGAACTCCTGTATTTCGCAGAACAGCCGGAAGCTGCGGAACTCCGGGCAATGCCGCAGAAACAGGAAGTCGTTCGCATACCACTCCGGCTTCACCCGGCGGTAGTATTCCTCCCGGTCGGCGGTATAGAGCGTCCGAAAGCGCTCCTTCGTGGGGTCGTTTATCAGCCTCACCCACAGCACGTCCGCCATCAGGTGACAGAAGTACCCGGTCAGGAACACGCGGTCACGCGGGTCTTTTTCCGGGTCGAGCAATTCGCGGCGGAAGCGCTCGTAATCGCAGTGCCCCTTGCCGGAATTCGTCCAGTGGGTGACCTCCTTTGGCGGGTCGAAGCCCCCGGGGACTGGCTCTCCGCAGTCCGGCGCGACATTCCCGGCGAGAAACTCCCGCGGCGTAAAGCCGAATTCATCAAGCAGCCTGTCCGCCACACGAAGATGCGCAAGCCATGTTGCCAAAACATCACCTCATTTCATACTAATAACCGTTTGAACGAAGGAAAAGATTTGCAGAAAGACAGTGC
>JBJFGA010000322.1:0-7706 GCA_051892275.1 Oscillospiraceae bacterium | reverse complement strand
ATCGGCACTGTCTTTCTGCAAATCTTTTCCTTCGTTCAAACGGTTATTAGTATGAGGAAAAGTATGGCGGCTACGCCCCGAAGATGTGGCGTATGCCGCTTTTTTGCTCAAACGTGGTTTTTAAAATGATGACGAATTGTGCATATTTCAACAGATTTTTAGTGCAGGTTGCACAAATAATTATAAATAAATTCTAAGGCTATTTACAAAATCCAAAGATTGTGGTAGAATAGAATTAAATTGAAATAGTACGTCCAAAGCTACCGCGGAGGACGGAATATATTCATATTCAAGGCGGCGACCGTCAGCGGCTGTGCAGGTTTTCTGCCGGGGCTTTCCGGGCTGCCAGATAAATAAGGAGGACTAAATCCAATGGCAAGAGAAATGCAAACGATGGATGGTAACAACGCTGCGGCTCACGTGTCCTATGCGTTCACTGACGTTGCTGCTATTTACCCCATCACCCCCTCGTCTGTTATGGCAGAGGTTACCGATTCCGAGTCCACAAAGGGCAGAAAGAACATCTTCGGTGAGACTGTAAAGGTTCTGGAGATGCAGTCCGAGGCTGGTGCTGCCGGTGCAGTTCACGGCTCACTGTCCGCAGGCGCCCTGACCACTACCTACACCGCTTCACAGGGTCTGCTCCTGATGATCCCGAACATGTACAAGATGGCTGGTGAGCTGCTTCCGTCGGTTATTCACGTTTCCGCTCGTGCACTTGCTTCCCACGCACTCTCCATCTTCGGCGACCACAGCGATATCTACGCTTGCCGTCAGACCGGTTATGCTATGCTCTGCTCCACTAACCCCCAGGAAGTTATGGACCTCGGCGCAGTAGCTCATCTCGCTGCTATCAAGGGCAGAGTTCCGTTCCTGCACTTCTTTGATGGCTTCAGAACCTCTCACGAGATCCAGAAGATCGAAAAGTGGGACTATGAGACCCTCAAGGGCATGGTTGACATGGACGCTGTTCAGGCGTTCCGCGACAGAGCTATCAATCCTGAGAAGCCTGTTCTCCACGGTACTGCACAGAACCCTGACATCTTCTTCCAGGCAAGAGAAGCTTGCAACACCTACTATGACAACGTTCCGACTATCGTTACCGAGTACATGGACAAGGTAAACGCAGAGATCGGTACTGATTACAAGCTGTTCAACTACTACGGTGCTCCCGACGCTGAAGAGGTTATCGTAGCAATGGGCTCTGTATGCGACACCATCGAAGAGACCATCGACTTCCTTGCAAAGCAGGGCAGAAAGGTTGGTCTGGTCAAGGTCAGACTGTACAGACCGTTCGTTTCCTCCGCATTTGTTGACGCTATCCCTGCTACCGTTAAGAAGATCTCCGTTCTCGACAGAACCAAGGAGCCCGGCTCCCTCGGCGAGCCGCTGTATCTGGACGTTGTTGCTGCTCTCAAGAAGGAGAACAAGTTCCAGGACGCACAGGTATTCACCGGTCGTTACGGTCTTGGTTCCAAGGACTGCAACCCGGCACAGATCATCGCTGTTTACAACAACACCACCAAGCCGGTATTCACCCTCGGTATCAATGATGACGTTACCAACCTGTCTCTCGAGCTTACCGAGAACCCGAACACCACTCCTGAAGGCACTACCTGCTGTAAGTTCTGGGGTCTTGGCTCTGATGGTACTGTTGGTGCAAACAAGAACTCTATCAAGATCATCGGTGACCACACCGACATGTATGCACAGGCATACTTCGCTTACGACTCCAAGAAGTCCGGCGGCGTAACTATTTCTCACCTGCGTTTCGGTAAGACTCCTATCAAGTCTACCTACTTCATCAACAAGGCAAACTTCGTTGCCTGCCACAACCCCTCCTATATCGACAAGTACGATATGGTTCAGGACGTAATCCCCGGCGGCTCCTTCCTGCTGAACTGCCAGTGGACTGTTGATGAGCTGGACGAGAAGCTGCCCGCTCCCGTAAAGGCTTACATAGCTAAGAACAACATCAACTTCTACATCATCAACGCTATCAAGGTAGCTAAGGAGATTGGTCTGGGCAACAAGACCAACACCGTTCTTCAGTCTGCATTCTTCTCCATCGCTAACATCATTCCTGCTGACCAGGCTATTGATTACATGAAGAAGGCTGCTTACAAGTCCTTTGCTAAGAAGGGCGACGATATCGTCAACATGAACTACGCTGCGATCGAAAAGGGCGCAGGCGAGGTTATCAAGGTTGACGTTCCCGCTTCCTGGGCTGACGCAGAAGGCGAGCTTCCTGTTCACGTTGCAGAGGGCGACAACAAGTTCCTCGTTGACTTCGTAAACAAGGTACAGATCCCCGTAAACGCACAGCGCGGCGACCAGATTCCTGTATCTACATTCGTTGACATGGACATCGTTGACGGTACATTCCCGCAGGGCTCCGCTGCTTTTGAGAAGCGCGGTATCGCTGTTGACGTTCCCGAGTGGCAGCCTGACAACTGTATCCAGTGTAACCAGTGCTCCTTCGTTTGTCCGCACGCAGTTATCCGTCCTGTTATCATGAACGAGGCAGAGGCAGCAGCTGCTCCCGCTTCCGTTAAGGTAAAGGACGCTATGCAGCTCCCTGGCATGAAGTACACAATGGTTATCTCTACTCTGGACTGCACAGGCTGCGGCGTTTGCGCACAGGTTTGCCCGTCCAAGACAAAGGCTCTCGTTATGAAGCCCATCGAGTCACAGATGGATCAGCAGCCGGTATTCGACTATGCTGTTAAGTCTGTTGAGGACAAGCCCGAGGTTCACGAGAAGTTCAAGGAGACCACCGTTAAGGGATCGCAGTTCAACCAGCCGCTGCTCGAATTCTCCGGCGCATGCGCAGGCTGCGGAGAGACTCCGTATGCTAAGCTGGTAACTCAGCTGTTCGGCGACAGAATGTACATCGCTAACGCAACAGGCTGCTCCTCTATCTGGGCAGGTTCTGAACCTTCCACTCCTTACACCACCAACAAGGAAGGCAAGGGTCCGGCTTGGGCTAACTCCCTGTTCGAGGACAACGCAGAATTCGGTCTTGGCATGTTCCTTGCTCAGGATACCCTCCGCAAGAGAGCACAGAGCATGCTGAAGGAGATCGCTGCTCTTGACGGTCACGAGAAGGCTAAGGCACTCATCGACGAGTACTTCAAGACAGAGGACGACGGCAAGGCTAACGCAGTTGCAACAAAGAACCTGGTTAACGCATTCGAGAACTGCCAGTGCTCCAGCGAGCCGCTGGTTGCAGAGGTTCTCAAGCTGAAGAACTACCTCTCCAAGAAGAGCCAGTGGATCCTCGGCGGCGACGGCTGGGCTTATGATATCGGCTACGGCGGACTTGACCACGTTATCGCTTCCGGCAAGAACGTAAACATTCTGGTATTCGATACCGAGGTTTACTCCAACACCGGCGGACAGGCTTCCAAGGCTACCAACGTAGGTGCGGTTGCACAGTTCGCAGCAGGTGGTAAGGACGTTAAGAAGAAGGATCTGGCAGGCATTGCAATGAGCTACGGCTATGTATATGTTGCACAGATCTCCATGGGCGCTGACAGAAACCAGTGCTTAAAGGCTATCGCTGAAGCAGAGGCTTACAACGGTCCGTCCATCATCATCGCTTACGCACCGTGCATCAACCACGGTATCAAGGGCGGTCTGACCATCGCTCAGCAGGTTGAGAAGGAAGCAGTAGAGGCTGGTTACTGGCATCTGTTCCGCTTCAATCCGGCTCTGGCAGACGAGGGCAAGAGCCCGTTCTCCCTCGACAGCAAGGCTCCGACAGGCGATTACAAGGCATTTATGATGAGAGAGGTACGTTACAACTCCCTCATGCGTGCTAACCCCGAGAGAGCTACCGCACTGTTCGACAGAGCAGTTAAGAACTCCGAGGCTAAGTACAAGCACCTCGTTGAGATGCAGAAGATGTACGAGGACGAGTTCAAGCAGGACTAATTCCCGGCATTTATGCAGGCTTAGCTGAATAACGATTATCCCCTCCGGGCAACCGGAGGGGATTTTTGTATATTGGTCATTTGTGTTGATTCTGGCTTTCCAGAAGCTCATCCATGTGGTATTCAACCTTTCCTTTGTTTCGCTCGGTGAGAGAGTTCCAGCTTTTTAGCAGGGCGGCTTCATCGTCAGATATGGTCTGCCCCTGCTTGTTCATGCTTCTGCCGGCAAGATAGTCAAGGCTGACATGGTAGTAGTTGGCAAGCTGAATCGCCCGGGAGAATGGCAACTCGCGTTCGCCTTTTTCGTATTTTCCGTAATACTGCGCTGTTGTGCCGAGGTACTCCGCGATTTCGGTCTGGGTTTTGTCCGCGTCCTCGCGGAGGTCTTTTAGTCTTTGGTATAATGCCATTTCCAACACCTCTTTCAAAATAATATTACTACATCTGACTGAAAACTATTGACAAAACAGCTATAATAGGTTATAATTATAGTATAAGCAAATCATATTAGGTTAATAACACTTGAAATCGTTCAAGGGTTAATAACATTTGAAAGGCTTCAAAGCTCAATAACATTGGAGGGTTTCAAACATGAATAACAAATGGACAAGAGTAAACAAGGTCGCCGTGATTATAAGTTACTGTTTATGTGTATTGGCGTTGGTGGTCGCATTTGTATGGTCGTGTGTTGATTATTTTGGAGGAATGATATGGCTGTATGCATTGGTATCATTAGTGCCTGTCACAGCAAATCATATCTCATGGGCAATGTACATCGAGATGTCCGAGAATATAGTACGGATATCTTCCAAAGACAGCGGTGCAGAAGAAAGGGCGCTTAACGACATTTCTCAGACACTGGGTAGGATACTTGCCAATATGTCCAGTGGAGGAGCGGTCAGAATGGACAAGCCGTGGGAGTGCCAAAGCTGCGGAAAAGTAAATCCTCCCGACGCTCGATTTTGTCAAAAGTGTGGAAATCCCAAGAACTGCGATCCTGTAAAGACGGAAAACCTCGGCAATACCGGTATCACAAGAGGTTTCTGATAAGCTGTGTAATCCGGGATCAGGAAAAACGGTGACCTTATTCCGCAAAAATATTCTGTCAAAAGTATTGACAAACCAGTAAAAATATGCTATAATCCATACAGAATATGTTGAAATGCGTTGATAGGAAATAAAGCCTTGACGTGATCCCAGAGAACCGGCGGTTGGTGCGAGCCGGCAGAGCGGCAGGGTCATAGCTCCTCCTTGAGCAGAACGGCTGAACGGGTGACTTACTAAGCTGTTCCGGGTTCTCCCGTTATTGAGAGGCACATTGTATGATGTGTACGAGTGGGCATTATGCCAATGAGAGTGGTACCGTGGAGTTTCAAGCTTCATCTCTTGCGAGATGGGGCTTTTTGTTTTGCGGGAAATTGCAGTTCAACAGGTTCGTGTAACTATATATGCAGGGCATTGCCCGGAAAGGAACAAGAAATGACTAAATCAAGCAAGTACACCAGAAGATACTTCATGCCGCCGTTCACCTGCATGGACTGGGCAAAGAAGGATTACATTGAAAGAGCACCCAAGTGGTGCAGCGTTGACCTGCGCGACGGCAATCAGGCGCTGATTATCCCCATGAGCCTTGACGAGAAGCTGGAGTTCTTCAAAAGACTGGTGGAGGTAGGCTTCAAGGAGATAGAGATAGGTTTCCCGGCGGCTTCTGAAACGGAATACGAGTTCTGCCGCGCGCTTATCGAGAAGAACCTCATTCCCGACGACGTTACCGTACAGGTGCTCACCCAGAGCCGCGAGCATATCATCAAAAAGACCTTTGAGGCGCTGGACGGCTGCAAGAACGCTATCGTTCACCTCTATAATTCCACCTCCGTGGCGCAGCGGGAGCAGGTGTTCCGCAAGAGCAAGGAGGAGATAATCGACATCGCAGTGACAGGCGCGAAGCTGCTGAAAGAATACCGCGAAAAGACCCCGGGCAACTTCCGGTTCGAGTACTCGCCGGAGAGCTTCACCGGAACAGAGCCGGAGTTTGCCGCTGAGATATGCAACGCGGTCATCGACATCTGGCAGCCTACCCCGGATTGGAAGGTAATCATCAATCTCCCCGTTACCGTTGAGGAGAGCCTGCCGCACGTTTACGCTCAGCAGGTGGAGTATATGTGCAAGGTGCTGCACAGCCGCGAAAATCTGGAGATTTCGCTTCACCCGCACAACGACCGCGGCTGCGGTATCGCGGACACCGAGTTGGGTCTGCTGGCCGGGGCTGACCGTGTTGAGGGTACGTTGTTCGGAAACGGTGAGCGCACCGGCAACGTGGATATCGTGACGCTGGCACTGAATATGTATTCCCACGGTGTAGAGCCGAACCTCGATTTCAGCAACCTGCCGGAGCTTGCTTCTGTCTACGAAAGACTGACCAGAATGCACGTCTACGAGCGTATGCCGTACAGCGGACAGCTTGTATTTGCGGCGTTCAGCGGCTCACACCAGGACGCTATCGCAAAGGGCATGAAGTGGCGTGAGGAAAAGGATCCGGAGCACTGGAACGTGCCCTATATCCCGATAGACCCGCACGACATTGGCAGAGAGTACGAGGGGGACGTTATCCGCATAAACAGCCAGAGCGGCAAGGGCGGTATCGGCTACCTCATGGAGCATACTTATGGTATCGCAATGCCGCCTAAGATGCGTGAGCATTTCGGCTACATGGTAAAGGGCGTGTCCGACCACCAGCACAAGGAGCTTCACCCGGACGAAATTTACGATATCTTCGAAAAGAATTATCTGAATCCGCAGGGTAGATTGAAATTTATCGAGGCGCACTACACGCAGGGCGATAATTTCACTGCGACAGTTACTATGGAGGTCGGCGGAGAGAAGCGGACATGGAAGGGCGAGGGTAACGGACGTCTGGACGCGGTCTCCAATGCCGTAAAAACCGGGCTTGGCATAGATTACCACATTGCTACCTACACAGAGAACGCGCTGGAGCAGTCCTCAAAGTCAAAGGCGGCGGCATATATCGGTATCACCAAGCCGGACGGCTCTGTAAGCTGGGGCGCGGGTATCCACACGGATATCATCGTGGCTTCGGTAAGGGCGCTGGTGGCGGCGGTCAATAATTCCGGGCTGATTTAATTGATTGATATTCCCGCTTCCGGGCTGCCGGGGGCGGGGATTTTCTTGCTTTTTTGAGTGTTTTGTAATATAATTATAGTATAATATATTGCGGAAAGGGTGGGCTATATGGGTGAGAATATCAGAATCGAGATACACTGCATAAATACTTACATGAATTATGTGTTAGCTGTGTCTGTGATAGGACTGTCTATATGGCTGGCGTGTATGCTAACCTATTCCTCGGTGGGCAGTCTTATCATGTTTCTCGCGGTACTGGCGGGAATTATTGGGTTTGAGGCAGCCAGCGAGAAGCTGCCTACCATCGTTATTGCAGATGAAAAGCAGTTAAGATACAAGCATTTGTTCGGGTGGAAAACCATTGAGCTTTCCAAGATTAAGACTATCACCTGCGAACCATTTGAGGTCAGGGGAAGATACAGATCCACCCAGTGCATAAGACTGTACATTGCCACCGAAGATGATGAATGCGACTTGAAACAGAGAGTAAATACGAACGAAATGCTTGAAAATGCTATGGAGGGCAAAATGACAGAGCTGCCGCTGATGAGGGTGTATGAATTCATCAAAACTAAGGAAACACTGAATAAATCACGCCTAACGGCTTGGCACGCATCTTGCTTGCATCTT
>JBJFGA010000321.1:0-7746 GCA_051892275.1 Oscillospiraceae bacterium | reverse complement strand
CTTTCATGGGTTTTGCATAATAAGGCAGTAGCAACCGTTCTGATTGGCGCAAGGCGTCCCGAGCAAATAATAGAAAACGCAGCGTGTATCGAAAAGCTGGATTTTACTGAATCTGAAATTGCAGAGATCGAAAATGCGCTCAAATAACATTTGCAGGAAGGTGTACATATAATGAAAAAGCAATTGCTATTAGGGAAACAACCCGGATAACCTCAAAAGTGTATATAATAGCAAAAAGGTTATTACCCTTGATGAGCTTCCGGATATGAGCTGATTAAAACCCGCATATTCCTAAAACCGGAGAATATGCGGGTTTAATTATTTTACTATTGTACGCATTATATTAAGCGTGACAAATCCCGCCGCGCGAAATTACGCATTTGGGCATGGCGGATTTGTTTTAATCAGCGTTTCCCTAAAGAATCGAAAATAAATCAGAGAAGTTTTCTGTATAATAACCACTACAATGCCGAAATAAGGGGGGGGATTACCGAGGGCAGCTATTTATTCTTCAGAGCGAACAACGGCATACGAGTAACCCATAATTTCGATTACCTCACCTGTTTTTTCACCCGTAAGCACGTCGGTATAATCTTTGTTTATCTTAATTGCAGCAGGGGTTTCAGCGAAATTCTGAAGGAATATGTTACCCGCTCTTTCCGTTACACCTACACCCTCGGGAATTTCGGCTTCAAAAGGCTTTTCAAGACCTGCTTCGGCACAAAGTTCCGCAAAGAACGCCCGGTAAAAATCCACATCGGCAGTAGAACAAAGATGATATGCTTTTCCTTGTCCAAAATTGTTTCTTGTCAATGCAGGAGTGCCTTTATAGAAGTCGCTTTCGTATTCCGCAAGCACCTGCGCAGTTGTAGTGTGTACGACCTCGCACAACTCGCTTAGCTTATAAGAATTGCCGTTCCATGTCATGCTGTTGTGCTCGTTATCGTAAAGGCTGTCGGTTTCCTCCACCCACATCCCGAGGACATCCGACAGCTTTTCTTCTGTCGCCTCGCCAAGCAGGCACAGGTCGGTGTCGTTTACAACGCCGCTGAAACAGGTCGTCACCAGCGTTCCGCCGTTTGCCACAAAGCTGCGCAGCTTCTCCTGAATCCCTCCGCGGAACATATAAAGCATAGGCGCTATAACCAGCTTATATTCTGCGAAATCGCTGTCGCTGTCCACGACATCAACCGTAATTCCGTTTTTCCAGAAATAATCATAGCATTTCTGAATTGCGCCGAAATAGTCCAGCCTGGCATTTCTCGGTCCCTGACAGGTATCCAAAGCCCACTTGTTTTCTACATCGAAAATGATTGCCACACGAGCGTCCGAATTGCTGCCATATATCTTGGGGGAAAGATTCTCAAGTACCTTTCCGGTTTCGGCAACCTCCATGAAAACACGGGTGTTTTCCGTGCCAACATGGGAAATAACCGCACTATGAAATTTTTCGGAGCTGCCGCGGCTCTGGCGCATCTGGAAATACAGCCCCGAATCTGCCCCGTGTGCAATGGCATTTATCACGGAAAGTGTATGCATTCCGGGCTTTTTCAGCTTGCTGATGGGACGCCAGTTGGTGGTTGAGGGAGTACACTCCATCAGAAGAAAAGGCTTGTGCTTTAGGGCTCTCATCATATCGTGGGAAAGACTCTCGTTGCGGGCAACCTCCTCGTTGCATGAGGGCGCGTGCCACTCCGGGTAGCTGTCCCATGAAATAACATCAAGCCCCTTTGCGAACTTGTAATAATCCAGCCCGTAAACATATAATCCCATCAGGTTGGCGGTAACAGGAATATCGGGATTTACCGCCTTAACCGTGGATATTTCGTGCTTCATAAAGTCTATGCTTTTATACGTTACAAACCTTTTCCAGTCCAGATTAAGCCCGTGAATTGAGGTTTCTCCAAGATATGACGGACTATGAATCTGCTCCCATGATGTGTAGGTGTGCGACCAGAAATGAGCCCACCATGCATGATTGAGCGCGTCCAGCGTACCATATTTATCTTTAAGCCAGCGACGGAATTCCTGCTGACAAAGCTCACAATGGCACTCTCCGCCAAGCTCGTTTGATATATGCCAGAGTATGACAGCCGGGTGATTTGCATATCTTTCGGCAAGCTTTGTATCAATTATTTTTACCCGCTCACGATACGCAGGACTTGAATAACAGTGGTTATGACGATGACCGTAGAGATTTCGCACGCCGTTTTCGCCAACGCGCAGTACCTCGGGAAATTCCTCAGCAAGCCATTGTGGGCGTGAGGCTGACGGTGTTGCAAGAATAACGCGGATTCCGTTGCTGTAAAGCTTATTGATCACATTGTCCAGCCACTCAAAATCAAAGCAGTCTTTCTTCGGCTCAAGATTCGCCCATGAAAATATGCCAAGACTTACACAGTTTATGTTTGCTTTTTTGAAAAGCTCGATATCTTTGTCAAGAATGTCGGGGTAGTCCTTCCACTGCTCGGGGTTATAATCGCCGCCGTGGAGAATAAAAGGGAATTTCGGTGTTGCAACAGATCTCATAATAACAAATTCCTTTCCGTAGTGCAGAAGATTGAATGGTAATATTATTATAACTGCTGCTAAAACATTTGTCAATAGCACTTATTATTAATCTACTTGGTGTGCATTGTCATATCTCTGTATGCGGACGGAGAGATTCCCTCATACCGCTTAAACAGAAGCCCGAAGTAGGATTGGCTTTCTATTCCGACCATCTCGGAAATTTTTTCGATGGACAAATAAGACTTGCTGAGCAAAAGTTTCGCTTCCTGTATACGTTTTTGATTTAAGTATTCCATCGGACGCATACCGAGGTGCTTCTTGAAAAGGCGGCATATATGCACCTCGGAATAATTTGAGGCGGCGCAGAGAGTTTCCATGGTGATTTTTTTTGGATAATCGGTTTCAATGAGTGAAATAAGCTTTTCTATGCCTTCATTCTTTTTCTCGTCATAAATTGAGCCAAAGGAATTGGCGAGCTTGTAGAATTCCAGAATGAATTCGTACAGTCCGCTTGAAGCGTAATAATTCCCAAACAGCTTATCGCTTTCAACGGAATGATAGATCCTGCGAATAATGCGCTGAAGCCGTTCTGTGTCGCCGAGATTGTATATCGCCGGCTTATCCAGATTAAGCTTGCCGAGTAATTCCTGTGCGCCGCTGCCCTCAAAGCATACCCACCACGACCGCCATTCGCCGCCGGTGCAGCGGTAATAATGCGGAACTCCCGGCTGCATGAAAAATCCATATCCAGGTTTTAGCGGATAAAGCTCATCGTTCATGCCCATTTCGCCAGTTCCCTCTGTGAAAAAGACGAATTCGAGGTGGTTATAGCCGTCACCCCGGTAGATGTCATCCTGCGGGTAGTCTACGCCTACACCACAAACGTATATCGGCAGATTTCTTTCATTCCCTATAACAGGAAAATTGATCTTCATAGCTTCCTCCACGTCATGTTAGTATTATTGTAATATGATAATATCATATCTTTACTTTTTTGTCAACCCTGATGTATAATAAAACAAAGAATAAATCCAAATTATCGGCATATTTCATCGATTACTTAATTGATTTTCAGAAATGTATCTAGTGGAATAGAGCTCATTATCATTATTCAAGGAGAATGCTATGTTCAAAAAGCTTGCCACGATAACAATAGCTCTGGGCATACTGATGTTAGGCGGATGTTCAAAGGGAGAAACGAATACCGACTTGAAAGTCAATGATAACACCGAAAACATTATCGAGGAGGCACCTGCCTGGAGCTTCAGCCAGGTAGCCATGGGCGGAGGCGGCTTTGTTTCCGGTGTATTTGCAACCAAAGAAGATGGATTGTACTACGCCCGTACAGATGTTGGCGGTGCATACCGTTTCAATAAAGATACTGAAAAGTGGGAATCTATGTCCTATGGAATCAATGAAGATGACAGAGGTTTCCTTGGTATTGCGGGCCTTGCTTTTGCAGAGAATGAGCCGAACAAAGTGTTCCTGCTTGCTGGAACAAACTATTTCAGCGGAGGAAGAACGGCGCTTTTAATATCAAGCGATTATGGAAGAACATTCTCGCGCACCGAGCTTACAGACCTTATTCTGGTTAATGGCAACGGTATGGGCAGAGGAAACGGTGAGCGGCTTGCGGTTGACCCAAAAAACAGCAACGTTATATATGCCGGCGGAATGAGCACCGGCGGACTTATCAAGTCCACGGACGGCGGTTTGACCTTCACAAAGCTTGACCTCGGTACAGACACCAGTACCGAAAACCAAAACGGGATATGCAGCATTCTCATTGACCCGGAGTCGGGTGATGAAAACGGCTGCACCACTATATATGCTGCGATTTCAAGAAAAGGCGACTACAACATCTACAAAACCACCGACGCAGGCGCGACATGGAACCCTGTAGAGAGCGCTCCCCAAGGGCTTATGGTTCAGCGTATGAAATATAATGGCAACGGTAAGATCGTCATTACCTATGCCGATGCGGAGGGACCGTGGAATAATAACCGTATTTCGGGCGGTATCAGAATGCTGAATATTTCAGATGATTCCTTCACTGATATATCCCCTGCCAAAAAAGGCTTCGGAGATGTCGTAATTGACCCGGAGAATCCGGATAGAATGGCAGCCTGCACAGAGAACATATATGTCCAGCAGCCCAACGGCTCTTTCGGAGATGAGTTTTATGTGACGACAGACGGCGGTCAGAGCTGGAAAATGATAAATGACGTTATGTCAATGACAGATGGCGGAGTCAAATGGCAATCTACGACCTCAATGCACTGGTGTAGTTCCATGTGTATCGACCCAAACAATACCGATAAAGTAATGGTGGTATCCGGCAACGGTATATTTGCCTGTGACAATATATGGGATGAAAAGCCGGAGTTTTATTTCTGCGCACAGGGCATTGAGGAAACTGTCCCCTATGAGCTGGTTAGTATTCCCGGTGGAGAGCTTGTTACAGTTGTCGCAGACTACGATGGCTTCACTCAGAACGACGCTGCCGAATTCGGTAATGTTCACAATAGCATCGGAGGTTCGATGACGGGTCTTGCAGTTGCCGCAGCAAACACAGATGTCTGGGTCAAGTGCGGCGGTAATGACAGCTACAACGGCTTCTGGTATACCGAGAACAGAGGAGAAACATGGACTCATGTCGAGAATTCTCCGATGGAGTCCAAGAACGCTTACGGCGGATCGGTCGCGGTGTCAGCTGACGGAAGTACTTTCTACTGGGCGCCTGAAAATGGAGCATACATATTCTATACGAAAGACAAAGGCGAAAACTGGACACAAAGCGAGGGCGGTCTTAATTCAAACCGCATTATTGCAGACCCGGTAAACTCCGATTATGTATATGCGGCAAGCTCCAGCGCGTTCTATTACAGCAGCGACGGAGGAAAAACATTCACTGCAAACAACGAGGTCGCGGTGTTCACCTCTAAAAGACCGATAGTTGTCCCCGGGGTCGAGGGGAAGATCTACTACCCAGCAATGGGACTTCAGGTTTCTGAGGATCACGGTAAGACCTTTACAAGAATCGACACGGTTTCCAACTGCCAGGCAGTGGGCTTGGGAAGAGGCAAAAACGAAGGGGATCCCTGCACAATAATTATATGGGGACATCCAACTTCAGAAGATCCGGTTGGACTGTACTGGTCTGAGGACGAAGGAAAGACATGGAGTCGGATCAATGACAGCGAACATGAATTCGGAGGAATAGGAAACGGGAGCTTTGTATACGGTGACTTCAATGTATACGGCAGAGTGTACATGAGCACGGTCGGTCTTGGAGTTATCTGCGCTGACTTCAATGGTAACTAAGGAGCATTGCTCCCAGAATAAACTATCTATTGAAAGGAATTATTATTATGAAAACAAGAAACACATTAACCGCTTTATCTGCCTGCCTTGCTTCTGCGGCAGTACTTGCCTGCTCCGCAGGTGCTCTCACCCTTACAGAAAACAGCGGCGCTTCCTCTATGGGCTGTATAAGCTATGAGGTGAACAATGAAGCGTGGGCGCACCTTATCAATCCCTACAACAGCATTGCTCTGTATGCGCCCGTTTCTGAGAGCGATATTGCTGATGACACCTGTGACGTTATCGTCAAGTTTGATGTTACCGGGGTTGAAACTCCCTTTACCGTTTTCCCCGGTTTTATGGCATACGGTGACGATGCAGAAGGTGAGGAATTAAGTATCTGGAGCCAGAATGACTATATCGGAGCCACCGGAAGCGAGTATACCTTTGTTGTAGACAGCGACGGCAGCTATGAGCTTATCGTTCCGCTTAAGGCAATGGCAGACGAATGCACGGGTTACTGGGGTGAACATCTTGGCTCTCTGGCAATTCTGGAGCTTTGCCTTGGTGGTGCGGCAAACGATGATATGGACGGTTTTATCAACAGCGGAATGACCATTACCTTTACTGGAATTGAACAGTCACCCACAGCGCACACTGTTGCGGAGTGTGCATATACCGGAGCTGCTGCCGCAAATCCTCCAGCGGCAACAGACTCCGATGTTTCCAACAATACTGATACCACCGATACTACCGCAACTAAACCCAATCCGGAAACAGGTGTTGCCGGAATAGGAGGAGCAGCAGTTGCCGGAGTTGCGGCGGCAGTAATGATCATGTCCCGGAAAAGGAGAAGCTGATGAGAGTAATTAAAAAAATATCACTATGTACTGTGGCGGCAGCATTATTACTTACGATGACGGCTTGCGATGAGGAACAGCCAACGGACAATCCCGCATCTGCAGCTGCACCTTCAACCACCACTTCGCCTGCATCTACAACAACCGAGGATCCGGATCTGAATGCTCCTACCGACGCTGAGATCAAGGAGATCGGCACAGACGCATATACGCCTGACGGTAACAGCGGCAAGATTACATGGCTGGGATATTATGACCTTAAAGATGACGGCAGCTCCGCTGAGCAGTACAAAATCTTTACCAGCGAGCTTTACGGCGGCGAAATAGAATATATATCCTGCTCCAGCGGAACAGCTTATTTTGAGAAGATGGGAACGATGATCGCTGCGGACGATTCTCCCGATATCGTAAGATATGAGTGGAAATCCTTCCCGAACGGAATGAGCAAGAACCTGTATGAAGCTCTTGACAATGATATCGATCTCAATTCCCCTCTCTGGTCGGGAATGGCGGATATTGCAGAGGATTTTGCCTACAATGGAAAGCACTATTATTATCCCTATCGCGTGACCACAAACTATGCATTAAACTATAATCGAGCAGCGCTTGAGGAGTATTCCCTGACCGATCCCTATGATCTGTATATGCAAAACAACTGGACATGGGATACCTTTAAGGAACTGCTGATCGATTGGTGTAATGCCGACGAAAATCATATCGGCTATGCGGGAGAGGGCGGAATGAGCTTTATAGCTACAACCGGTACTACCCTTATTGATGTCCAGCCCGATGGCTCTGTTGTAAATAACATAAATGATATCAATGTTTCCAGAGCTATGGAATTCTGTTCTTCCCTCTATCGCGAAGGACTTACCCATCAGGGTGAACTGGGCGACTGGATCTCTCCCCAGACCTGGGCACAGAATTCACATCAGCTTTTGTTCCTCGGAATGAATCCAGAGTGGACATATTCCGCAGCATCAGAGGAGATCCAGAATCAGCAGGGTGTCGAAAATGATATCTGTAACACCGTTTCTGATTTTGCATTTGTTCCGTTCCCGCGCGATCCGTC
>JBJFGA010000320.1:0-7755 GCA_051892275.1 Oscillospiraceae bacterium | reverse complement strand
TGAGCCATGCGTATCTGGGTCATTGCCATACTGCCGATAGATGCCATAATTACACCTCCATTCTGAATATCTTGTTATCTTTTCAGGAAACCTTTCTCACGATCGCAATAGGGGTCTGCTGCGAGCACTGGTCGAGAGGGTTGTCCTTGAATGCCTGTATCGGGAACTCGTCCGGCATATCCTTTCTGGGCTTGCCGAGGACGTTCGCGCCTATGTCGTTCGCGTCGATTATGACCACGTCAACACCCAGGTGCTTCGTCAGACGCGCCGCTACCTCGTCCGGCTTATCCGGCGCCATCTTTGCATAGTGGTTATAGGGCGGGAGGGTGTACTCGCAGGGACCGTCAATCGCGCGGGCTTTCATGCCGCATATATTGTAGAACACGCCGCGCTTGCCGAACAGCTTGCCTATCGCTGCGCAGAATGCAGCCCACAGCACCTTAGGTCTGCCGACCTCGCGGATACAAAGCTCCATTGTTTCCGGCATACCAAGACCTATTCCGTAGTTCGTTTTTACAACGAAGCGGGAGAGCAGCCGCGCCAGCCGGGATACCTTTATCTCGTCTATCGGGAACGCGCGTCCCTGGGATATCGCGACTATCTTTTCCGACATGATTATCGTGTCGCCGTCCTGAATGTACTCCCTGACGTACTTGTCCAGCACGTCCTCCAGCACGTCGTCCTTTGTGATGACGTGTGTCTTGACCGGATATCTGGCGTATCTGCCGTAGTCCGTGTCTATCTCCAGATTTTTGCCCTCGTTGGGCTGAAAAGGCATTTCCATTGTATTTTCCCCTTGGTTTTTTATTCTGTATTTGTTCGGCGGGCTCTTATCCTACACCGTATACCTTGCGGTATTCCTTCATCTTTTCAACGTACTCTGCACCGGGAATGATACCCTTTTCCAGAGCGTCGATAATGTCATTGATGGTGACGATAGAGTAAACTTTTACGCCGAACTCGTCGTAAACTTCCTGAACCGCGGACTTGTCGGAGGTAAGCCCCTTTTCCATGCGGTCAACGGTGATTATCATTCCCTCAATGTCTACCTTTGCGGCGCCGGTCAGCTTCGGGAGTACCTCTCTCAGCGCCTTGCCGGAGGTCATAACGTCCTCGATGATAACGACCTTCTCGCCGTCCTCCAGGGTCTTGCCTACGAACATTCCGCCCTCTCCGTGGTCTTTAACTTCCTTGCGGTCGAAGCAGTAGTTCACGTCAACGCCGAACTTGTTGTAAAGCGCGGTACAAGCCGAAACGGAAAGCGGGATACCCTTGTAAGCCGGTCCGAACAGGGTCTGGGGCTTCAGCCCGTTCTCCATGATACATTCTGCGTAGAATTCGCCCAGCTTCGCCAGCTGTGCGCCGGTCTTGTAGTTGCCGGCATTGATGAAATAGGGGGCAAGTCTGCCGCTTTTCAGTGTGAATTCGCCGAACTTCAGCACGCCGCTGTCCACCATGAATTTGATAAAACTCTCTTTGTAGGTCATTTGAACGTTCCTCCGGAGTTATGCCGTAAGGCATACTATTTCATTTTTCTTTATTATATCACACTATAACAATAATTTCAAGTATCCTGCGAAGAAATAATTCGGAATAAAGGCGGGAATGTTCAAGCGAAACCCCAAAGACAGGCTCAAATCTTGACAAAAAACGCTGCGGATATTATAATAGATTTGTACTATGGTAAAGAAAATACTGCCTCGTCAGGAAGGAGTGCCCTCTAATGAAAGGCTTCTCAAAACTTCTTATCCAGGATTATGAGGAAAAAGCCAACCTCACCATGGCATTTATCTGCCGGATAATGACCGCACTTATGGCGGTGGTGATGGTTCTGAATTATCTTGGGGTTTTCAAGATAGGAAGTGAGATATACCCCACATTAATAGCGTCTATTGTGATTCTTTTTATCCCCACGGTGCTGTATAATGTTCTTCACCAGAATTACATCGGGGTGCGGTACTTTGTGCTGACGCTTATCGTGCTGATGTCCGGGCTGCTGTACTCGATAATGTCCTATCATGTGATAATCATGCTGGTTTTTCCGGTGGTGATATCCTGCCTGTACTGCGATACCAAAAGCGTTATCTACGCTTCGGTGCTTAGTATTCCGGTGATGGTGGCGGCTCATCTTATCGCGTTCCAGCTCAAAATAGTCCCGGACGAGCCGCTTGTAACGCTGAAAGGAGTGTGGCTGTACGGTATCCTGCCACGGGTGATAGAATTTGCGGCTGTGGCAATAATCTGCTGTTCCACCGCCCGGAAGATACAGAAGCTGATCTCACGTCTTGCTGAAAAAAACGACGCGCTCTATCAGGAGCAGGAGGCTCTTGTGACTTCGCTGGCGGAGATGATCGAAGCTCAGTCGCAGGAAACCGGAAAGCACGTAAAGCGTGTATCTGAATACACCCGCATACTCTGTGAAGCCCTCGGCATGAGCGATGAGGAGGTGTGGGAGGTCAGCAGTGCCGCCGCACTGCATGATGTCGGCAAGATAATGGTGCCGCAGGATATCATCAACAAGCCCGGCAAACTGACGGACGAGGAGTTCGCGATAATCAAGACCCATGTCCAGTACGGCAAAAAGCTGCTGGAGAAGTGCCAGGGCGAGCTTATGCAGATGTCCGCAGATATCGCCTACCACCACCACGAGCGCTATGACGGAAAGGGCTACATGGGCGTAAAGGGCGAGGATATCAACCTTTATGCCCGCTGCGTGTCAGTCGCGGACGTGTTCGACGCGCTGGTGAGCCGCCGTCCCTACAAAAAGGCATGGAAGCCGGAGGAAGCACGCGAGGAAATTCTCTCCCAGCGTGGAAGGCAGTTCGACCCGCATATTGTTGACCTGTTTGAAGCCAATTACGACAAATTCCTGATGGTTCTGCAGAACTACCCGGACGAATAAAGTGAAATATTTGTGTGCATTTTGTAAAAATTCCCGCCTTTTCCCCTTGACATTTTTGTTATTTTGTTGTAAAATATTAATTAGGCTATTCTACTGGCATTTGTCCGGTCGAAACCAGCTTACGTTGTTTTAATATCTATATGTATTATAGACGTTATGGCGGTATTAATATATAATGATCAGGAACGTTACCTATGTGACCACGGAGCCGGGGGGATTTCCGGCGGTCAGCCTGCCATGATTTTTCAGTGCACAGCACTGTTGACTTATTACGCAGCATAGCACTGCGATGAAAATACCGTCCTGACATGAGGACGGCAGATTCATTCCAAAAATTGTATATTATTCCCGCCGACTAACCGACGGACGGCTTTTGCCGCCGGAACGGTGACGGTGAGCAGTATTGCCACCGATCAATCAAAAGGAGGGAAAACGAGATGGATTTACCGATAGCGATACTTATCGCCGTAGCTACATTCATCGTCGGCGCTGCCGGAGCAGGAGTCATCTGCTTTAAAATGGGCATTAAACACCGCATAAAGACTGCGGAAGCCCAGTTTGAGTCCGCAGAGAAGGAATCGGCGCGCATTATCGAAGAAGCGAACACCAAAGCAGAGGATCGAAAGAAGGCTGCGCTTGTAGAAGCAAAGGACGAGATCTACAAGATGCGCTCACAGGCGGAAAAGGAGATCCAGAGCTTAAAGAGCGAGACTGACCGCGAGTTGAAAGAACGCCGCGGAGAGCTTTCCCGTTCAGAGCGCAGACTCCAGCAGAAAGAGGAAAACCTCGACAAGAAGACCGACAAGATGGAGCGCCTGGAAGAACAGCTCCACCAGAAGCACAAGAAAGCAGACGAGAAGATCGCCGAAGCAGAGCAGCTGAAGGCGAGCCAGATGGACATTCTCGAGCGCATTTCCGGCTTCTCCACCGAGCAGGCAAAGGAACACCTGCTGTCGCTGCTTGACAGCGAACTGAACCACGAGAAGGCAGTCAAGATCGCCGCTTACGAGCAGAAGCTCAAGGACGAGGAGGACGAACTGGCAAGAAAGAACATCTCCCTTGCTATTTCCAGACTTGCTGCGGACACCGTGTCTGAAACTGCTGTTTCAGTAGTTGCTATCCCTAATGACGAGATGAAGGGACGCATAATCGGACGAGAGGGCAGAAATATCCGTGCCCTCGAGACTCTTACCGGCGTTGACCTTATCATTGACGATACTCCCGAGGCAATAACGCTGTCCAGCTTCGACCAGGTACGCCGCGAGATCGCCCGGATATCCCTTGAACGTCTTATTCAGGACGGACGTATCCACCCGGCGCGTATTGAAGAAACTGTTGAGAAGGCGCGCAAGGAGGTCGAGCAGCGTATCCGTCAGGAGGGCGAGCGTGCCGTTATGGAAACCAATGTCAATGGTCTTAACCATGAGCTGGTTCGTCTTATCGGCCGCCTGAAGTACAGAACTTCCTACCGCCAGAACGTGCTTAGCCACTCTATTGAGGTCGCACACCTCGCGGGTATCATGGCGAGTGAGCTTGGCGTTGACGAGGCGCTGGCAAGACGCGCTGGTCTGCTGCACGACATAGGCAAGGCGCTTGACCACGAGATCGAGGGTTCACATGTACAGATCGGTGTTGACGTATGCCGCAAGTACAAGGAAAATCCCGAGGTTATCCACGCTATCGAGGCTCACCACGGCGACGTTGAGTGCCGTACAGTCATCGCAGCGCTGGTTCAGGCTGCTGACGCAATAAGCGCCGCAAGACCCGCAGCAAGAAGCGAGAATTACGAGAACTACATAAAGCGTCTTGAAAAGCTGGAGGAGATCTGCTGCTCCTACAACGGAGTTGAGAAGTCCTATGCTATCCAGGCAGGCCGCGAGGTTCGTATCATGATCAAGCCGGAAACGGTTTCCGATGACGGTATGAAGGTTCTTGCAAGAGATATCGCAAAGCGTATCGAAAACGAGATGGAATATCCCGGTCAGATCAAGATCAACCTTATCCGGGAAAGCCGCGCAGTTGATTACGCGAAATAATCATCGACATATCAAGACCTCATGGCGCTTTCGGTATCAGTTTACCGGGAGCGCCATGTTTATACAGTATCAGTTTACATCAGGGAAGGGTTTCAGTATGATTTTATTCGATGGCTCAAAATGCGTTTCCTGCAACTCCTGTATCCGCGTTTGTCCGGTGCCGGAGGCAAACAAGGCGATAACCGCCGAGAACGGCAAGCCTATATACAACATCGACCAGAATAAGTGCATACGCTGCGGCGCTTGCGTTAAGGAGTGCTTCCACGGGGCGCGTACCTACGAGGACGACACACAGCAGTTCTGGAGCGATATAAAAAGCGGGAGGAAGATCGCGCTGCTTGTTGCGCCATCTGTTAAAGTGGGCTTTGACGGTTGCTGGCGCAATGTGCTGGAATTCCTGCGGAGAAGCGGCGTTAGCGAGATATACGACGTTTCCTTCGGCGCGGATATCTGCACATGGGGGCACCTTCGGTATCTCCAGAAGAACCCCGGCAGGAAGCTGATATCACAGCCCTGTCCGGCGATAGTGAACTACATACTGAAATACTGCCACGACATTATCCCGAACCTGTCGCCGGTACAGTCGCCGATACTCTGTGCGGCGGTGTACATGCGCAGGTATCTGGGTATCAACACGAAATTCGCCGCGCTCACCCCATGTATCGCCAAGCGGGACGAGTTCCAGATGACCGGACTTGTGGACTACAACATCACCTTTGAGCACCTTGGTGAGCTGCTGGAAAGCAATGGGTTCCACCTTGCCGACCAGAAGGGGAAGCGCTCTTCGTTCGAGTTCAACGGTCCACAGGGTATCATGGGCGCGATATATCCCCGCCCGGGCGGGCTGAAATCCTGTCTGGAGCTGGAAGCGCCTGCGCTAAGCGTAATTTCCTCCGAGGGAACAGACCACATTTATCAGGAGCTTGCGCAGTATTCGTCGGTAGGCGGGCGCGACCTGCCGGACGTGTTCGATGTGCTTTCCTGCGGGCGCGGCTGCGGCAGCGGTCCGGCGATAGGGACTCCGCTTTCCGTTTACAAGATGAGCGGGATACTCAACGGCATTGAGAAATACAACAAGAACAACCGCGTGAAATTTGACCGCAAAGGGCGGGATAAGCAGTTTCTCGCTTTTGACAAGGAACTGAAGCTGGAGGATTTCCTGCGCAGCTATGAACCGTTCCGGCTTGTCCGCAACGAATATACTGATGAGCAGATAGACGACATGCTGCACCAGATGGGCAAGTTTACTTCCACCGAGATGAACTACAACTGTCACGCCTGCGGTTTCCGTACCTGCCGGGAGCTTGCAAGGGCTATCCTGAACGGCACCAGCACACCAAACTCCTGCGCCCAGAAAATGCTTCATGAATCCACCCGCCGTCAGGAGCAGATCGAGCAGACCAACGCCAGCATAAGCGACATAACCTCGCAGTTGAGCGAGGTGGTTTCCCGTCTGACCGACAGCATAGCCAGCGTCACTGACGCCACCGGCGGGATAACGCAGCTCAACAGCCAGAACGACGAGCAGGCGGCGGCGCTGTCCGGGGTAGTGTCTGAATTGCAGCAGCTCACCGACAACATCAACGGCTCAATGGCGGCGATAAACGACAGCGTTACCGGCTTTGAGAAGATGACGCGCAATATCAGCGAGATCGCCCGGCAGATAAATATTCTCGCGATAAACGCAAGCATAGAAGCTGCCCGCGCCGGGGAAGCAGGAAAGGGCTTCTCTGTGGTGGCGGAGGAGGTGCGTTCGCTGGCGCAGCACTCACAGACCGCGGTCGCCGAGGCGGAGGCAAGCAACCGGCTGGTGTTCAGCAATATCGACGATGTAAACGGCATTGTCGGCACGATAAACTCGCGCATGACGGATATCCTCGCCATGATGGAAAAGATGAAGCGCAATATCTCCACCACCCTCGACAAGGGCAGCGACATCAGCTCCGCCATGACCGATGTTTCCGGCATTACCTCAACAGTGGACTCGCTGGTGAGCCGGGCAGAGGACGTTCTCAACGAAAATACGTGATCAACAAGGAGTACCCATGTCCAATCCAACCGATCTCCGGGTCGTAAAGACCCGCCGGACTATCCGGAATTCGCTTATCTCGCTTCTGGCGGAAAAGGAGCTTGCCGATATCACGATATCCGAGCTGTCCTCCCACGCCGAGATAAACCGTAAGACCTTCTACCGGCATTACCGCTCCATTGCGGACGTTGTGACCGAGATGGAGGACGATCTTCTGTCCGACTTTTCCGATATCCTCAAAAGCAGCAAGACCAGTATCCTTGATATTGGTGCGGTGCTTACGGAGATAAGCGCCCTTATCAGTGGAAATCAGGAGTATTTCGCCAAGCTGATGAAGCTCAATCCGGAGCTCTTCAGCAGCGGCCGGGTCAAGGCTATGCTCCGCCGGGCGGTGGAGATCGCGCTGCGGGACGTCTGCAAGATAACTGACGAAGACACACTTCATGCGCTGTCCGAGTTCACAGTCAGCGGTATACTGTCGCTTTACTCCGCGTGGTTTGACGGGAACTGCACCGGCAGCCTTGACACGATAGCAGAGATCGCCCGGAAGATGGTGACGGACGGGCTGAAGGGCTTCGTGCCGGACGAAAAACTGAGGGAGATAATTTCCTGACACATAAATTATGAGCCGCTTTCTTATGAGAGCGGATCATGCGGATTTTTGCTACCCTGAACCGGTGACTTTTTCAATAAGCTGAAAGGCGCTGCCCACAATGCAGCGCCTTTATTTTTTCTATTCTTCAATCTTCCTATAGACAAAGTCTATAGGAAGATTACCCCGCAAAGCG
>JBJFGA010000319.1:0-2011 GCA_051892275.1 Oscillospiraceae bacterium | reverse complement strand
TGTGCCACATAATAATCACGCCGTTGATATACCTGTGGCAAAATGCAACATATTAAAAGGCGTAATAGCCGCCGGGCTTACCCGGCAAATTACGATTTTTAATACTTAGCGCATTTTCCACGAAAAGTCTTGAAATTCTGTGAAAAAAGTTGTATAATAATAAATATAACGGAGTTTCCGTTGAAATACTTTTTTCGGAGGAACAAAAAATGGCAGATAATGAAGTACTTATCGAAACCTCGGCGCGTCACGTTCACGTTACGCAGGAAACGCTGGAGATCCTTTTCGGCAAGGGCGCAGAGCTTACCAAGAAGAAGGACCTGTCCCAGCCCGGTCAGTTCGCAAGCGAGCAGCGTGTGACCGTCGTAGGCCCTAAGAAGGAGCTTGCTAACGTAAGCATCTTAGGTCCGGTTCGCCCCGCAGACCAGGTCGAGCTGTCCGCTACCGACGCGCGTTCCATCGGTCTTGGCATTGATATCCGCGAGAGCGGCGATACTGCCGGCACTCCCGGCTGCACACTGAAGGGTCCGGCTGGCGAGGTCACCATCAAGGAAGGTGTTATCGTGGCAAAGCGCCACATTCACCTCACACCGGAAACCGCTGAAAAGCTCGGCGTGAAGAACAAGGACATCGTTTGGGTAAAGACCAACACCAACGGCAGAAATGCTGTTCTCGGTGATGTTGTCATCAGAGTTAGCCCCAGCTTCGCTGATGCAATGCACATCGACACCGACGAATCCAATGCAATAAGCGCTGTTCCCGGTCTTATGGGTACAATTATCAAGGAACTTTAAGCCTTAATGATCCCTTGCTCCGGTGTCGCCGGGGCAGGGGGTTTTGTTTAATGTACTGTTTTTGTCTGAACCACTTTTGTCGGCGGTATTCGACATTCTGTGACCTGATAAGCGTTGACAGCAAAGGGAATAAATGGTATAATGACTATAGGCATATTTCAATGCCTATATTATGCGGAAGTTTATAGATTTTGAAAAAAGAAAAGACTATTTGAGGAAGGAGGAACAATGGCAGTTCCTGTACAAGAAAAGGAAAATATAAAGGAACAAGAACAGCCGTCACTGCTCGCAGAGGGCGGCGCGGAAGCCCAGCCGGTGCAGTTTACCGGTGAGTACACAGAAAGCCAGAATGCCCCCCAGCCTGCACCGGGAGCGGAGGACGCGCAGCAGTTCATGGAGCAGGCGACGCTTCAGCAGGAGGAAATGACCCGACGAGACCGGGAGATACTTGCGGCATTGGACGAGGTGCTTCAGAAGAACAGCGCGCAGAACCGTGAACCGAAAGCCGCCAGTCGCCGCAGGTTTGACTTCAGCTCTCTTGCGGTCTGCACGGTAAAGAACGGCTCGGGAGTGCTGTCGCTGGCGCTGACCCTGATATTCATGGGCATTGTGCTGGTGTGCGTGATGTTTTCGTCACAGCCGGACTACCTTGTTATCGCGAAGCTGTCGCCGATATCCGCAGTTATTCTGGGCGCAGAGCTTTTGCTAAGCTGGTTCGTGAACGGCAGGCAGCTGAGGATAAACCTGCCCTGTATATGTATCATCGCGGCGATAGTCGCCGGGTGCTGTGTTATGTCCGCGGCACTGAACAGCAGCGAGCGTCAGATGAATCTGGGTAGGGGCAGCCGGGTGGTCGAGGCGGAGATATACGAGGCAAGCTACAAGAAGCTTCGCCATTCCGCGGACGTTATGGAACTCACCATAACGGCAGACCTGCTTCCCGGAAGCGAAAAAAAGACCATGGACACGCTTGAACCCGGCGATATGGTGGAGATCACCGCCGTGCTTGACGGCAACTATGCTGACCAGCGGGAATTTGCAGCGGAGTGCAGCAGGATAATAGACGTGTACAAGGATATGGATATCCCGGTGTCTGATTATCATTTCATCGCCGAAACAAGACTGTCCAGCTTCAGACTTGATGTCGAGGGGCTGTTCCAGCAGGAGAAGTCGGTGGAGGAGCTTTCGTCGCTGGTGCGGTATATTTATGTTGAGAA
>JBJFGA010000318.1:0-7777 GCA_051892275.1 Oscillospiraceae bacterium | reverse complement strand
GGTACTGTCTTTCAGCAAATCTTTTCCTTCTTTCAAACGGTTATTAGTATGAAAAGGATTTTGTTCGCAAAAATAACCCCGCGCTGTATCGCTGAATACAACGCGGGGCATTTTGTTTCTGGAAATGATATGCTCACAGTGCTGCGGTCACTCTTTGCTCTTGTAATACAGCAGGCAGTGGCAGTAGCCCTCAAAATCCGGGTCTGCTATCTGGCGGCGGAATTCCTCGCACATGCACTTGTTCTCTTCGGTGCGCTCGGTGCGGCAGGGGCAGTAGCCGCCGGTCTTTTGCAGCCCCTCACGCACCATTCTGACTATCTCCTGATTTTCGTTTTCGGTTATCTTCATGTGTACCTCTCTGTTTTATTTCAGGGTGACGATATTCGACCATGCGCCGTAGACCTTCTTGCCGTTGACCTCCGCGAACGGACGAACCCGGAACTTTTCAGCCGCGCCCTCCGGGTATTTCAGACGGGCGCTCAGCTTGTCGCCCTTGACGGTGACAAACTTGGTGAATTTCCCGCCGTTCTCGGAATACTGCACCTCCCAGCCGTCTGCACCTAGGGACTTCTTCCAGCTGAGAGTGGCTCTTTTCCAGCCGCCGGAGGTCTTGCCGAATTTCACTGAAAGGTTCGTCTTTTTCGGGACTATTCTGAATGTCAGCTTCTTTATCCCGGTGTAGTCGCCCCTGCCGGTAATGGTTACTGTGGCAGTGCCGATGTCCTTGTTGTTTTCATAGGAAACGGTGTAGTCGTTTTTCCAGCCGTATGTGAGTTTTTTGTCCCCGTCCTTTATGACGATTGACGGGGTCAGTTCTTTTCCGGTGTAACTCTTTGTGGGTATTTTGCCGAAACTCAATGTTGAAATGTCGGTCAGCGGGTCGCCGGTAAGGCTTACCGTCACACCGTCCTTGCTTCCGTCAACCACCTTGCCGCTTTGGGTGATATAGAACGTCACTGTCACGCTTTTGCTTGCCCTTACACCCTCCGAAAAAGGCAGATCGTTACTGCCGGAAAGTACCCCCACGATATCGCCGTTTTCGGTGTAGTCCACCAATGTGGTGTACGCTCCGTCTGCGTCGCAGTCGTCCTCGAATGCCCGAAGGTCGCAGCTTTGCGGCTCCCGGAAGGTGAACCATGCCCAGCAGCCGTACTGAAAATCCGCCTGCATACGCATTGATGATTTCGCGTTCTCCGCTTCCAGCTTTTTGAACAGCTCCGCCTTTTCCGCCGGAATGGTGAAAATAATGCTGGTGCAGCCCTCGTAACAGTCGGTGCTGACGCAGACAGAGGGCTTGCTGAAATCAAGTTCCGGCATGTCCTGCGGTTGTTCGGTGAGGTATTTCGTGTAGTAGTCCCAGCTGCCGTCTATGTACTTGCCCTTGCTCTGGATAGAGTACCGCAGACGCAGGGATTCCGCAGCCTGTGCGCCCTTTGCTATCCCCAGACTGTCCGGGAACGAAACCGCGACCTCCCAGCTGCCATTCTCGGTTTTTCTGCACTGTACTTCCGGCATCATATCAAAGCCGCAGTCCTCCACAAAGGCTTCGACAAGCACGTTGTCCACGTCGTCAAGCCTGCCGGTGATACTCATCTCCACATGATAAGCCGCCATCGGAAGCTCCACGTCCTCGTCACGCTCCTGAGAGAAGTCCCCGAACCATGCCTGCATATCCAGCGCGGCGCTGCCGTTGGTTTCCAGCGTGGAGCAGAACAGTTCGTATTTCTCCTGCGGCACACAGAACACCACGCTGGTGCAGTCCGGCGCATGTTCGGTGGTTATGTACACGTCCGGCTGCACATCCGAAGTGTTTTCGGTGCCAGTCGGCTGTTCTGTGTTCTGTGCCAGCGCTGTGACCGGAGTTACTGCCAGCATTACTGCCGCCATTAATCCTGAAACAATATTTCTGAATTTCAAACCCGCTTCCTCCTTGGAATTGAGGCAACACCTCACAATTACCGGCTAACGCCTTTGCCGCACGCTTGCTTGCATCTTTTCCGTTATATTGCACAATTCGTCCTAGCAAGGCGTCAGCCTTGCGTCGTCCTCATTGTACAATCTAATGAAAAATCTGACTGCGCAATCGCACGACAATAATTATGCAGTGTTGCCTTAAAACAATAGCCGCCGGAAAGACCAGCGGCAAATTTATGATGTTTTCAATCGATCTCAACGGAGATCTTCTCGTCCGCTCTTACAGCGCCTGCGCGCATTACAGTGCGGATAGCCTTGGCGATCCTGCCCTGCTTGCCGATCACTCTGCCCATGTCGTCCGGGGCAACGTGGAGGTGATACACCACAACGCCCTCTGCGTCCGGCTCGTCAACAGTGACCTGCACAGCGCTCTTGTCCTCTACTAATGCAGAAGCAATAGTTATCAGAAGCTCTTTCATATATGACCCTCCTGTGGGAATAAACGGGGTACGGAGCTATTATGTGCAGCTTCCCGGGAAATAACCGTTCACCCGCGCATAACTCCCCCCAATTGAACTCTTAACGGGCAAGCCTGCCCGCATGCCAGTCTGTAAGATCAGCCCTTGAGCAGTCTCTTAACAGTATCGGTGGGCTGTGCGCCCTTCTTGATCCACTCGTCAGCCTTAGCGGTGTCGATGTTTACAACAGCCGGCTCCTTGGTGGGGTCATAGTAACCGATCTCCTCGATGAAACGACCATCTCTGGGGTAACGGGAATCAGCTACAACTACACGGTAGAACGGAGCCTTCTTAGCGCCCATTCTGCGAAGTCTGATTTTTACTGCCATTTTTGTTTTCTCCTTTCAGATTTTTTATATTTCAAAGCGTATGACCGCTATGAATAATCACTTTCATCTGCCTGTTGCCAATGCGTATATCCCGGCAATAATAAGCAAAGAGCCAAGAATTATAAACATGATCTTTCCACCCTTGCCGCCACCTCTGCCGCCCTCGAAAAAATCCTCGCGGGCAAGCACTCCAAACAGCAGGATTATCACGCCGAACAATATCAGAACACCCATGCCGAACTCCTTGTTTAGTCGAGGAAGTACTCCGAAGCGGGCAGCCCGAATATCAGGCACAATATCCCGCCTATAACAAACAGGATAGAAACCACGAACGACACGAACTTTGACTGTCCCCTGCGGGAATTCCGCACGATTGACCCGAATGCGCCTCCAGCGCCAAGAACTATCAGCAGAATCGAAACGATTATGTCAAGTATGTTCATGTTCAGCTCCTTAGAAGCCCATTTTTCCCATGCCGCCCATGTTCATCGGGAATTTCGGCAGGCGCTTTTTGCCCTTTCCGGCAAGACCCATCTGCTTCATCATCTTCTGCATCTGCTCAAACTGCCGAAGAAGCTGATTTACGTCCTCTACCCTCGTGCCGCTGCCCGCCGCGATACGGCGCTTGCGCTTGGCGTCGATGATTGAGGGCTTTTCGCGCTCTCTCGGGGTCATTGAAGAGATTATCGCCTTGGTGCGGGGGAGTTTCTTTTCGTCAATGTCCTCTTCCCTTACCTTTCCGGAAACGCCGGGTATCATCTTCAGCAGCGAATGAACGCTGCCCATCTTCTCAATCTGCTCAAACTGCGAATACAGGTCGTTCAGGTCGAATTTATTTTCCTGCATCTTCTGCATGGTCTTGGCGGCTGCCTTTTCGTCAATGGAGCTTTTCGCCTTGTCGATGAGGGTCAGCACATCGCCCATGCCGAGGATACGGCTTGCCATTCTGTCCGGGTGGAACGGCTCGAGGTCGTCCAGCTTTTCGCCTATACCAGCGAACTTTATCGGCTTACCAGTTATCGCAAGGACTGTAAGCGCCGCACCGCCGCGGGTGTCGCCGTCCAGCTTGGTCAGTATAACGCCGGTGATATCAAGCGCTTCGTTGAAGCTCTCGGCAACGTTCACTGCGTCCTGACCGGTCATGGAGTCCACCACCAGCAGTATCTCGTTCGGCTCGGTTTCGCGCTTGATGTTTTTCAGCTCGTCCATGAGCGTTTCGTCAATGTGCAGACGTCCGGCGGTATCCAGCAGGACTACGTCAAAGCCGTTGTCCTTTGCGTACTTTATACCAGCCTTGGCGATCTTCACGGGGTCTTCCTGCCCCATCTCAAAGACGTGCGCTCCGGCTTTCTCGCCGACAATCTTCAACTGGTCGATAGCCGCAGGTCTGTATATATCGCAGGCAACCAGCAGCGGTCTGCGGTTCTGCGCGATAAGGTGCTTCGCCAGCTTTGCACAGTGGGTGGTCTTACCGGCACCCTGAAGACCGCACATCATGATGACGCAGGGCGGCTTGGACGGAAAGTTTATCTTCGCGGTGGTGTTGCCCATCAGTTCGATAAGCTCGCGGTGTACTATATCTATAACCTGCTGTGCAGGGGTAAGGCTTTCCATGACCTGCTCGCCGACTGCCTTTTCGCTGACCTTTGCCACAAAGTCCTTTGCTACCTTGTAGTTTACGTCCGCGTCCAGCAGAGCCATACGAACCTCGCGCATAGCGTCCTTGATGTCCTTTTCGTTCAGCTTGCCGCGATTGCGCAGCTTGCCGAAAACGTTGTTCAGCTTGCCGGAAAGTCCCTCGAAAGCCATGTACTCACCGCCTTTATCTAAAAATCATAGTCCTTGCTGTACATCGGCAATAATGCCGCTCAGCCTGTTCAGCCGTTCGTCGCTGTAATCGGAGCAAAGCCCGCCGATAAGCGCTTTCGCCTGCTCCAGTTCCCCGGAAAGGGTGCGAAGCCGCTTTGCGAAACCAAGCTTTTCTTCAAGTTCCATCAGGCGCTGTTCGCCTTTTTTCATGGAGTCCGCCACGCTCTGCCGGGTTATCCCGCCCATTTCCTCGGCTATCTCCGCCAGTGAAAGGTCGGCATTATACCGCATATCCAGTGCCTGCCGCTGGGAGTTCGCCAGCAGCTCGCCATAGATATCCAGAAGAATAACAATGTCAAGGCTGCGATCCATGGGGTTCTCCGTTCGATGTGGTGTTAAGTGAAAATGCTTTACAGCAACGTTTATATTATATCACGCCATAATACGTTTGTCAAGAGGTTAAATAGATATTTGCGGAAATTTTTTTACGGCGGCGGGGCGGATATACGGTGATATTACACAAAAACTCCCCGCCGGAGCGGGGAGGAATTTAATGTACAAACGCGCTCATTCTGTGCCGGAAATATGTGAAATTCGCCGCGATGAGTGCAATGCTGGATATTATCTGTGAAATGTCCCGCCCGGAAATCAGTTGTCCGGCGGGAATTCCGGTGAGGGCGGAGGCTATCACCGGATAGAGAATAGCAAGTACAACATTGACGACATATATCCCGAGGTACATCCACGGTCCTATACGGCGAAGTCCGGTCAGCATGAACCGGGTCAGAACAGTCGCGCCGCACAGCAGCAGTGACAGCACACCCATCGTGATATCCAGTCCGCGAAGTCCGGTGAAAAAACTGTATATGAGTTCAGCGTCAGCGCCGTACAATGAGCCGGACAGATACAGTATCGCGTTGACGAAATGGATCAGCGCGGCGGCAAACAACTGGACATACACAATGAATTTAAGCCATGCAATGCCATAGCTTCTTCCGGTTTCGGTGAAGATGGCGTTGGCGGCGCGTATCTCCCGCCAGGTGCTGCCGTTAGGGTTGGCGTAAGACGTCTGCGCAGCCTCGGGAATGTAGCCGGAACGGCTGTTCTGCCATGCGGTGGAGCTTCGGTTGAAGTCGGGGACCTGTCCGTATTCCGGCTGCTGGAACGGCTCTCTGCCCGCTATTAGGTCGGGGTCGGCGACGCCCTGCGCGGGGGCGCTTTCCTCCGGGTGGTCGTTTTGCGTCATGTCTGTGCGGAGATTGCCGCAAGGCTTGCCGCAGTAGGTGCAGAAGGACGAATAGTCGCTTATCTCTGCGCCGCAGTTCTTGCAGTTCATATAATTACCTCCTGATGTTTGTGTGTATTGTTCACTTCCTATATTTGCATTATAACATATCTGGGCGAAAAATGCAATATAGAAAGTGAACATAGAAAACCGCTCCTGCCGGGCAGAAGCGGTAAGAGTATTATGCTCCGGCGATCCTGCCGTCGGAGATACGGATAAGCCTTTCAGCGTGGCGGGCGACGTTTTCGTCGTGTGTTATCATCACGATGGTCTTGCCGCAGAGGTGGAGCGCTTCGAGTATCTCGCATATCACCCTGCCTGAACGGCTGTCCAGGTTGCCGCAGGGCTCGTCCGCGAGGATCATTGAGGGGCGGGCGGCTATGGCGCGGGCTATGGCGGTGCGCTGCTGCTGACCGCCGCTCATTTCGCAGGGGCGGTGGTTCGCGCGGTTGAGCAGACCCACCTGCTCCAGCGCTTCCCGGGCGGCTTCCCGGCGCTGTCTGCGGGGTACTCCCCGGTACATCAGCGGCAGCTCCACGTTTTCCTCGGCGGTGAGCGCCGGGATAAGGTTGAAGCTCTGGAACACGAAGCCTATTTTGCTGCCACGTATCTGGCTAAGCTTCTGGTCGTCCAGTGACGGGACTTCCTCGCCGTCCAGCAGGTATCTGCCGGAGGTGGGGGTGTCAAGGCAGCCGAGTATGTTCATCAGCGTGGATTTCCCGCTGCCGGACGCTCCGCATATTGTAACATATTCACCATCCTGAATGTCGAGGCTCACTCCGTCAAGCGCTTTTACCACTGTTCCCCCGACATTAAAGTACCGGCAGAGATTTTCGGCTTTTATCGGCATATTGCAGCTCCTTTTCGGTCATTCTATCTCGAGGTCTTCAAGCAGGCGGCTGACCTCGGACAGTCCGCGCAGCCGTATGCCCTCTTTCAGCAGTTCGGCGTCAAGCGGATTTATCTCTGATATAGGCGTGCTGTATACCGCAAGCGGTTCTTCGCTGCCGTCCCGGAACAGCGCTATCCTGCCGTCCTGCTCCTTTATCACATAGCAGGAAAGCTCTGCGGCGGTCTGCTCGGCGGCGGTGAGGACGTCTCCAGCGGCTGTGGCTACATAAGCTGCGCTCCCTCCCACAAGGGCGAGGGAAATAAGCCCTCCGGCAAGCTTACCATAAAACGACATTACTATTCCTCCTTTTTCCGGCAGATTTCCGCCGGAGTTCCTTTTGCTGGAGATATTATGCGCGGAAGCGGCTTTAGTTATGCAGTTCTGCAATTTTTCTTGCAGAAATTTTAAAAAAACACCCTTTAGCACTTGTATTTTGAATTAAAAAATGCTAAAATAGATAATGTATAAGTATGGGGCGACGGAGGCGGCGGAATGAACGAGAATATAGACTATCTAAGGAACAAGGCGAACCGTCTTTCGCTTAGCCCGGGTGTGTACCTCATGAAGGACAGGACCGGGAAGATAATCTATGTCGGCAAGGCAAAGGCGCTGAAAAACCGCGTCACATCATACTTCCGGCATGATGCGAACCACAACGCCAAAACGCTGAAGCTTATTGATAACATCGCGGATTTTGACTTCATAGTCTGCCCCAGTGAGCTGGACGCCCTGGTGCTGGAATGCAGCCTTATAAAGCTGCACAAGCCGAAGTACAACATTCTGCTGAAGGACGATAAGGGCTACAACTACATCAAGATATCAAAGGGTGCTTACCCCCGCATTTCCTACGCGCTGAACACAAACGACCCGAACGCGGACTACTTAGGTCCGTTTACAAGCGGCTTCACGGTGAAGCAGGCGGTGGAGGAGGCTAACACCATCTTCATGCTGCCTACCTGCAACCGCAGGTTTCCTATGGATTTCGGCAAGGAGCGTCCCTGCCTTAATATGCACATCAAAAAGTGCATGG
>JBJFGA010000317.1:0-2012 GCA_051892275.1 Oscillospiraceae bacterium | reverse complement strand
CCCCTCTGCAAACAGCCTACACCTCGACAGCATATCTGGCGCAGCTTGTCACCGCTGAAATAAAGTTCGAGGTCGCCGATGAGCAGCTGAACAGCTTTGTTCAGAAGAACCTCGTTCCGAACCTAGACCGCATTACGCAGCTGACGCTGGTGGGCGGGTACACGGTCATCAAGCCATACATAACCGGAACCGGCGAGATTTTCTTCGACTTCGGCACCAGCAGGGACTTCCTGCCGATAGCGCTGGACGAAAACGGACACATCACCGAGGGCATTTTCTTTGAGCGTATTCGTTACAAGGGCAAGGTCTACGAACGGCGGGAACATCACATATTCGCGGACGGAGTTCATACCGTGCGCAATTCAGCGTACCTTTACGGTACCCGCCACCGCGTGGAGCTGACGGAGATACCGCGCTGGGCTATGCTGCTGCCGGAGGGCAAGATCCCGTCCGACATTCCCATGATAGCGACATTCCGCACGCCGTATGCGAACAACATAGACCTCGACAGCGAGCTGCCGATATCCATTTTCGCGAACGCTATCGGCATTCTGCATGAGATAGATTCGGCGCACAGCGAGTACCTTGCTGAGTTCCGCAAAATGTCCGCAAAGGTGTTCGGGGACAACGGGATTTTCAGCAGCAACGGCAAGATAACCGACGATTACTTTGTAAACGTAGACGGCGACGGCACTCACACCATGGAGCAGCAGATAATGACCTACGCTCCGGCTATCCGTGAAGAAGCGCACCGGGCGCAGATAAACACTGAGCTGCGGTTCTATGAGGTGAAGATCGGTGTTTCCAGCGGGACGTTCTCGTTTGATTCCAGCAAGGGGCTGGTTACGGCAACGCAGGTGCTGTCCGAGGACAAGACCACCTACAACACCGTCTGCCAGATTCAGCGGCAGCTGCGTCCGGTGCTTGAAGCGCTGAACAAGATAATCGTCACGCTGGCGAGGTTCTACGGCATTGAGTGCGAGGACGGCGAGTGTGCTATTGAATTCGGCGACAGCGTTTTCGAGGACACCGGGACGGAGTTCAACCGCCGTTTCCAGATGGTTCAGGCGGGAATGCTCAAAGCGGAGGAGTTTATCGCGTGGTACTTTGGCGTTCCTTTGGATAAGGCTAGGGAGATGCTGCCGCCGATGACAGAGGCTTTGGGGGGTGAGCAGTAATGCTTACGCCGAAACAGCTTCAAAATCTGCCAAAGGAGCTGACAGACCTTTATTCCGAGCTTTCCGACTTTATCCTGCGGGACATAGCCCGGCGCATAGCAAAGGGCGCGAAAATAACCGACACGGCGGAATACCAGCTTTACCGGGCGCGGTCTTTGGGGCTGTCCGAAAAGGAGATAGCCGCCAAGATCGCCGAGATAAACGGCACATCAGCTGACGTAATTGACAGGCTGATCCGGGACGCTGCGGCGAAATCTGATGAGTTTGACCGCCGAATGCTGGGCGCTGATGACGGTGCGGCTGTTCCGCTGGCAGATAACGAGCAGCTTCAGAAGCTCATTGCCGCACAAATCAAGGAAACTGCCGGAGCGTGTGAGAACCTCACCGGGACTATGGGCTTCGCCGACCATGACTTTTTCGGGCGGGTGTACTACCTGTCCATGACGGATATGTACCGCCGGGAACTGGACGCAGCACACATGAAAGTCGTGACCGGGGCTACGGACTACATGACCGCGATCCGGCAGGCTTGCAACAAGCTGGCGGCAAGCGGCGTGCGGACGATAGACTATGAATCCGGGCATTCCGACCGGGTAGAAGTCGCAGTCCGCCGGGCGCTGATGACCAGCGTTTCTCATATTACGCAGCGCATTTCCGAGCAGAATGCGGAAGAATTCGGTGCGGACGGGTGGGAGATATCTGCTCATTCCGGCGCTCGTCCGTCCCATGCGGTGTATCAGGGGCGGCAGTTCCCAAACAGCAAGTATGATAGCATTGTGAAGCCGCTCATTGAGGATTACAACTGCCGGCACTCGGCTTATCCTATTATAATAG
>JBJFGA010000316.1:0-2015 GCA_051892275.1 Oscillospiraceae bacterium | reverse complement strand
TCACACTTATTTCCGCTTCTCGCCTTGCGTGGAATTTACTTTGAGAATTTACGTACTGTAACGCAAAACTCTTCCCGGCATATAGTATAAGAGAGTGACTGAAAGGAGCGATATACATGTGTGGAATTGCAGGACAGATAGGCTACAACGACAACATGCGGCAGATGAGCGGGGTAATGCAGCAGATGAGCGCGGCTTTAGCGCCGAGAGGTCCGGACGCGTCCGGGCTGTACTGTGACGATAACGCGTTTCTTGTACACCGCCGGCTGATAGTTATCGACCCGGAAAACGGCGCACAGCCCATGAGCCACGAGGGTTGCACCCTGGTGTACAACGGCGAGCTGTACAATACCGGGGAGATACGCCGGGAGCTGCTGCGCAAAGGCGTTGAGTTCACTGGACATTCCGATACCGAGGTGGTGCTGAAAGCTTATGCGGTTTTCGGCGAGGATTGTGTGAAAATGTTCAACGGTATATTTGCGTTTGCAGTATGGGACAGCCGCAATCGCCGTCTGTTCCTTGCCCGGGACAGGATAGGCGTTAAACCGCTGTTTTACAGTATGACCCGTGACGGAATAGTGTTCGCCAGCGAGATAAAGGCGCTGCTGAAGCACCCAGCCGTAAAGCCGGTAGTCACCGCCGACGGCGTTGCGGAGATAATGCTGATTGGCCCGGCGAAGCGCACCGGCAGCGGCGTTTTTCGTGACATAAAGGAAATCCCGGCGGCGCATTGCGGAATACTTACGGAAAGCGGCTTCACACTTCGGCGTTATTGGGAGCTTAAAGCGCAGCCACATACCGAGAACTTCACCGAAACCTCGGCGCATGTGCGGGAGCTTATCACCGACGCGGTCAAGCGCCAGCTGGTGAGCGATGTTCCGCTGTGCTGCTTCCTGTCCGGCGGGCTGGACAGCAGCGTTATATCGGCGATTGCGGCAAAGGAGTTCGCGGGGCAGGGGAAGCGGCTGCCCACATGGTCGATAGACTACAAATACAACCACCAGAATTTTCGCGCGAGCAGCTTCCAGCCGGACGAGGACGCGCCGTGGATAGTGAAGATGGCGGAGTTCCTAGGCTCTGACCACACCAATGTGGAGCTTGACACCGTTGAGCTTGCTGACGCTCTTGATGACTCCACCCTAGCCCGTGACCTGCCCGGAATGGCGGACGTGGACAGCTCGCTGTACCTGTTCTGCCGGGAGATACGGAAGAAGTACCCGGTGGCTCTCAGCGGAGAATGCGCCGATGAAGTATTCGGCGGCTATCCCTGGTATCACCGCAAGGAAGTGCTGTTCTATGACGGCTTCCCGTGGTCTACCGCCGTACCGGAGCGCGCCGCGCTGATGAAGCGCCCCTTGTCCGCCTGCGAAGCGGAGGATTACGTCCGCGGAAGCTACGAAAAGTGCCTTGCGCAAACGGATTACCTCGACAGCGACAATCCCGCAGCCCGTCGAATGCGGGAGATGTTCCTGCTAAATCTGGATTACTTTATGGCGACTCTGCTCGACCGAAAGGACAGAATGTCAATGGCGCACGGCTTAGAGGTCAGAGTGCCGTTCTGCGACTACCGTATCGTGGAGTACGCCTACAATATCCCGTGGGAGATGAAGTCCTACACCGGGCGGGAAAAGGGGCTGGTGCGCCACGCGATGGAAGGCGTCCTGCCCGAGGACGTACTCTGGCGCAAGAAAAGCCCCTACCCCAAGACCCACAACCCGAACTACACGGAACTGCTCAGCCGCAGGCTGCGGGCGCTGCTCCAGTCGGACGACTGCCGCCTGACCGAGATAGTGAGCGGCGACAAGCTGCGGGAAATGCTGGATTCCGGCGGCGCGAGCTTCACCAAAAACTGGTATGGTCAGCTTATGACAGTGCCGCAGATATACGCGTACATGCTCCAGATAGACAAGTGGCTGAAGCAGTATGACGTTATCCTCACATGATAAAAAACACCCCCGTTTCTGCGGGGACATCATAGGGATATAAAATCCCGCCCAAGTCCGAAATGACCATAG
>JBJFGA010000315.1:13440-33763 GCA_051892275.1 Oscillospiraceae bacterium | reverse complement strand
TAGCGGCAGAACCATTAGTTTTCAGCTGAAGAAACCACTTTAGCGTGACGATGGTACGGTCGTGACGATACTTTTGAGGGTAGGGGTGGTGTCTATTTTATCGTCACCATCGTCACGACCGTCACACTTTGTTCCAAAGCGGAAAGAAAATTATTATGGTTAGTGATAATGCTTTCAGCAATCAGAATTACCTTTTCGGCGATTTAAGCAGAGAAACAGCAACATTACCATCACGCAGGGGAAAAGACTTCCCCCTCGGAGAGCCCCGTACCTGTGACAGCTTGCTGTCGCAGGTATTAAGGGGTTACCGATGGCAGAGCCATTGGTAAAAAACTGCCACACAGCGAAATCGAAAGGAGGAAAGTTATGAAACCGAAAACTATATCTCATTGTCAGGGCAAGGGCAGCCTGACCCATAACAACCGCACATTTAAGCCCAAGAATGTTGACAGCTCCCGTACTAATCAGAACATTACTTTTGTAAAGATACCCATAGCAGAGGCTTATGATAAATGCTTTGCGGAAGCGGTAGAGCGTTATAATGCAAAGCAGAAGCGACCCGACCGCCGCATAAAGGACGGATATTTCCGCTATGTTTTCTCTCACGCTCCCAGTAATAACGTTATCACCGCCCCTGATAATCGTAAGAGCTTTTATGAAGATGTTGTGCAGATAGGCGATAAGGACGATACAGGAATAGGTACCGCAGACGCAGAAACCGCCGCTAAATGCCTTACCGAATATATGCAGGGATTTTCAGAACGCAACCCGAATTTTTTTGTTTTCAATGCCGTTCTTCACATGGACGAGGCAACTCCGCATCTGCACATAGACTACATACCTATCGGTCATTACAAGCGTTGGGTTGATACGCAGAACGGCTTAGCGCAGGCTCTTAAGGAAATGGGCTACGGCGATGGTGAGAATACCATTAACCGTTGGCGATTGACGGAGCGTGATGTCCTTGCAGGAATATGTCGTAAGCACGGAATAGAAATCGCCGAAACGCAGAAAGGGAGAGGATATACCTACACCGTTGAGCAGTACAAACAGCATAAGGACACAATAGCCGCCCTTGAACAGCAAACTGCGGAGCTTTCGGGAAATCTGGACGAGCTGAAACTGCTTAACGACGCCGCCGAGAGCGAGGGTATCGAAAGCACAAAGCTCCCGTTCAACCGCCGTGTCGTGGCAGAGGAAGAATTTCATAAACTTGAAGCGGCGAAAAAGACTGCTGCTATGCGGAAAACTGCTCTTGACAGCAGAGAAAAGGGCATAGCTGAAAAAGAAAAATCGTTGTCAGCAGAGCTTGCGGCTGTCGAACAGAAATCGGAGGAATACAGCCGCCTTTCCGAGAGCCTTAAAACCGACAGCGAGCGTTATCATAAACTTGTTCCGCTGTATAAGGCGCTAAAGCAACGCTGCGAAGCTGCCGAAAACTCTCTTTCAGATATGCGGAATAAACTAACCGCCGCTGTGGAGCATATTGTTAGCACTGCAATGATGAGCAACTCCCTTATTGGTAAGCCAAAAAGATTTGAGGATTTATCGGAACAGGCTACTCCCCGTCATCAGATACTGGCAAAAACTATTCGGCTGTTTTGCAGTAAATTCGTTAAGTCCCTTGGCTTTGATGAAGCATCGGAAACCATACTTGGCAAGGCAGGATTTACCGACGAAACAGAAGCTTTGTTTAAGCGGCTTGAAGCGCCTGCCCAAAGTAAGAAGCTGCACAGATAATTCTTTTTCAGTTTTGAGGAGGAACATTATGAAATTAGCGAACGGAGTTGGTTCTGTCTACAAGCTGTCCGGAAACCGCAGAAACCCATACATAGTCCGCAAGACGGTTGGCTGGGACATTGACCCCGAAACAGGCAAGAGTAAGCAGCTTTATGTCACCATCGGTTATGCCCCCACAAGGGCAAAGGGGCTTGAAATGCTCATGGACTACAACAAGAACCCATACGATTTAGAAGCGGCTAAAATCACCTTTGCAGAGGTATTCAGAAAGTGGTCTGCCGAGAAATTTCCCACCATTTCCGATTCCAATGTCAAAGGGTATAATGCGTCCTTCAACTGCTGCACTGCTATTCACGATAAGGTTTTCAAAGACCTGAAGCTCACAGACCTGCAAGGCGTGATAGATACCTGCGGAAAGAATTATCCCACGCTCCGCAAGCTGAAAGTCCTATTAAACCAGATGTATGAATATGCTATGAAGTACGAAATCTGCAACAAGGATTATTCGCAGTATGTGGATATACTGAAATTCAAGGACAGAAACCCGAATCGTACTGACCGCAGCCCGTTCAGCGCCTACGAAATCGAAGCGCTGTGGGTGCAAAAGCAAAACCTCTATGCGCAAATTGTCCTTATGCTGATATACAGCGGAGTGCGTGTGTCTGAACTGCTTGACCTCAAACGGGAGAATGTGCATATAGACGAGCATTATTTCAAGGTCGTTGAGAGCAAAACCGAAAGCGGTATTCGTATTGTGCCTATTCACGACAAGACCTACCCGTTCTTTAAGAAATGGTATGATGACAGCTGCGAATATCTGCTGCATACTCCCGACGGAATGCACTTCGATTATAGGAACTACTACGATTCATACTGGACGCCTGTTATGGAGCTGATTGGCTGCTACCACAAGCCCCACGACACCCGTCACACCTGCATTTCTCTGATGACCGCAATGGAAGTTTCGCCCGCGCTGATAAAGAAGATAGTCGGGCATTCGGGGGCTATGTCACTGACGGAGAAGGTTTACACTCATGTCAACATTAAGGAGCTGTTGGAGGCTATCAATAAAATATAATTCATAATCAGCTTTTTGGAGCGAACAAGAGCCAAGTATTTTTAGATTGAAATATATGAGATTTTGTGTTTCATTCAGAATTATCAAGATTTGACAAAATGTGCGCTGTAAAGCCACAAAAACGGCTTTCTGTTAAAAACGGATAGCCAAAATTAGCAAACTATTTCAAGCCTTTTCAGAAAATTTATGGACAAATTATGGACACAAAAACTTAAGTTTTGACAAGCTACTTGACACACCCTACGCTGTCCAATCTTGTCCATACCTTACCATCGAATATCAAATCGGAGCAGACAAACATCTGCTCCCTTTTTATATATATCGGTAATCCCCCCGCTCTGGGGATTATATACCTCCTACTCCGGTGGGCAGTTTTCCGTCTGCCCACCAATACGGTAAATCGCCGAAAGGCTTTTACATATATAAATCGGCAGACCGTTTTTTACTCCTTTTTAGCGGTCTGCCGATTCTCATAAAAAGGATTGCACTATTATAATATGGGAGGCTATTATGAACACACAGGACAAGAACAACCAGGCAGAGGCAGAACAGATATTCCTTGAAAGCTGCATTGCTTTAACTGAGGTAGCTGCCGACCTTGTGGACACCGTCGAGGAACAGCGCAGAATTATCGACTTGCAGAGAGAACTCATCAAGACGCAGGGCGAGCTTATCAAGAGAGATAACGCTCTCATAAGTGTACTCCTTGCGGTATCTCCGCTATGCGAAAGTAAGGATCCCCTCGTCGAGGTGATCGACAAGCTGGTGGAGGTGTTCTGATAATGGAAGGAAAGAAACCTACGATTATCGCTGTTGCTAATCAGAAAGGCGGCGTTGGAAAAACCGTTACCGTGGTCAATCTTGCTGCGGCACTGGCAGAACTCGGCAATAAGGTTCTCTGTATTGACATCGACCCGCAGGGAAATTTAAGCGACTATCTCGGCTATGACTTTGACAACAATACTCATACCGTTGCTGACGTAATGAAAGGCACTTGCCGCCTGTCAAACTGTATCGTGTACAACGAGGCGGAGAATATCTACTATGTCCCCGCAGATATTACCCTTGCGACAGCAGACCTTTTCCTCGCTCAAACAATGTGCCGCGAACAGGTACTCCGTCATGCTATCGTCACCGATGAGGAAATTGACAAATTCGATTACATTCTGATTGATTGTCTGCCGTCACTCGGTATTCTTCTCACCAATGCGCTTGCTGTTGCGGACGGGGTGATTATCCCCGTGCAAATGCAGAAATTCGCACTCAACGGCATAGTGCAATTTGAGGATATATTCAATCTCGTAAAGGAGAACATCAATCCTAAACTCCGTATTTTCGGCATACTTGAAACCATGACCGAGCGCACCGCTATGTCTAGGGATATAGACAAGGTGCTGAACAATCGGTATAACGACCTTGTTTTCGGAACGAAGATAAGCCGCCGTATCGAAGCTGCCAACAGCACCGCCGAGAGAATATCTCTTGTATCAAAGAAAAGCTCTACTATCGGTGATCAGTACAGGCAGCTTGCACAGGAAATACTTAATAAGGAGGCTGCGGCAAATGGCGTTTAATCTGGAACCAAGCGCAAACAGCGGTAAGCTGAACAGCGAAGGTTTTCTTTCGGAGAAAAGCGAAAAGCTCATACCGATTGACAAACTCCTTGAATGGGATAATCAGCCGTTCAAACCATATTCGGATGACGCGCTGCGTACTCTTGCAGCGTCTATCAGTACAAATGGTCTGCTTACACCCATTATCGTCAGACCGGAGGGCGATAAATACCGAATTATCGCAGGTCATAACCGTGCGCGAGCCTGCCGAATGCTCGGCTGGACGGATATAACGGCAGTAGTTAAGGACACAGACGAGATACACGCAAAGCTGATGATGCTGGATACAAACCTCTGTCAGCGGCAGGCTCTTTCCCCGTCTGAACTAATCAGAGCTTACAAGGCGCAGTATGAGGTGTTGTCTGAGATCGAGGGTAAAGGCTACGGCGTTCAAAAAATAATAGCGGAGCAGTACAATCTCAACCGTAAGACGATCTCAAAATATCTGAAATGCGCCAGTTTATCCGACGCGCTGCTTGAACTGCTTGACGAGGGACGATTATCGTTCCGCACCGCAGAGATATTTGTGGGGCTATCCGAGGGCAATCAATCTGTCCTTGCAGAGTGGCTTGCAGATAATCCCTCTTTTGAAATGAACGAGGACTATGCAAGGCAGATCGCCGAGCAGGACAGATACGGACTTGACGAAGAAACGATCAACGAAATAGTCTTTAAGAAAAAAACAAAGCAGACAGAAACACCTGCCGTCCCTATTCCCGTTGAGAATAACCAAAAGCAGGACACAGCTACGGCAGAGGAGAAAACAAAGTCTGTTTCTGAAAACGAAACGCCATGCAAGGAACAGCCGCCCGAAGAAACCTCGTCCGATACTCCGTCCGAGGACAAGCCGCAGGATACACCGCCTGCCCCGCCCCCTGCTGCTGATGAAAATTCTGCTGTTCCCGCTGCTGAACAGGATACAGAGGACGAGGAAAACTATGTTGTATCCTTTTCTCACGATGAGGTCAGTCAGACAATCGGAGAAATAGACAAGGACGAACTCGGCGAGTATTTCTGCTATTGCCTTCAGCGTGATGATATTATTGCCGAATGGCTTGACACCCGCACACAGAACGATGAATGCAAGCAGTTGGAGAAAGGAGCGTCGCCGTATTGAGCGAAAAAAACAGCAAAGGTCTGTTTTCCGCCGAAATAAAGATTGAGGAACAGGAAACGCCTAAAATGAACGAGTCACAGCACAAGGCACTTAACCGCAAAATATTATTTCTTATCAGCTTGTTTGCCGGCTTTTCGCTGTTAAGCCTCTTTATGCGATTTCTCATGGACATCACCGGCTCATAGAGCCGTGATATATCCCATCTTTCCAACGGGCGCATATTCTCCCATCTATGCGCCCACATTTCCAGCCGACAGTATATGCAGGTGCAACTCCGGCAGGCTGGACCATACCCTACCGGCTCCCGACAGAAAACGGGAGCCTATTTTTGTTTTCAGCAGGAGGTATTACATGAGAGCAAACGCAGATATGCCAATCGTTATACGTCAGGGCGGGATAGTCACAGCCGACAGTGAGCGCAGAAACCATATTGTCAGAGAGCTTGTGCTTTCGGGTAAGCTGCAAGCGCTCACAGCGACAGAAATGGGTACATACCTTGAACTTATGCTCCGCGAATTTGACGCGACCATTCCGCTGACGACCTACAAAAACGAGGTAAAGGACGATTTCCGCTGCGGTATAGATGGTCTTATCGGAAAAAGATTTATCGTTCCTGCCGACAGATACGGCTACATCTTTGTAAATCTCAAAAAGTGGGATATATAGGAGGTGCAGCGCGGTGAACAAGTCAAACGACCAGATTATTCGCATCAAACACGAACGGCAGTATATGGTCATATCCAACTACTGCCTGTTCAACGAGCCGGAAATGTCGGGAAAGAGCAAGAATGTGCTATCCACAATGCTTGCCCTGCCCGACGGCTACAACATAACCATCAAGGGCATTTCCAGCTTTATGAAGGACGGTATATGCGCTATACGCAGCGCGATGGACGAGCTTGAGGAACACAAATACCTAAAGCGCCGAAAGCTGCGGGACGAGAAAGGAAGATTTTTCGGAGTGGAATACACCGTTTATGAATTACCCTACACCATGCTTGAGGGCGAGCAGACAGAGTATAAACTTGCCGCCAAGAAAGAAAAAGCTGTTTCTTCTGCTGCTCCGAAATGCGATTTTCCTAATACGGAAGGTCCGCATACGGAAAACCGCACACAATCAAATACTGTTGAAAAAAATATTGTATTTATCAAATCTGTCGATGACAGAAAAGATATAGATACTGAAAAAAGAAATAACTGTATAGACAGCTTTGTTTCTACCGCGGAGGTTGAGCAGCAGATAAACGCAGACGAACTCAAACAGAAACTTGACGATAGGTTTGTCGATATGGTTGTTGGAATAATAACCACCTGCCGGAACGCTAATTCTGTCCGCATATCCGGGCGTGATATTCCAAAGGACGAGCTGCACAAGCGTTTTGCTGAAATAACCTATGATGACGTGATGAACACCGCCAATTCCGCACGGAAACGAAAGGCGGCGAACCCAAAAGCGTATATTCGTGCTATCCTTTTCAGCGGCAGTTATTCCCATGAGTATGACCGATACAATCCGGAAAACCGGATCAACGCATTTTACTCCGACTACGATACGCAGACATCATCAATCGACATTGACGGCATTTTAGCAGACATACGCGCTAAGTACCGACAACCCGAAGATGAACCGGAACAGCCGCCTTTCTGCGTTACGAACAATACGGGGCAATATACGCGGCAATTCAACTAACGGAGGTTTTTCATGGCTTTTTCTTTCAGAAATAAAGACGTGTACATAAATGCACAGAAAAGCGAGAACGCACCTGTTCCCGCTGCGGCAGCCCTCCCCGTTCAAACGGTTGTCCCCACCGAAACCGCTTTTGACGAGGAAATGCACACCCGTGAGGTGTCCTACGAGAGAGCAAGCGAAATTATTGCCGGAGGGACAGGCAGCGAACAGCCTATCGTGACATCTCCGTATATGTCAGCCGAGCAGGTAAACGAGTATGTTGCCGACGTGCTGAAAACATATTTTCCGCTGCCCTCAAAGCAGATAGCCGCCGAACGTATCACCCTCGGACACAATCGTCTATCGGTAAGCTACATGGCGGACGAGCAGCTTAAAGGACTTGCGTCGGATATGTATGCAAATAGCCTTCTGGAGCCTATTCTTGTTGTACCCATTGATTCCGGAAAGTTCGAAATCGTCGCCGGTTACAATCGTTTCAAGGCGGCAGAGGATATACTGCGCTGGGACGAGATACCCTGCAAGGTTGGCAACAGAGAAGTCCTTACCGACGAGGTGCAGAAGATGATCGCAGCAATAACAAATCTGTTCCGTGCGGACAGCATGACTTTCGGCGAACTGTTCCGTTCATACACAGCGTTGCAGCTTTACGAAACTCGTGAAAAACTGATTGCGCTTTTCCATCTTTCAGAGAGTGAGGTAAACAGGCTTGCCGAATTGTCCGTCCTCAACCCAGAACTCATGGAGTATGTGGGGATCTGCATTGCGGCAGATATTGCCATAAAACTCCGTGAACTCTCAAACGAACAGCAGCGCGATCTCGCCCAGGCACTCAGCCGTAATCAGACCGAGATAACAGAATTGAAAGCTGCTAGGATATGCAGATACGCCAGCAAGAATACCTTGTCCGCACAGGGCTTGAATGACGTGCTGAATGGCTCGGTTGTGCCGCCTAAAGTCAATCTGTCCGGTGATTTTCGTTCCAGAACATTCGCCGGCTATGACGAATACGAAAGTGTGGAGATAACTATGGCGGCAATTACGGAATTTATGGAGGCGCACACAGATGATGAGATCAGACACACCATTTATCCGAACTTTTAAGATAATCAGCTCTGCGATAGTTATTGGCTCTTTTATTTCAGCCGTACTCTTTTTATGGAGGTGAACTAAGTTGAGATTGACCGAGGTAGAATTATTCTACCAAGAGCTGCTGCCTACTCTACGCAAGCCCGACGTCTGGGAGCGTATGATGAAACAGATTTCTCCGTTCTGGCGGTTTGGCTCATTTTCGGAGGCTATGCTGCTTACGGAACAGAACCCTAAAGCAACAGCGGTAGCGACCTACGAACAATGGAACAAGATGGGCAGATATGTGAAAAAAGGCTCTTTGTCCACGATAGTATTCACGGGTATCAACGATACCAGCCCCAAATATCTTTTTGACATCTCGCAAACCTACGGCAGACCTATTCTGCCCAAGTGGAAGATGAACGAGCAATATTCCTCCGGCATTATATCCAGATACAACACAGAAAATGGTGCAAATGTCACAAACCTTTCCGAATACATTCAGAAAAGTATTGACAAAAATATAATTAGGATATATAATTATAATGGTAAACTAACACCGCAGATGCAAAACGACCCTCGCATAGTGGAGTTGATTTGCCTTTCCGCACGGACGATATGCCTTAAACGGTGCAATATTTCCGAGGCGGACATGACGGAGGAATTCTCTATCGTTTCACAGATACGCAATGACGTGTCAATGATGGAGATAGGCAATTTGAGCCTTGCACTTGCGCAGGACGTTCTGCGTGAGATCGACAGGCAGATAAGGAGTATGGAGTATGAGCGAGATAAACAGAACGATAACGTTCGCGGATCAGGTATGCGAGATACCCTGCGAGGAGAAGAACGGAATGCTGTTTCCAAAGCTGAACAGCTACGGACGGGCGAATATGTCACCTCTCGCGCTGAAGGCGATGGACATGATGATGGAAATGGACAGCGCGGCACTGGAGTGCGTGAACATGAGCGGGCTGTACAGAACCATCTGGGAGCAGATAGCGAGGAAAGCCGAGGACAGCAGAATGGACAAGCTGAACGCGCTGAAAGCAGCGACAACACTCAGCGAGGACTATCAGACGCACGAGTCGCAGCTAACGATGATATACACACAGGCGCAGGCAGCGGCATGGGAAACGATACAGACGTGCGTGAGCTGGCTGATAGCGAAAGTGAGGGAAACAGCGACAATAGCGGAGATGAAAAATATTACCCTCTCCATGATGAACCCATAAGCGAAACCGATACAACCGAATATGACGAGGTGGACTTTACTGAACAAGAAAAGTCCACCTTTTCTGTTTCCGATGATGAGGAGGAATACGGACAACTCACACTTTTTTCAGACAAGCCCGATATTACGGACGCTGCCGAGCGTTTTGACGCTGCTGCGTTGCTGAAACAACTGCTTACGGAAACCGATAGAATTACCGGTCCCTTTGAGAAACACCGCATTAAGTACGCCTATGAAGATTTCCCGAACGAATTTGCCGATAAGCTAAAGGAAATTCTTGGTGTTGGCATGAGGTCTGGATCGGGTGATATAAAGTATATTGAGTACAATGAGCAAGGCATACTTGCAAAGCTCGCCGATAAATCTATTCTCCGCTATGAATGGACAGACGCGGCGCGAACTGCCGCGGAACTGATTGACAGCGGCAGATATATCACCGATGATGAAACCGCCTTTTTCACAGAACAATGTATCAATACGCTGAGAAATGCCGACAGATATGTTGACCCGGATATTGCAAGCTCTGTTGAGTCGGCAAGGTGGCGCTGTGATTATGCAATCCGCCACCTTGAAAGCATCGGCTACGATACCACGCCTATCATGCCGGAATTTCTAAAGACAATTTACGCAGCAATGGGTAGCAGAGGGACATTTCTCCCCGATAATGAGGTATCCATTTTCTTTGGAGATAGAGAAGAAAACAGCGATTGGTTTACCGAAAGCACACTTTTCCACGATTTTGCCTTAACGCAGATGAATGGACAGGTGTCCTTTGCGCTTGCTAATGCTGTTTTGGAGTATCTTGATGAAAAGCAGCATATAGAGCGCATTGACCCAACGCTCTCCGTAGGATACTATCACAAGACAAACCTTTATATCAAGGCAGTCATAGGTGATGACTCAATCGGCTATGAGTGCAGATTTGATATAGGCGATGGCAAAGGCTCTGGCGGCGGCTCTCTCATTGACCATATAAAGCAATTCTGCGAGTATTACTATGAGAACAATCCGCTGAAACTCCCCGAAGAAGAACGAGCAGGATATAAGCAGAACCTTGATATTCTTGTGCCGTTTCTTTTGGAACATTCACAGCTTACGGACGAGGAACAGCGTATCCTTGATGATTTCAAGCAGGCACACCCTATCAGCCGTACTCCTTGTACCGCTGCTTATGCCGCGCTGATGAACGGTGCGAACATCATTCCGCTTGAATATCGCGATCCAAATGCCGAAACTAAGATAGACGGGTATCACCCTATTGTGGACGCAAGCAGCCCCAAACTTTCCGACCTCAAGCTCGTCAGAACTAATGAGGGTAAATTCAACATCACCGGCACCTCAAATGGGTTTTCGGGCAGACATGAAAACTGCATCCTCAACACATTTGAGGATATTGAAAGAGCATTTGAGTATATCACAACAAATGAGAGAATGTCATTTGCGCCGATAACCGATGAACCGCAGCCCACGGAACAGCCCGAACCCAAACCGAGGGTATCCCCCGATATTCTGAAGGTGGGCGATTTGATCCGCTTGGACGGCAAGGTATGGCGCATTACGGATATTGACGGTGATTTCAGCCTGTCTTTTGAGAATACGGATAAAAATGACATGGAGGCGGTAGGCTCTATATATGGGCGATGGAAACAAAACCTTGAAAAGCAGGGTTTTGAGCTTGTATCAAGCAACGCACAGCCCAAAGATACCAACCAGGGGAAAAAACTATCCGTAACCAAGAAAGGCAGCTTTTATGAGCTTGTCGGCGATGAAGATACGGCGACACAAGCCGCTAATCTTCTCGGAACAATACCGATACGCGGCGAGTATGGCGGAAAGCTGGGAATTCGCGACATAGATATTGACCGCATTTCCGAACAGCTAAAAGACAACGGCTTTATTATTGAAGCTGCCGAAGCCGCCGAAACTGCTGAAAAAGAAACAACAGAACCGCTTACACCCGTTGTTCCCAAACAGACGCCAAAGGCGCAGAATTACTCTTTCCCCGATGATTTTACCTACTCCCACGGAAAGAAAGCAAAGTACCAGGATAACATCGCCGCAATAAAAACGCTGCTGAACATCGAGCGCGAACGCAGGTTTGCAACTCCCGAAGAACAGACTATCCTTGCTCATTATTCCGGTTGGGGCGGCATTCCCGAAGCGTTTGACAGCGACAAAAGCGATTGGTCATCCGAGTATGTCGAATTGAAAAGCCTGCTTTCCGAGAAAGAATACAATGCGGCAAGAGCAAGTACCACCACCGCATTCTACACAGAACCGTACATAATTCAGAGCATATACAAGGCTTTGGAGCATTTTGGTTTCAAGGGCGGTCATATCATTGACCCAGCTATGGGAACGGGTAACTTTTTCGGAAATATGCCGCGTGAACTTGCTGAAAACAGCACGATATACGGCGTTGAGCTTGACAGCTTGACCGCACGAATAGCGCATTATCTCTATCCTCTGGCAAACATACAAAACAAGGGATACCAGAATACCAAATTTGAGGATAACACCTTTGACGTGGTAGTCGGGAATGTGCCGTTTGGTGAATATAGTCCTTATGACGCGGCATACAAGGAGGAATATCTGATACACGACTATTTCTTCATCAAGAGCCTTGATAAGCTGAAAGCAGGAGGAATAGCAGCACTCATCACCAGCAGCGGAACACTTGACAAAATGACCGCCAATCCCCGAATAGAAATGTACCGCAGAGCCGAGCTTATCGGTGCGCTGCGCCTGCCGAATAACGCTTTTGGCAGCGCCGGAACACAAGTAGTTACGGATATTATTTTCTTCAAAAAACGTGATAGAATTTTGGAGGAAACCTTTAGCAGCTATGAAACCCGCTATCGACTCCCTGCATGGGTAAAGGACGGAGGCGGTTATTTTCAGCATAACGGGAATTCGTTCTACGATATAAGCGCATACTATGCGGAACACCCCGAACATCTGCTCGGAACCCCGAAATTAGTCAGCGCAAGGTACGGCAACGTATCTACCATAGAAGCTGATGGAAACACCGCCGAGCGACTTGAAAAAGCGGTACTTTCTCTCAATGGTGAATTCACCGCAGCTCCTACGCTGGAGGAACTTGACACCGAGGAAGAAATCAGCTATACCCCTCTGCCGGACGGAGTCCGCCCGTTCACCTATTTCACCGATGATAGCGGGAAACTCTTTTTTGGCGACCACCACGGAGCTGCCGAATACACAGGCGATAAAAAATCTGCCGAGGCAATAAAGCAGATGACCGTCATTGTACAGCAGCTTGATGAACTTATCGCTATCCAGCGTGATGGCTGCACAGACGAACTGCTCACCGAAAAGCAAACGGTGCTGAATACGCTCTATGACAGTTTCGTAAAGAAATACGGCTGCCTTAACACTCAGACAAATCTGCGCCGGTTCAGCGATGATATTCGCGCTCCGAAACTCTCCGCACTGGAAATCGAACGGCGAAACGAAAAGGACGAGCCTTATTTCGACAAAGCGGATATTTTCTTTAAGCGCACGATAAATCAATTCCGAACCCCCGACCATGCTGATACCGCTATTGAGGCTTTGCACATTTCCTTAAACCTCAAACAGCAGATAGACCTGCATTATATGGCAGCTCTCTGCGGTAAAAGCGAGGACGAGGTGATAAACGAGCTGGGGGATATGATTTTCTGCAATCCCGCCCGAAACTCCGGTGACAAATACTCCGGTTGGGAAACAGCCGACGAGTATCTGTCCGGTCACACACGGGAAAAAATCGGTCTTGCAATGGTGAAAGCAGAAGAAAATCCCGAAATGTTCTCTCGGAATGTTGCCGCGCTGAAAGAGCATCAACCGCCTACTCTCGGCATTTCCGATATTAGCTTTCGGCTCGGCTCTATGTTTATCCCTGCGGAAATGTACACGCAATTTATTTATGACACCTTTGAAACTGCAAGGTCTAACCGCAGCTCCGGTAGTTTTGCAAAACAGCAAATATCTTGTGAATATCTCCCCGCACTGAACGAATGGAGAATACCAAACAAGGGAGCAGACTCCAATGTTAAGGTAGACCAGGAATACGGAACACGCAGGCTGAACGCCTATGAGCTTACCGAGCTTTGCCTTAATCAGCGCAGAGCAACCGTAAAGGACAAGGAAACCTACCGCGATGAGAAAGGATTACATGAACGCTATGTAGTAAATAAGAAAGAAACTATCCTCGCCCGCGAAAAGCAAGCGCGTATCGAACAGGCATTTGTACAGTGGGTACTCGCCGACGAAAGCCGCGTCAAGCGTATTGAGAATATCTACAATGACCGTTTTAACAATATTACCCCACGGCATTATGACGGCAGCTATATAGATATTCCGGGTATGGCTGCCGGTGTTACTCTGCGCCCCCACCAGAAAGATGTTATCGCGCGGTTTGCCGCGACAGGCGGCGGACTAATGGCACATGAAGTAGGCGCGGGAAAAACAGCAGCGTCCGCAGGTCTGGGAATGTACCTCAAAAGCATAGGTGCTATAACAAAGCCGCTTTTCGTTGTTCCGAACGCTGTTATAGGACAGTTTGGCGAGGAATTTCAGCGATTTTTTCCTTCAGCAAATATCCTTGTGGCTACTGAAAAAGATTTTCAGAAACTCAGCCGCCGCAGATTTCTCGCCAAGATTTCCTCAAACGACTTTGACGCGATAATTGTTTCGCAGAGTCAGTTTGAGAAAATGCCTATGTCACTGGAACGGCAGGAGGAATACTTTGACAGGCGCATTGAAGAACTTACCCAAACCATTGAAATGATGAAAGCCGATAAAGGCGAACGTCTTTCTATAAAGCGGTTGGAAAGTATGCGCTTTTCATTACAGACAAAGATTGAAAAGCTTCGCGCCGCGGCAAAAAAAGATGATTTCATTTCATTTGAAGATTTAGGCTGCGACTATCTCATCATAGATGAGGCTCACAACTACAAAAATCTTGCTCTGTTTTCCAAGATGACGAATGTTGCCGGCATAAACACGAACTCCAATTCTCAGCGAGCGTTCGACCTTGAACTGAAAATAAGATATATGCAGGAAATAAACAACGGCGGCGGTGTCTGCCTTATGACGGGTACTCCGATAAGCAACGCTATATCGGAAATGTTCGTCTGGCAATACCTTTTGCAGTACCGCACTCTCCAACAGCTCGGCATCGAATATTTCGATAACTGGGCGAGTGTTTTCGGCAATATCACACAGACTATGGAGGTTAAGCCCTCCGGAACGGGTTTTCGCATGAGAACAAGATTTGCGAACTTTGTAAATCTGCCGGAACTCTGTAACCTGTTCGGTGAGGTCACAGACATCGTTAAGACCGCCGACCTTGACCTCAAACTGCCGGGTGTCGCCGGTGGAAAACCGCAGCTCGTTATTTGCGAGCCGTCCCCCGCGCAGGAGGAACAGCGTGACGAAGGCATGGAACGGGCAAGGAAAATCGAAAACAAGGAGGTAAAGCCGGAAGAAGATAATATGTTAGCCATCTGTACCTTTATGACCAAAGTTGCGCTGGACGGACGGATACTCAATCCCGCAGCTGAGGACTATGAGGGCAGCAAGGTAAACAACTGTGTAAGGAACATACTTGATATAGACGAAAGCAATCCGGGTACGGCACAGGTTGTATTTTGCGATACGAACACCCCAAAATATGACGGTACATTTACTGTTTATGAGGACATCAAGGCAAAGCTCGTCGCAAGCGGCAGATATTCCGAGGACGAGATAGCTTTTGTCCACGACGCACACAATGACCGTCAGCGTATTGAATTGTTTGATAAGGTTAATCAAGCGCAGGTGCGAGTAATTATCGGATCAACTGGAAAGCTCGGTACGGGTGTGAATATCCAGAAACACCTTGTTGCCATGCACCACCTTGACGCGCCCTACCGTCCGTCGGACATCGAGCAGCGCAACGGGCGCGGTATTCGTCAAGGAAACGAACTTGATGAGGTACACGTCTTTTATTACGCTACAAAGGGCACTTTTGATACATATCGCTGGCAGCTCCTTGAGAAAAAGCAGGAGATAGCGTCAAAGGTACTGTCCGGAAAGCCTGTATCCCGTAGCTGCGAGGACATCGACGAAACAGCTCTCACCTTTGCCGAGATGAAAGCCGCGACCACCGACAATCCTCTGATAGCCGAAAAATTGACCGTTGATAACGAGGTAGCGCGTCTTATGCTGCTGCAATCCGATTATCTATCAGAGCATAAGCGCTTGGAAACGGACATCACAAAAATGTATCCAACAATGATAGAGAACCTTACCCGGCAGCGTGACAATGCTTTGGCAGACATTCAGACTTTTCAGCAGCACCCGTTTGTTGAGGACAGCTTTGTTATTGAAATAAACGGAAAAACTTATACTGAAAAAGAAAAGGCTGCCGAAATGATTGAGGCGCAGGTGCAAGCCTATATGGGAACAAATGAGGCATCTGAACACGAACTCCTGCTTTTCGGTAAGTATCATGGTTTTGAGATTGGCATAAGACGTGCCGACGCTCTTACCATGCACCTTGTCTTGAAAGGAAAGAACAGCTACCGCAATGACTACGCAAACAGCGGTACGGGTGCTATCACTAAGCTGGATAATCTTCTTCTAAAGCTGGAAAACGAACCGGAACGGCTTGCCGAGTCCATAGCCAAGAATGAAACCCAGCTTAAAAATGCTCAAACCCTATATGAACAGCCGTTTGAACACACAGAAGAACTCGCAAGGCTTATCGAAAAACAATCGGCAATAAATGCCGAGCTTGAATTTGGTAAGGCGGAAGAACAGGTGCTTGACGAAGATGCGGAGGAAAACGGCGCAGAAGAAATGGAGGCATAATTTGGATAAGTATAAAAATGAGGCGCGTCTTATCGGAGTAGACTACGCATCAAATATCTCCGAGATACCCAATACACTTGCTGATGTTGCAGATTATATTGTCGCCAACGGTATATATGGGTTTCTTGAAATTTACGCAGACTCTTCCAATGATATTGTGCTTTCCACATCAGGTCTTGAGATTGACTTTTGTCCGGACCGGGAATATCTCAATGCGCTGCTCCCCGTGCTTTCTCAAAAGCTGCGTGAAGCGGAATTTACGGAGTCATCGGAGTCAGTTGCCGCGGCAGATAATGCGGAGGAACTAGACAACGAGGAAGAAATGGAGGTTTAATATGGATAAGTATAAGGACGCAGAGATGCTTGTCGGAGTGGGGGTGGGTGATCCAATTGAGATACCCAACACTCTTGAAGGTGTTGCAGATTTTATCTGCACAAACGGCATATACGGTGATGTTGTAATATGGGCATTCCCTGCCGAGGAACAAGTGCTTGATACTTATGGTCTGTATATTAACAAATGTTCGGATCAGGATTATCTTAAGGCATTGCTCCCTGTTCTAATCCCAAAGCAGCACGAAGCCGAACAGAGATTATTTGCGAAAGCTGAAGCTGCTACTGCGGCAGATAATGATACAGCAGAGCTTGACGAGGAGGAAATGGACAGATAACAATGTCCATCTGCTACCCATTGTTCAACGAAAAGAGGTGATATAGTGTACACAAGCACACATTTCATACCGATACAAACCATAAGCACGTCCGGAATGGAAATCGTCCTCGGCGAACGCACGTCCGGTACATCGCAGTTTGCAACATGGCGGCATTCCAACGGCAGCTATGAAATTCAAGGTTACTACACCAGCTCCGACCCCATACGGAACAGAATTGCAGCAGAGCGTTCACTGTTTCGCTGCGCCGCAGACAGCAGCATACCGCCTGCCGCAGTAAAGGTATTTGAAAGAGCCGCAACGGAACTTACTGCGCTGCTAGACAACTACGATATTCATTCTGCTTACCGTAAGCGTGACACAAGTGCCTGCACGGAGTACATAAACAGGCTTTCAGAAATAACCAACGGAGTATTTGAGGACACAAAGAATACTCCGTTGTTTTTGTTTTCGGACGAATGTGAACCGGCTCCGCAGACCGAGGAAGAAGATGAACTTGAACTCTGAAAAAAGAGAAATGTGCATCTGCGGAATAAGCCGAAGGCGTTTCCAACCCATTTTTTGAAAGGAAATCACAATGCCAACCACAGATAGGATAACCGTATCACCGCACCCTCACTTTTCTGATAGTTATATTCTGAAAGAAAAAATCACCGATGGCACTCTTTTCGTCGGCACAAGTGCCGAACTTATAGGGTTTTGCAAGCAAAAACTTGCTGCCAGCGTGAATGTTGCGGAGCTTGCTGAGATGATCGCAGCCGCCGAGAAAGCGCGTGTAATCATCTCTCATGCTCCGGACCACGAAACAGATTTTGCTGTAAAGCGCACCATAGGTGACAAGACTTATGAGATAAGGCTATCCCAAAGCGAACTCCTTGACGCTTTTATGAAACAGCAGAGAATAGGCGTTATGGAGGATATAAGAAACTATATTGAAGAAAATGAGCTAGACAGCGACGAGTACGATGACGAGATTATTTCCGGTATCACAGATATTTATCTGAACAACAGCGTTGATAATACCGCGCCAAGCGAATGGGATATACAAAAGGCAATCAGCGAATATTTTGCTACACACGACCTCCCTATTTGCACCGAGGAAGAACCGGAACTCTGATTGAGAAATGTCCACCTGCTACCCATTTCTGCGAAAGGAACACTACTATGGATATTTACAAGAACACTCTCAAATATGCCAAAGAGAACGGCGAAATTGAACAGTACCGCGAAAGTATGAATTTGAACGAGGAATGCGGTTTATTTATTCACCGTTCTATCGGCGACAATTTCCGCAACAATTACCTTGATGTAAAAAAAATCACCGCGGAAGTCACCGAGAAATACGGCTTTGAACGTGCAATGCTTATGCTTGCTCTCCGTATCAACAGCCTCGAATGGGACGGTCGTATCGACAAAGCCAACAAGGAGTGGGCAAGCAAATTTATCGCCGATTATCCCAACGCCGAGGCAATCAGAAAAGTCGCCAACAGTACGCTGGGGGCAGCTCACTCTGTTCTTCTCGACAGCGTAGCGGAGGAGGTGAGGTTTACTTACCACGATAGAAACAAAGAAAAACAGCAGGAAGTCGAAGGATACCGCATAATTCAGACGGTTAAAACCCCGACCGCCGAATTTCTTCTCGGACAGAGCAAGAATATGCCGAGCCACTATGTAACATGGTATAACAGCAATCACAACGGGGGTCTTTCACCGGTGTGGGGACACTACTTTACCACCGGTGACTCAAACAATAATTGTTTTGCTGCGTATCACGACCTGTTTTCCCGCGCATTATCTAATGTGAATGAACATATCAGACAGGAAGAACTCACACCGAAGGCAGGCTCAATTATCCGAACCGTCAACGGCGAAGAAATGCAATTTGAGCTTAACGAAGATGAACGCGACAGCGTGTGGGATATGGTTGAGCAAATAAATGTTGAAGGACACTTCATGGAAAAAGTACGCGCAAAGGGATATAACCCGACCCTATCCGGAATGGAAAGCATAATTTCCGAAATGGCAGAAAAATTCCGCAACGATTTCGGATACGGCAATGATGAAGAATTTGAGGCATACATAAGCGAACGCGAGGGCGACATGGACAAACTCACTTTCTGCGGAATGTATGGTGAGAACAATGTTGACACAGCGAACACCTCAGACTATACGGGACGGGTAATGATTATTCGTCCCGAATATTTAGCGCCGGATAAGCGTATCCCTGAAAATCAGCTCTTTTTGGCACAGTTAGGTACAGGCTGCGACCCTAAAAAGGAAGGCAGGCAGATTATCGGTGTATTTTTATATGACCGAGAGGAAGCCGCTATCCACAGCAATGATTTCCTCGGTGCTATGAAAGAGGAACATATTCCCTCATGGGCAAGGGACGCTCTGAATGACATTCTTGAAGAAGAAAACGAAGAAGAACCTGAACACGATTGAGAAAAGTCCAGCAGATGGACATTTCTCGGAAAGGACATCACAATGAAACCTGTAAATGCTTACGACGGAGATTATGAGGCTTTTGAGATACTCGGACAGGACGCGCTTTTCAGCAACTACCGCATTGACCGCAGCACTGTTCCCGACGGTCTTTATGCCTATGACCTCCGCGACGATAACGACGGTATCGCAAACGAGGTCAGGAACACCATTACCGTCAATCACTTTGGAACGGTCATTACCAGATACCCTATACAGGGAGCAGAGGAAGGTGTTGTTCTCGGCGAAGATGACACCAATTTCGGCGGCTATACAATGACCCTTGATGATTTCCGCGAACATACTCCGGCAACTGAAGATGAGGAACTGGAACCCTCTTGAACCGATCCTCTTTTTCAGAAGATTAAATCAGAACAAGTCCCTCCGCAGCTACGCGCTTTCATCGAGGAAATGGGTAGCGGAGGGACATTTCTCTGAAAGAGAGAACAAGAATACGAAATGCGAGAAATGGGTAGCAGGTGGACATTTCTCCGTGATAACCACCGCCCGCGCGAGAAATGGGTAGCAGAGGGACATTTCTCTGCAATAACCACCGCCCCCGCGCGAGAAATGGGTAGCAGATGGACATTTCTCTGCGATAACCACCGCCCCCGCGTGAGAAATGGGTAGCAAAGGGACATTTCTCCGTGATAACCACCGCCCCCGCGCAGGAAATGGGTAGCAGATGGACATTTCTCCGTGATAACCACCGCTCCTGCGTGAGAAATGGGTAGCAGAGGGACATTTCTCTGAAAGAAAGGAAAGGATATGAACGA
>JBJFGA010000315.1:0-13340 GCA_051892275.1 Oscillospiraceae bacterium | reverse complement strand
GAGAAATGGGTAGCAGAGGGACATTTCTCTGAAAGAAAGGAAAGGATATGAACGAACAACTTACGCTAGGCAGCCTGTTTGACGGAAGCGGCAGCTTTCCGTTTGGCGGTATGCTTGTCGGGATAAAGCCTATATGGGCATCGGAGGTAGAACCATTTCCGATACTTGTTACTAAAACGCGAATGCCGGAGGTGCAGCACCTCGGTAACATTTGCAGCATGAACGGAGCGGAAATACCGCCCGTGGATATAATCACATTTGGCTCACCCTGCCAAGATATGTCAATAGCTGGGAAAAGAGCCGGTCTTGACGGTTCGCGCTCTAACTTGTTTTTTGAGGCAATCCGTGTGATAAAGGAAATGAGGTGTGCAACGCATGGCAAATATCCGAGATATATCGTCTGGGAAAACGTCGCAGGAGCTTTCAGCAGCAACCGAGGAAAGGATTTCTGTTCCGTCCTCACAGCAATCTGCTCCATCAAAGAAACCGATGAGGTATCAATACCTATGCCGAAAAACAACAAGTGGCTCGGCAGCGGAGAAATCGTGGGAGATAATTTTTCTGTCGCCTGGCGATTGCTTAACGCACAATACTGGGGAGTCGCCCAGCGTCGTCGTCGAATCTACCTTGTCGCAGATTTTGGAGGAGAAAGTGCCGGCAAAATACTATTTGAGTCCGAAAGCGTGTCTGGGTATAATCAAGCGTTCTATGAAGCGCGGAAAGGGTTTACCCTCTGTTCTGCTGGAAGCTCTGAAAAAACAGGCAGGGTTGACCTAAAGTGTTTTGACAATCATAGTCAGACCTGTCGTTACACCGGACCGCTTGAAACAGCTAACGCAGTATCCGCAACCTACGGTATGGGCGGCAATAACTGTCCGTTTGTAGTGGAAACCCCGAAAACCTTGAAAATACGCTGCGGAGCAGAAGGCGGCGGCAAGGGTGCATTGTTACAGGATAATCTGTCAGCGACTCTTTCCACAAATGTGGATCAGACCTTATTCGCACCGGAACCGTGCAACTTTTACCCATATATGCAGGCTCACGGAGTCTGCCTGCGCTCCGACGGAATATCCAACACTCTCGTGAACGGAGGTAGCCCAGGAAAGCAGAACGCAATTATCGTCCCCTCTTATTGTGCCAGCCGTTCCTATCGCACCGCCGACAAAGAGCTTGCAGGAACGCTTGCAGCGTCCGATTACAAGTCTGCTCCTATCGTTAATAAGGAATGCGAGGGCAGAATAGCCGTAAGGTATCTCACGCCAACCGAGTGTGCCCGCTTGCAGGGTTTTCCCGATTGTTGGTGTCGCGACGTTGAAATAGCAAACCCTACCGAGGCAGATATTGATTATTGGAGCAAGATTTTCAGCGAGTATGGAAAGATAAAAGGGCTGAAAAAAGAAAAGACGCGCAAACAGATAGCAAAGTGGTTAAGCTCACCGCACCCCGATGCGGCAGAATACATGATTTGGGGGAATGGCTGCGCACTTCCATGTGTTTGCTTTGTTCTTTCCGGTATCAGATACTCCTATGAAAAACGGGTAGCAGAGGGACATTTCTCCGAATGAAAGTGAGGTACACAATGGGAAGATATACGAGAGATGATTACTTTAAGATAACCAATGCAAGCTGCCTGCTTGTCGCAGAGGCGCTGGGACTGGTTATTGACGAGAGCAAGCGCAGCAATGCAAAAGCAGTACATATCAAGGACAGCGGCGGTCTTTACATTTTCCCCGAAAAAAACAACTGGTATCGCCATTCCGATGGTGCAAAAGGTTTTCCCGCCGACCTTGTGGCGGACACTCTCGGTTGCAGCCGTGATGACGCACTCGATTTTATCGCCAACCGTGTACTCCACGGCGTATATCTTGTACAACCGGAAACCTCCGTGCGGAAGAACTTGAACCGTGTAACGAAACCGAATTCAGAATTTGTTGTCCCGCCGCACGATATAAAGCCGTCCAGAGTGTGCGCCTATCTCATACGGACGCGCGGCATTGATAAGAACATTGTCTTTTCGATGATAGAACAGCAACTCATTGCGGAGGACAATGCTCACCATAACTGCCTGTTCTTTGGAACGGACGAAGAAGGTGTCATTAGGAGCTGCGCTTTTCGCGGTACATCATCTTATGTGCAGTTTCGCGGTGAGGCAGCAGGCGGCGACAAGACCTGCCCTTTTGCGGTGCGCGGAACAAATGACGTACTCCGCATATTTGAAAGCCCTATCGACGCTCTCTCTCACGCAACCTTTCAGACGCTGCTCGGCAAGAACTGGAAAGCGGAACACCGCCTGAGTCTTAACGGCTGCGAGAATTACATGGCAGCTTACAAATACCTCTGTAATCACCCCGAAATAAACCATGTTTATATCGGTCTTGACAATGACAAGGCAGGCAGAGAGGCGGCAGCTCATCTTATCAGCAAGATACAGAATGACTTTCCCGACAGACAGCTCAAGCTGCGAACTATAAGTCCGATAACAAAGGACTGGAACGAGGACTTGCAGCACTACCGCCGTCTGAATACCCCTCTCCTTGATTTTCTCAAGATGACAGCGGAAGAAATAGACGAGGCGGAGTCAGAAATGGAGCAACAGGCTAATGAAATGCAAATGTGATTATTTTTCAACATTCCACCGCCTTTCAACACCGCGGGGGGAAAGCGCCCCAACTCCGTAGGGCAGGAATAGAGGAACTTCGTTCCTCTACCTCACACCGCACCGCCAAAGGCGTTGCAAGGAATTTCACTAGCGTTATGAGAATTTCTTTAGCATTTCTCCTAAATATTTACAGTACGGAAAGGAGGTTATCCTATGAGCAGGCGACTCCAACAGAAACCGATAGCTATGACGGAGGAAATGATAGAGGCTATTGACAAGTACGCGGCGAAACACAACACCAACTTTTCAAACGCTGTACGGCTGCTTATTGACAGCAGCCTTGACACGGACGCGGCAAGAGCCAATGAGAACATGATCCGTCAGTATATTCGTGAGGAGCTTGATATTTGCATAGCTCCATATCTGAAAAAGATAGAGGGCATAATCGAACACCGCGTTATACCGATATGCGCCAGAGCCGGAAGAACGTCGGCAATCTCATTCGCAACGGTAATTGGTATGCTCACCGAAAACTACACTGACGGGCGTTCTCACGAAAATATTCTTGCTACTGCCAAAAAATTTGCGGCGCAATACCTAAAGGAAAAGGTAAAGCCGGAAGAAGAATATCGGCAGGAGGCGCGGGAGGAACTCAACCGAGCCTATAACGCCAGCAATTTCGATGACGAGGTTTGAGAAATGGGTAGCAGATGGACATTCCTTCTGCCCTCAGAGAAATGGGTAGCAGATGGACATTTCTTCTGCTCTCGGAGAAATGGGTAGCAGAGGGACATTTCTTCTGCTCTCGGAGAAATGAGTAGCAGAGGGACATTTCTTCTGCTCTCGGAGAAATGGGTAGCAGATGGACATTTCTGTGGAAAGGATAAGAAAATGCCAAATCATATTACAAATCGCCTTGTGATTGACGGAGAAGAAACGGAGATACGCAGATTACTTGATACCGTCACAACAAAAGATGAGCAAGGAAACCCACTGCTTGACTTTGACAAGATTATCCCTATGCCAAAGGAAATTGATATACCTCCTGAATATAATCGCATTGAAAACCTATCAAACTACCTCTCTGCTGTTAATCCTATGAACGAAGAAACGGTTGAAGGTATCGCAAAACTCCCTGTAAATGAATATAAGGAACTTATTGCAGCACTTAAATCGTACTATTCCGATTTCCGACAAATCAGTATTTCGGGCGACAGCCATATCGTTGAGAAAGAATCTGCGGAGAGAGGACAGCGGGTTGCACACAACATTCTTAATTACGGCGCACCTATTAAGTATGAGTGGTGCTTGCAGAATTGGTACATAGGTAGTAATAGTATTTCTGCCGAGCCGTTTGAGAATAACACGCTTGTTTTCAAAACAGCCTTGACAAGACCAGAAGCGATTATTGATAGGCTCTCGTCGTTATTTCCGTCGCTGTCCTTTGAACACAGGTGGGCTGATGAAGATTTCGGCTACAATGTTGGCACGGCAACCTATAAAAACGGTGAAAAAGTCGAAACCTATATTCCGCAATGTCAGACGGTTGAATCTTGCCAGCTTGCAGCAGAGATACTCGGTTATTCTCCCGAATGGTATGAGTCTTTGGAGAATGATGAGAGTGAGGCAGAACCGGAACCTTAACTGAGAAATGGGTAGCAGAGGGACATTTCTCCGAATGAAAGCGAGGTGCGTATGGACAGACTTAAAAACCTTGAAAACGAATATGAACGCTGGGAGCATATCTATAAATACGGCAGCTCCGACCCTTTTTACGCTGATGGCGTTAATTTGAACCTTGTCCGCAACCATATTATCTATGAAAAGCAGATGATTGAGGAAGAAACTCCTTTATTCATGTTCGATGAAATTTGTCAGCGTGAACTGCCGCCCATTGTTCCGAGCGACTATATCGCCCGCAAGGACGAGATACGAAAAAATGCTGCGATAGCAATGGGAATAATCGACGCTGATGAAAACTTGATATTTATTCGTCAGCGGGCTGAAAGCCTTTCAGACAAGCAAATGAAACGGCTTTGCGTTCCGGCTGTCATAGGTTACGCAGAGAACCTCCGTTCGGCGATTGAGAATGATGACCTTATCACCATGCGCCGCTACGAACATTATCAGCACTACCTTGACAGCTTTTCCGACCTCGTCCGCCGCCTTAACTCCGAAAGCGAACTCGCTCAGACAGACGAACTTGACATTGAGGAAGATGATGAACTTGAGGACGAGGACGAACTTGAGGACGAGCTTTCGATATAGAAATGTACCGGAAACGCCTACGGCTTATTTCTCGGTTGGACATTTCTCCGCTTTTTAGGCGATCTGCACAGGGTTATTTGCAAATGTTTGTGAATAATTTTGTGTGTAAACTAATTGACAGAACTGTAAATATATGGTATGATATTATTGACAGGAAAACTATATATCCGACAAGGAGGAACACACTATGACAAAGACAACAAAAATAATCATCGCGATAACAGCAGATCTTTCAATCGCAGCCGCGGCAACAATAATGATACTTAACCGCAGGAGTGACGCTGATCTGCTCAATGACAAACTCATGCAGACCTCCGAAATAATTCACGAAATAACCGAACCCGAAGATACCCCTGCGGTAACGATAAGCAGCCACAGCAGCGAGGGCGAGCCTATCTCGGTTGAGGAAACCGCCGAACCCGCTCCGGCACCCGATAGCCCCACCACAACTGAAAGACCCGCAGATACGGCGACCACTCCCGCAAGCACCACTAAGCCTGCCGATACAACGAAACCCGCCGTGACCATAGTCACAAGCAAGCCGACAGATAACACTCCCGAAGAGCCTGTCCGCACCGACCTCCCGAAAGTAACAGCAGCTCCCGAACACACCAGCACGGCGACCACAACAGACAATACCCAGCGTGACGAGCCTGTTGAAAAACCTACCGACGAGAACGGCTTTCCGAAGAACCCGAACAGCGGCGATACCTACACGGACAGCAACGGAACAAAATGGATATACAATGGTATCTTCCAAATCTGGTGCGAGTCTGGTCCGGTAATTGTTGATGAAATTCCCGACTTTGAATTAAGCGGCGAGAAATGGACGGATTGAGAATTTCCTCAAAATATACAGCAAGGCGTACAGAAATGTGCGCCTTTGCTTTTGCGAAAGGATAAAATATGAAACAGAAAAGAATTATTGCTGTTCTTTTGTCCCTTGCCGTTACGTTCCTTTTTACGAGCAGCGCATTTGCGGACGTGAATTTTGGTAATGATGACGGCTCTGGGTTTAAGCCCGGCACCGATAATAACGGCTGGGCTATACAAACGGACAGCGGCGGTAATGTGTGGGACGGATATGGTTACGACCTTGAAGGCTTACGCATAACGATATACGACGCAGAGGACGAAACAAAGGTGTTCAACACGCTGGATATAACAGGCGAGCCAACTATTGCCGCAGCATCGGAAATATGTTACTTTGCTGACGGAACGGAGCTTATACCTAAAACGACTTGGCTTTCGTCCTCTTATGTCGGAAACACATACAGCGCACTTGACAGTACCTCTATTGCGAAATATCGGCAGACGGTTATTTCACGGATCTCACTTTCCGGATACCATGCCGAGTATGTGGAAAGCCTATCAAGCATTGATATTATATCCGAAAGCAATACCTCAAATTATGAGGCTATCAAGAGCTTTCTCGGCGACAGAGCATTTGTGGAAAACTGCTTGCAGACACTCTTTCCACGGCTGAAATATGAGGACTTTGCGGACGGAAAGTACAAGATAGCCTTTGAGCCTATTGCGTATTTTCGATATGACGGTCTGAACTGGGCGCTTACCGCAACGGAGTGTGCGCTGCTTAACCACTACGATAAAGTCACATACTCGGCAGCTTGGAATAGCACGAACAACCTCCGCGCATTAGTCGGAACGCTCACGCACTCGGAACTGCCGAGAGCCGCATTTTTGCAGGCAACAGACCTCGGTGTATCTGTTTATTCACCCTCGGATAATGATTATTACAACGGGAACAGCAAGTACAATTCCGATGAATGTATCATACGGTGTATGGGTATAGGTATTATCGGTGCAGAACCGCCGCCCGAAGAAGATTTGCCCGATGGAGAAGAAATTGCCGAGTACCATACGGACACCTATGTCTATACCTCGTTTACTTTCTATAATAATAAGGACAAGGACTACTACGGTTATAAATTCTCCATCTACGACAGCGACGGTAATCTCCCGCTTATATCCAGCAAAGCGACCTATCTCGGCGACGGAGAATATGGCTCACCCTATACCGATACTTATATGACGCCTACAAGCTCTGTTTCGGTGTATGAATGGGACGAGGCAAATGACAAGTACAAGCTGGTAAAGCGCGTTAAGGACGGAGATTCCGTGGGAACAGGCGCACGGGTAAACTACTCTGTCAAAAGCACAGCCGGCAGAACCCTCGCGTCCGGTACTGTCAATGTAAGCTGTCCCTCGCATGAGGAAGCTATGGGCTATTTCAAGTGGCATACTCCCACAACGGCGCAGGACGTTATCATCACGATAACCTCGCCCGACGGCGCTTTCAAAGACAAGGATAAACAGACCGTAAGCAGCATTGTCATAAATGCGAAGATAGCAAAGGTTGAAGAAAAGACGCCGCCCGACCCAAAGGTTACAGACACACGTCCCTCTTGGTGGAAGAATTACGGCACAAGCTCAATTGAGAAGAACATATCCTCTTATGCTCCGAAAGAAGATATAACCGAACTGTCATGGACAGAGTGGGTGTATGATTGGGGGCAGGACAGCTGGTCCACCACAACCGGCAGCTATGATTATTACGGCTGCTATTACGAATATCAGACAGCCACTGGGCGATGGCGTGAGAAAAAGATACAGAGGGCAGTTTATATTGACGGAGCTTACGAGGTAACATACACCGTGCGGCTCTCCGCAGATATGACAGTATCTCCATCTCCGTATTGCTACACGGCGACAGGCAGCGACGGCGCTTGGAAAATGAAATCCGGCTACGGGATAAACATATCCGTTACCACGGATATTGACGGCGATACAAGCTATTGCACCAACGCTCAGAAGGTTAATGTCCTATTCCCCGAATTCAATTTCAACAGGCAGAGTACCGCAAAATACAACCGCCTGCTTGAAAAAGTCGGCAGCGAATATCAGTTCAAGGTCAATCCTTACAGCACTTACAATGACCGCACACATTTTACACCGATATGGTATCCCGACAACACACCATACCGTGTATATGCTGAGGTGTTTGATGTGTGGTGTCCTGCCGGTCAGTTGTCAATACGGCTTGTCGATGACAGCATACGGATAAAAGGAAATGTCTATGACGATTGGCATATAGCACCCGTTCTGCCGTAATCGGCTTGACTATCTCCGCCGAATGTGTTATACTAAATCATAAGGAAGGTGATCGTCGATGAAAACATATACCATTATCGCCGGCGTTAACGGAGTCGGAAAAAGCAGCTTAACGGGTGTTCTCGCAAGAGATACCGACTCTCTCGGCAGTATTATAGATACAGACAGCATAACCCGTCAAAAAAACGGCAACAAGATAGATGGTGCAAGAGAGGCTGTTCGCCGCATAAATATGTGCCTTGAAAACGGTCTGAATTTCACACAGGAAACCACTCTTTCGGGTTACAGAACGCTGCGTACCATAAAGACCGCAAGAGAGCTGAATTACCGTATCCGTTTATACTATGTTGCGGTTGAAAGCGCAGATGAAAGTGTTCGCCGCATCGCCAACCGTGTGCAGAAAGGCGGACACGATATTCCCACCGAGGACGTTATCCGCAGGTTTTCTCACCGCTTTGACGATCTCCTTAAAATTCTTCCGTATTGCGACTCGGCGCAGTTTTATGACAATGAAAACGGCTTTGTCTGCGTAGCGGAATATCTGAACGGAGAAATAAAGCGAATAGGCGACTATGCTCCTGAGTGGCTCAGTGAACTTCAGGGAAGATTTGCCGAGCAGAATTTCTTTGAGTCCTGCGAACACTCCGAGGACGAAGAAGAACTGTAATAGCACCGAATTATTAGGGAACTTACAACTGAATAACTAAGGGCGTTTGTATAGCATACTTACGCCCTATTTTTATAGGCACGATTTTTGAGAAAGAATCGTGCCTTTTTCTGTTTATGGAGGAAAACAAAATGGCAGTTACAACAGGAAAGATATGCGATTTTTCATTCTATGTGTTAAGTCACGAACCGGGTGGGACACCCTCAACAATCTATGAGCCGTTCGCCGGAAAACTGTCGCTTGATGAGGCGATGGAACTTTTCAAGGAGAGAAATGCCCACAGCCCCGAACACATACTCATTCTGCTCGGTGTTGATTACACCGTACACAAGGACGCTGCTCACCTTTATGGGGGACGGTTCGGTGTTGGCGCAGTAGACATCGTCAAGCGCAGTAACGGCGAAATAAAGCTGCTCGAAGATTACAAGAGCGATGACGTTTCCATGAACGAGGCGCTTATCTGCAATAACGCTGTCGGTAAGCTAACCCTTTTTGTTGATGAACAGCGTAATCAGACCGTCGTTAAGGAAACCGTTGTGACAGAGGAAACCGTTACAGAAGAAGCTGAATTATGAAACGAAACACAAGAAACTGCCGCGAGGATATTGCCGAGGAAACGCTGATTAAACCAAATTCGCCACGCTCAAACCCGCATACTCGCGCGGCTGAATTTGGTACGCTTCGCTTTAATCAGCGTGTCCCCAAGTTTCCACAGCGGTTAAAAAGTACGTTGAAACGGTTGATAAAGGACAATTCTCACAAGCTGTTCCTATGCTGCCTGTTTGTGATTATCGGCACATTCGCCGCACTGTTCCTTGCAAATCTTATCAACGACTCATTCACTCACCGGAGCCTTTCAGAGAGGAACTACCTCAATATATTTTCGCTGATAGACGGAGCGTTCTCCGCCGAACAGCCGCGCAAGCTGTTCTGGATATTTGAAACTATGGCGGCGTTAGTCTGCTTTGTCTACTTTTTTAGCTCCCTCAAACCCTATCAAGCGGAAATGTATCAAGTCACTCCGAAAATTGAGATACCAAAACCCTACGGACAAAAGCAGCATGGTTCTGCGTGGTTTATGCCCGATGATGAAAAAGCAAGAATATTTCCCGCCGTTGTGTTGTTTCTTGCAGACGATAAAATAAAGCGGCTGCTTGCGGAAGGTTTGCGGCGAGCTGAAGCTGTTGACAACGGACAGTATTACCATGCAAAGCCCATAGGCATAAAAGGCAATGTCTTTGATGAGGCGGGGATAGTCCTCGGCAGAAATGCAACAGCAATCAAGGAGCAGATAAGCTGTATCACCGATGACGTTCACACAATGACTATCGGTTCAACCGGCTGCGGCAAAACACGAACGCTTGTCCTTCAAACATTGTGTGCGTTGGCTCTTGCCGGTGAAGGTATTGTGGTTTCCGACCCGAAAGGCGAGCTTTACCACTATATGCACACCTTCCTTGAAACGCTCGGTTATACCGTTTGCGTTATCGACTTTAATTCGCCGCGGAAATCTATGTGCTACAATCCTTTGCAGCCCATAATCGACGCGGTAAACAGAGGTGAGATAAACACAGCAAGCGAAAAGGCATGGGATATGGTGAACATTCTTGTAGAAAAAAGCGAAAAGGGCGAGCCTATCTGGACCAACGGAGAAATGGCTATCATCGTTGCGTCCATTCTGGCAGTTGTCTACGATAACAAAGACCGCCCCGAATACCAAAATCTCACGAATGTCTACGAATTTATCAGCAATATGTCTGTTCCCGCGCAGGGAGAGAAAGAGATACAGTACAAAAAGTACCTCCGCAGTATTCCGGACAACCACCCCGCACGGCAAACGCTTGCTATCGCAAATGTCGCTCCCGATAAAACGGCAGCGTCCTTTTATACCTCGGCACTCACAACGCTCCGTCTGTTCACCAATCCGACCACCTACCGGATTACATCAAAGTCAGATTTTGACCTTGCATCGTTCGGTACAGAGCCGAAAAGAGCATTGTTCTATGTTCTTCCCGATGAGCGTGAAACATTCTATCCAATCACCACAATACTTGTGGCACAGCAGTATGAATTGCTTGTTGTTGCTGCGAAGAAAACAGGAAACCGCCTGCGCTATCGTGTTAATTTCGTGCTGGACGAATTTGGTAACTTTTCAAAGATTGAAACCTTTGAAAAGAAACTTACGGTGTCGCGCGGCTACGGAATAAGGTGGAATTTGTTTTTGCAGAGCTTTGCACAGCTTAAACTTGTGTACGGCGAGGAGGTTGCCAACATAGCAAAGGGAAACTGCCGCTATTGGATATATCTCCAAAGCACCGATATTGAAACCAACAAGGAGCTTTCCGAAGCAATGGGAAAGTACACAACCCTAACCTATTCACTCGGCAGTTCCGCACAAAAGTATTCAAACCCGTCCAGCTCCGTGAATGTGTCGCTGATAGAGCGCAGCCTGCTTACTGCGGAGGAAATAATGAACGGTTTTGAACGTCCATATTCGCTCGTTATCTCTAACAACTCTCCCGCCGTTATGGAGTCGCCGGATATTTCCAAATGGGCATTCAACGATATGCTCGGTCTGGGCGACAAAAAGCATAATCAGCGGTTAATTGAGCTTGATGAAAATGCAAGACCAAGCTATGACGGCGAGATTGAGATAAAATTATGGAAACCGTGGCTGGAATTAGCTGCAAAGGCGCGAAAAGCTGTTAATGCGGAAAACGAAGGTCACAATTCTATGTTCTGAAAGGAGGGAAAAAGATGACAAGTAAGGTCAAGGGTATCATTTCCGCTGTTACGGCGGCGGTCATGACAGCAGCGTTAAGCGTTACCGCTTTCGCTGACGATGGCGGCGGTTTAGGCGGCTCTGTCGTTGCGACAGGCTTAAAAAACCTGCTGAATGACGCGTCAACTATTCTGCTGGGACTTGCCGCAGTAGTCGGCACGGTCTGCATTGTCTATTTCTGTATCAGGCGTTCTGCCGCAGACGAAATGGACAGAAAAAAGTGGGATAACCGCATTATTACCGCAGTAGTTTCCACTATCGGTGCGGTAGTAGCGACCTCTCTGCTTACGGTAATCACAGGTTACTTTGGAGGTGGTACATAATGTTACGCCTTTCGTGGATACCTCCCCCGACAAAACGTTCACCGCAACCACATATCGCAGCAAAGGAGGAACACACAATGAAGATAAGCTGCAATCCCGAAAAGGACATTAAGCTCTCAAACAATCCGAACGGCAGCCGTCTTGCTACGGTCAGCATTACCCTCGACGATTCGTTCGTTGTGAGAGGTCTTTCCGTGATGAACGGTTCAAAGGGCATTTTCGTCAATATGCCGAACGTGTCCTACACCGACCAGAACGGCGATAAGAAGTATGTTGATACGGCGTTCCCCACGACCAAAGAGCTGCGCGACGAGATAAGCAATGTTGTAATCGGCGCTTACTCAACGCTCATGAAACAGCTCCGCGCAAATGCGAATGCCAATACCAACACCGGTGAGAACACCGCAGATAACACACAGGATTTCAACGCTCCGTCTTTCGACGAGCCTGAAAGATAAACTACTACAATTTTTGGAGGAACAAAACTATGATGAACAAGATCAACGCTATCAAGACTAAGGCAATCAACAAGGCAGTTATGGCTGTTGCGGCAGCAAAGAACAAGATTGAGGAAACCCGCGGCTCCGTTTCCGAACACGCTATCGTTATCATCATTGGCGTAGTACTCGGCGGCATTCTGCTGGTAGGACTGATCGCTCTGATGAACAACGTTATCATGCCCTCTACTGAGGACAAGGTAACATCCATGTTCAACATGGGCTGATACCCACCCTCTATCCAATCCGCATAAAGCGAGTCGCAGAGGCGTGACACCTCGGTCATTTCCGCCGAGCGATTGTCCCTGCGGCTCTTGCTTTGGAAAGGAAACACGCTTATGGTATTTATCATTATAACGCTTGTTGTTGCGCTCATAACCGGAATTGTAACCACTTTCATGAATGAACTGGTGCTTGGCGGTCTGTACGACATGGTTTTTCACGCAGACGAGATGATGACGCAATGCACAGGCGTTAATTTCTTCACAACCGTTTCGGATATGGCGTTTTCGCTTGCACTATCGCTTATGGTGCTGAAATTTCTCAAAAAAGGCTTTGACTTGTATGTGCTATGGACGGACGGTAATCCGGACACCGACCCTACAATGCTGCTTGTGAATTTCGTGAAAGCAATCGCAACGGCGCTTATGTTCCGCTGGATATACGATATTTTCGTAGAGGTTTGCGATAGTGTAACGACCACACTTTTAACGCAGCTAGGCGCAGAAACCAACTACACAGCTACCGTCTTGACAGGCATAGCTTCTCTGGGTATTGTTCCGGTACTTGCCTGCCTTGTGTTCTTCATCTTCTATCTCATATTACTGTTACAGTTTATGTCACGGGGAGTGGAGATGCAGGTAATGGTAGCCGGTATACCGCTTGCGTGTTTAGGTCTGCTTGAAAACGACAAGGGTATTTTCCGCAACTATGTCACACAGTTTGTTAGAGCCTTTGTGACTACTATCGTGCAGATAACGCTGTTAAAGATAGGTCTTGCATTCCTGCTTTCGTCAAATGTGATAGATATAACCAATATCCCTTGGGGTATTGCTTGTATGTTTGCGGCAAC
>JBJFGA010000314.1:0-7803 GCA_051892275.1 Oscillospiraceae bacterium | reverse complement strand
GTGGAGCTTCAGAAGTCCAACGTGCTTCTGCTGGGACCCACCGGCGTCGGAAAGACAATGCTGGCGCAGACGCTGGCGAAGCTGCTCAACGTGCCGTTTGCTATTGCGGACGCTACCACTCTCACCCAGGCAGGCTATGTCGGCGAGGACGTGGAAAACGTGCTGCTGCGGCTCATTCAGGCGGCTGATTACGACATAGAGGCTGCGGAGCGCGGAATAATCTACATTGACGAGATCGACAAGATCTCCCGCCGCAGCGAGAACACCTCCATTACCCGCGACGTAAGCGGTGAGGGCGTTCAGCAGGCGCTCCTGAAGATAGTTGAGGGCACAGTTTCAAACGTACCCCCGCAGGGTGGCAGAAAGCACCCGCAGCAGGAGTTTATCCAGATAAACACCAAGAACATTCTGTTTATATGCGGCGGCGCTTTCGAGGGTCTGGAGAAGATGATCTCCTCCCGGGTATCCAGCTCCGCAATGGGCTTTGGCGCGGAGGTCGCTTCCAAGAAGGAAAAGGAAAGCTACCAGATACTGCACAAGGTGAGCCAGGAGGATCTGGTGAAGTTCGGAATAATTCCCGAGCTTATCGGCAGACTTCCGGTAGTTACAGTGCTTGACGCACTGGACGAGGACGCTCTCGTGCGTATCCTCGATGAGCCGAAGAACGCGCTGATAAAGCAGTACAAGTACCTGTTTAACGCTGACGATATCGAGCTGGAGTTCCAGCCCGAGGCGCTTCGTGCCATTGCGAAGAAGTCCATCGAGCGCAACACCGGTGCTAGAGGACTGCGCTCCATCGTTGAGCATACACTGCGCGATATCATGTTCACCGCCCCGAGCGACGAAACCATCAGCAAGGTGATCATTACCGCTGACTGCGTAAACGGCACCGGCGAGCCGATAATCGAGCATGAAAAGGCTAAGTCAGTAAAGAAAACGACCAAAAAGACAGCAAAATAAAGTGGACGGCAGGCGAGAGTCTGCCGTTTTCTGTACCTGGAGGATTTATGGAGAAAAGTGCATTTGAACGAATCTATGACGTTGTGAGAAGAATTCCCTATGGCAGAGTCGCGACCTATGGTCAGGTAGCTATGCTGGCGGGAAATCCGCGATGGGCGAGGGCAGTAGGCTATGCGCTCCATGCCAACCCCGACCCGGAGGGGATACCCTGCTTCCGTGTGGTGAACCGTTTCGGGCGGGTGGCACCTGCGTTCGCGTTCGGCGGCGAGGAGCGTCAGGCAGAGCTTCTCCGGGCGGAAGGAGTTGAGGTTTCCGCGGACGGAACAGTGGATTTAGAGCGCTTCCTATGGGACGGATTGTAAGCCGGATTGTGCATTTTAACCAAAAGAAACCCGGTTGGATTGTAAAATTTGTGATATAAAAAATGCCACAGAAATGCCAGAAATATGCAATTTCCCTTGACTTTTTACGGGGTTTGTGCTAGAATTAATGGGCGAAAAGAGATTTACTCCCGATATGTCCGCAGCGCTGCGGGTCGGGAGAAATCTATGTGCAGAACAAAAAAGGAAGCGGAGAAGATACATACATATAGTACCCGCTTCACAACGGAGGTCAAGTTATGGTATTGTCAAGCATGCTTGCCGTTGTCGTATTCGTCATAATGTTCATTATGGCGGCGAGGGACAGGCTCCCCCGGGCGGCGGCTATGGGTATGGCGGCGCTGGGCACAGTTTTGCTGCTGTTCGGCACTTTCATGGGAATAAACGGCAGCGATTCCGGGCTTATCGCGCAGATCGTAGCGGTGCTTATCTTTGTGGTGATGTTCGTTCTTATCATTATGGATAAGATCGAGCGCCACGTTGTCACCCTGTGCTGTGGACTTTCAACACTGGTCATGGTGTTCGGTATCTGTATGAAGAGCTTCGACGCAGTCTGGGAGACCCTCAATGTTGCGAGCATCTTCACCCCTGATTTCTGGTACGCCGCAGGCGCGGCGGAGGAAAGCTCCAGCGGCATAAACTGGGCGACCATCATCTTCATCGCCGGCATGATGGTAATGGTCGAGGGCATGGCAAAGGCTGGCTTCTTCCGCTGGCTGTGCATGACCCTTGCGAAGCTGGTCAAGTACAAGGTGATCCCGCTGTTCATCACGTTCATGCTGATGTCTGCGGTGCTGTCCATGTTCATCGACAGTATCACTGTTATCCTGTTCCTTGCGGCTGTGACCGTTGAGCTGGCTCAGCTTCTGAAGTTCAACCCGATCCCGATGATCCTGTCAGAGGTATTCTGTGCCAATCTCGGCGGTTCCGCGACAATGTGCGGCGACCCGCCAAACATCATCGTCGGCACATCGCTTGGCTATTCCTTCGCGGACTTCCTCACCAACACCGGCGTTATCGCGGGTATCTCCCTCGTATTCGTGCTGGTTTACTTCTTCCTCATCTTCCGCAGGGAGCTGAAAGAGGCAAGCGAGAAGAACATCGATACTTCCACAATGCCTGACCCAAGGGACGCCATTACCAACAAGCGTGACTTCATCATAAGCATTGTGATATTCCTTATCGCGGTGGTACTTCTGGTGACCCACGCACAGACCGGGCTGACAGTCGCATTCATCGGCGGCGTAGTTGCGTTTCTGACCCTGATCACCTCCGGCAAGTCCTCTCTGGAACTGCTGAAGAAGGTGGACTACAAGACGCTGCTGTTCTTTATCGGACTGTTCGTAGTTGTCGGCGGTCTGGAGCAGACCAACGTTCTGGTAATTATCGCAGACTTCATCGGCAGCATAAGCGGCGGCAACGCAATGCTGATGGTTGCTATCATCATCTGGGTATCCGCTATCGCAAGCTCCATCGTGGACAACATTCCGTTTGCGGCTACAATGATCCCGATCATCAAGGCTCTATCCGTGACCACAGGCACCAGTCTGGACGTTCTGGCATGGTCGCTGTCCCTGGGTACTGACATCGGCGGCAGCGCAACGCCTATCGGCGCTTCCGCGAACGTTGTTGGTACTTCAGTCGCAGCAAAGCACGGCTACCCCATCAGCTGGGGCAGATATCTGAAGGCATGCGTTCCGGCAACAGTAATGGTGCTTATTATCAGCACTTTGAGCATTTTCATCAGATACGGCGCAGAACTGGGGATATATTGATCATCTATTGAAAAATCCGCGGCAGTGTGATATAATATATCTACAAACACTGCTTCCGGGGAGGTAATAATAATGGCAAAACAGCTTATAATTTCCGTCGGACGTGAATTCGGCAGCGGCGGACACATAGTTGCAGCGAAGCTGGCGGAGCATTTCGGGCTTATGCTGCTGGACAGCAACATTCTTGGCGAGATAGCAAAGGAAAAGAACACCAGTGAGGAGTACCTGAGAAAGTATGACGAGAGCGCGCGCAGCCTGCTGTTCTCCCGTACTGTTCATGGGTTCAGCAACTCGCCAGAGGAGATAATCGCGCAGATGCAGTTCGACTACATCAAGGGAAAGGCAGACGCCGGCGAGAGCTTCGTTGTTATCGGAAGATGCGCGGACTGGGTGCTGCGTGACAATCCCGGTCTTATCCGGGTGTTCGTTCTCGGCGACAGGGAAGCGAAGATACAGCGCACCGCCGAGCGCGAGGGCATTTCCCGTGAAAAGGCGAAGTTCCGCATGGAGCAGGCAGACAAGCGCCGCAAGTACTACCACAACACCCACAGCGAAAACAAGTGGGGCGACTCCCGCAGCTACGACATCACAGTAAATTCGTCCAAGCTGGGACTTGAAGCAACCACCGAGCTGCTGATAAAGTATATTGAACTGAAAAACGCTGAATAATCAACAAGCCGAACTCCCCGGATTATTGTCCGGGGAGTTCAGCATGTCGAAAAACCTAGGGAAACACTGATTAAATCACGCCTGACGGCTTGGCACGCATCTTGCTTGCATATTTCCCGTTATCTTGCACAAATTTCGCTTGGCAGGCGTCAGCCCGCCGGCGCTCAATTTGTACAATCTGACGAAAAATCTGACTGCGCAATCTGTGCACCAGATTTAATCAGTGCTTCCCTTGTTTTGCCCGCGAGGCGGGCTTTTGAAATCTGTTTTTTGCCCCAGCTCTGCCGGGGCAAAAAACACTTCTATCCGCACAAGTGTGCGGTTTGGCGGAATTGCCGCCAAACCGTGCGCGCAGGGCGGATGCTCGTCTAGAAAGTCCCTTTAGGGACTTTCTAGACGGTCTGAACTCCCCGGATTATTGTCCGGGGAGTTTATGTATATATCATGTGTTATCCGATCGTAAACCCGTCCTTGAACGCGTTCCCGACCTTTTCGCCGAGCACAAGGTAATCGTGGCTCACCGGGTCAACGGTTATCGGGCGGAGCTTCGCAACGCTTATCTTGCCCTCGTCGTCGAGAATACTTTCGTCTGCGCAGACGTTAACCACCTCGCCGAACAGGTGGTGGCTCTCCGGGTCGTAGCTTATCAGCCGGCACTCCAGCGTGAGGGGAAGCTCGTCGATGACCGGAGCGTCCACGAACTCGCTCTTTGTGGTGTGGAAGCCGCATTTCACCAGCTTGTCCGGCACCTTGTTCGCGGAAACTACCCCCACATAATCGCACTCCTTGACGTGCGCAGCGTCGCCCATGCTCACGGTGAACGCCTTTCGTGCGAGGATATTCTGCGCGGTTTTGTGTCCCGCTGAAATGCACATGAAAATCTTGTTGTCGTCTGCGATACCGCCCCATGCGGCGTTCATCGCGTCAGGAGTACCGTCCTCGCCGTAGCTTGCGACAATAAACACCGGCCGCGGGTATAAAATCGCCTTTGCTCCGAAATTCTTTCTCATAGTAATGACCTCCGTTTCCGCTTCGAACTGAAGCGTTTCTTACGGTCATTATATCACTTGTACAATAACATTGCAATAGCCTTTGGTAATTTCCGGCATTTTGCACAAACAGGTTTATTGATTAAGCCGGAAATGCACCGGGATACCGTTGCGGAATTCCAACTGCGGCTCGCCCTGGATCAGCGGAAGGAAGTAGTTCAGCGCGTCAACGGTGACGTTGTTTCCCTCGGGATTTATCCACTCCCGGGGGAACTTTTTCTCCTGGTTTGCGACCTTTTTGATGTCCGCGGGGATTATTTCAACTCGGTAGGGGTTGTTGCTGATACGCCGGAACGCCATCATCACGCCGCTTTCGCCGTACTCCAGCCCTGCCTTCACCGCCTCTCTGCCGATACGCTCTGCCTCGTTGAGGTCGGTTAGGGAAGCAATGTGCGAGCTGCACCGCTGCATTACGTTCAGTTCAATTGAGCGCACCTTGCACCCGATATGAGCTGCGGTGAACTTCTCCAGCCACTTTCCGATGCCCGACAGGTACTTGTGTCCGAATGCGTCTGTCAGTTCTGACGAAAACTCGTTGTTGTCAACGGCATTGATACCCTCTGATACCGCGACAATGACCGCCTTGTACCGAAGCTGCGCCTGTTTTACGTCCGCGAGGTACTTTTCCGGCGAGAATTCTCCCTCCGGCAGGTATATCAGGTGCGGCGCAGGTTCGCCGTTCGCCCGGAGCACACAGGAGCTTGCAGCCAGCCAGCCCGCGTCGCGTCCCATTATCTCGACGATGGTGACTGACGGGATAGAGTACACCCGGCTGTCACGGATTATCTCCTGAAGCGAGCATGCAACGTACTTCGCCGCCGAGCCGAAGCCGGGGGTGTGGTCGGTTTCGGTGACGTCGTTGTCGATGGTCTTGGGCACGCCCACCACCTTGATGTCAATATTGTTCTCGGTGAAGTAGCTGTGCAGCTTCATCACCGTGTCCATGCTGTCGTTGCCGCCGATATAGAAGAACGCCTTGATGTTGTGCTTGTTGAAGGTGTCCAGGATTTTGATGTAATCGCTCTCGTCCTCGTGGTAGTCCTTCAGCTTGAACCGACAGGAGCCGAGAACCGTTGACGGCGTAGTCATCAGAAGATGTTTGTCATGCTCGTCCGTCAGGATATTGCGAAGGTTCAGCAGACGGTCGTTGAGGATACCCTCGATACCGTTCTCTGCGCCGAATATCTCGTCAACCTCGGGGTTCTGCTCCGCTCCGTTGAAAACACCGGTAAGACTTGCGTTGATGGCGGCGGTAGGTCCGCCGGACTGTGCCACTGCAATGTTGAACATAGTTAGTCCTCCTGTCTTCTGCCAATGAGAAGATAATTATATTTTATGGCATTATTGTAACATAAATACGCTGATTAATCAATAGCTTTTATAAACAAAAAATTAAGTTGAAATTAGCATGTAAATATTAAAATGACCAATCCTCATTAAGTTATCGAAAGACACACCTCCGGGATACCCTGAAAAAGCCAAAACCTCTTGCAATTTACATTATATTATGGTAGAATAAAGATAAAATTATTTCGGAGGAAGTCAACATGGGTATATTTGATAAATTTAAGAATAATTCAACCCCGGCGGAAGAACCGCTCTCATCGGTGATTGAAAAGACCCCGTCCGAGCTTGCGGTGGTCGCGAGGACAGGCAACCTGCCCGAGACCCCTGACGAGCTGTCTGCGAAGCTGCTCGCGGTGCCGTTCATCAAGGTGATATCAAAGAATGAGCGCGACAGCGGCGAAACCGAGTTCATTGTGGAGTACAAGGACGAGGAGTACACGCTGGCGCTGTTCGTGGACAGGTTCGAGCTCCCGGAGCTTTTCCGGGTGGAGCACGACTTTACCGAAGCGGAGATAGCCGCAATGGAGTCCGCAGACCGCGCGCTGTTCAGCCGCATGATATTCGGCGGGAACGTGCTGCGTTCATACCACCTTCAGATAAAGCTGATGTGCGCGCTTGTGGAAGACCCGGCGGGTATCGCGGACATAAGCGGCGAGCGTATCCATTCCGGCAGATGGGCAAGGCTTGCGGCAGGCTCGGATGTGCCGCCGGCGCCGACCTATCTGTACTGTATCCAGGCGGTGAACGACAGCAAAAATAACAACGTGTGGCTGCACACCCACGGGCTGAATCGCTGCGGCAATATCGAGCTTGAGATTCTGAACCTCGACACAAAGAACTTCAACAGCTACGGCAGTGTGATAAACACCATCGCGGTGAACGCCATAACCAAAGAGCCTATCCCGGACGAGTACCAGCCGCAGTTTTGTATCAGGCTGCCTGGCGGAATGCCGGTGGTCACCACATGGGTGCGCTGGCAGACCGCTCTGACAAAGCTCCCGAGAAATATCCTCGGCGGGAAAGAGGACAGGGTGAACGGGCATGACAAGGATACCGGCGTGCTGTTCGTCTACCTCACCCCCGAGGACTGCGAAAAGCACCGCCTTGCGCAGATAACCCGCTATGACCGGGAGCTTGAGGACAACCCCATGATGATGATCTCCAGCGAGGAGACCGAGAGAATGCGTTCGCTTGCGGTGGAGCGGCTGGGCTACCTCAAGGAACTGTTCGACAGGCGAGGGGAGTTCGGGAGGTTCGCGGCTCTTGTGAAAATCGGGCTGGAGGTGGACGAGCAGTACCGCGAGAGCGGCATGAAGGAGCATATATGGTTCGAGGTCAAGGAGTTCCACGAGGACGGAAGCTTCTCGGCAGAGCTGACGCAGGAAACCTTTTATGTCGAGGCGATGAAGCCCGGCGACATAAAGCACTGCACCGCAGAGGAGCTGACTGACTGGGCGGTTTATTTTGACAACGACATGATCAGCCCCGACAGCGTGTACAGGCTGGAGCAATAACAGAAAGGCGCATTCCGTGCCGCGTGGCGGTACAGGATAATGCGCCTTTTCTTATGGTCACCTCTAAAAACCTCTTGTGAGCAAAACCGTGCAGTGCACACCATCTTCG
>JBJFGA010000313.1:0-7852 GCA_051892275.1 Oscillospiraceae bacterium | reverse complement strand
CCTTTACAACATAAAGTGTTCAATATTTCTGCAAATTCTATCAGTGATGTTCTTGAACAACGCTATCTCCTCGTCAGACAGCCCGTAGAACAGCTCGTTTCGTATGCTGCGCCATACGTTCTCTATCTCTGCCGCGACTTCCCTGCCCTTTTCGGTCAGCGTGAAGTGCATGTAGCGCCGGTCGTTGATGTCCTGCGCCGAAGTGATGTAGCCCTTTTCCGTCAGTGCGCACACAGTCGAGGAGATATGCCCCTTGTTCGCGTTGAGAAACCCGCTTATGTCCACCAGCGAGTCCGCGTCCCGGCATATCGACAGGTAGTAGATTACCTCAAATTCCGCGCGTTTCATGTCGTAGAACTTCCGCAGCAGCGCAAATTTCGTGTCTGAATACTTCCGGAACCCGCCGCCCTTCAGCACAATCTCTATCGGTCGTTGTACCATTTCCGCACCCCGCTTTCACCCCACCTTGCCGCCGCAGGTGGTTTGTTTTTAAACTATTATATCACTGTTCCCCGCATTTGTCAAGCAGGATTTTTCTATTATCCCGTTAAACGACTGATGAAATCCAAAATTAGTAAGCAGATAAGCATTGCAGAAAACCTGCCGAGGGCGCAAAAACACCCGCACAGCCGGTGACTGCACGGGGTATGTGTTGTTTTAAGGCAAGTGGACAACATGCGTTATACTAATAACCGTTTGAACGAAGGAAAAGATTTGTAGAAAGACAGTGCCGATATCTAGGAAAAGAAACGCAGGCGTACTGTATGTACGCCAAGTTTCTTTGACGACGATAGCGGTGCTGGATTTCTGTAAAGATTTCCTGAGTTTAAATGGTTATTAGTATTAGCCGTTAATTGTTCGGTGTTGCCTTTAGCCTTGCCAGGATAATGCTCCGGGGCATTGCGGTAAGCCTTGTGCGCACCTCGTACAGCGCCCTGTCCGAAGCCATTACGCCGTCTGCGAACACCTCCGCGCAGCCGCTTATCGGGTATTCCAGCGCCGTTTCGCCGGGGTTCATCAGCAGCACAAGGTCGCCGATATGTTCCGCAAGAGCGCCGCTGTCCAGCTCCTCGAAGCGCACCCGGGAGCGTATCTCCTCCGCAGTCCGCAGCCGAAACTGCCCGAACCGCTTCCTTATCGCGATAAGCCCCCGATAATACTCCAGGATATCCCGGTGGGCGGTGATATCGTTCCATTTCAGGCTGTTCACGCTGTCCGGAGATCTGTAACTGTTGTGGTCGTAGCCGACGCCCTCCGGCTTGCTGCGCAGCATTTCCTGCCCCGCCTGAATAAACGGTATCCCCTGCGCCAGGAACACCAGCGCCGCCGCGAACCTGTCCGCAGCCTGTATCTCCTCCGCAGAAGCTGTCGGCATTGACAGCCGCAGCTTGTCGTGAAGCGTGAGGTTATCGTGGGCTTCAACGTAGTTCACCGCCTGCTGCGGGCGGTCTGTCCAAGTTTCGCTGCGCGGTCGGCGGATATCGCCGCGGTATATCCCGCCGGACATCACCGACTTTATCAGTTCCCCGCGGCAGCTGTCCGTCCTGCCGTTGACATAACCGCAGTCGCTGTCGCAGAACACGCTGCCTTTGACTCCGTCCCGGAAATCGTCCGAGAACATCGCGAAATGCGGCAACTCCCGGGCATTGCGCTTCACCCCGCGCCGGCTCTCGTCAAGCGGAGAAGCTCCGCCTGTCCACCCCTCACCGTACAGTATAATGGAGGGGTTTATCCGCCGCAGCTTATCCGCGCAGAGGTTCAGCGTTGCGATATCCAGCAGTCCCATCAGATCGAACCGGAAGCCGTCCAGCTTATATTCCTCCGCCCAGTAGCACAGGCTGTCGCAGATAAATTTCCGCGCCATGGCACGCTCGCTTGCAAACTCGTTGCCGCAGCCGGAGCCGTCCGACAGGCTCCCGTCCGGTCTGTGGCGGTAGTAGTACCCCGGAAACGTCTTTCCGAACGGCGAATTATCGGCGGAGAACGTGTGGTTATACACCACGTCCATGATGACGCCCAGCCCGTGGTCGTGCGCCGCCATAACAAGCTGCTTGAACTGCTTTATCCGCAGACCGCCGTCCGCCGGATCGGTGGAGTAGCTGCCCTCGGGGATGTTGTAATTCAGCGGATCGTATCCCCAGTTGAAGCCCGCGCCAGGGTCGCTCTCGTCCACGGTATGAAAGTCTGCCACCGGCAGCAGGTGAATGTGGGTCACCCCGAGCCGCCGGATATATTCCAGCCCGACAATATCGCCGAAGTCGTTCACCACATCATTTTCGCAGAATGACAGGAACTTCCCCCGCAGACTGAAATGACCGCTTTTGTCCGACGAGAAGTCCCGGACATGAAGCTCATATATCACCGCGTCGGTATAGTCCGCCAGCTCCACCCTCCGGGAGTTTTTCCAGCCCTCGGGGTCGGTTCGCCGCAGGTCGGTCACCATACCCCGAAGACCATTTGTCCCGGCGGCTTTCGCGTAGATGTCGATGGTCTCCCGGGGGACGCCGCCGGTGGTTATGTCGTAGGTGTAGTACACCCCATGCAGGTCGCCGGGGATCTCCGCGCACCACACCCCGCCGCTCCTGCTCATGGGTATCACCCGGCATGGCGCGGTCGAAGCGGCGCTCTCGTACAGCTTCAACGCGGCATTGCCCGCAAGAGGCGCCCACACCCGGAACACGGTGCGCTCCGGCGCCCAGGCTGCTCCGAGTTCGCCGGTGTACGCATATTCAAGGTCGGTCTGCTGATAGAAGGGAAGTTCGTTCATTTTATTTCAACTCTATCTCTATCCAGTTGTTGTAATACTTGTAATAGATCTGCTTGTTTATACCGTTTTTCCACAGAGGATCGTAAAGGCTTCCTGTCCTGGCGAGAAGTTCTCCCACCAACTCAAAATCGGTGTAAAATCTTGTTATGTACACGCCCTTTTTGTAGTTCGCGATTATCTCATCTACCCAGCGCTGGAACTCCTTCTCCACCTTTTTCTCGTCAATTTTGAGCTCCACCGGGCAGGGGTAGCTGTCATCGATAGTGTGGTCGCCGCAGATATAGTCATTGCCGATAAGGAAATACTCGTAGCTTATCGTTGGCTGGTCATCGAAGGTAGAGTCAACGTGCAGCCACTTGCCGTCTATGCAGACAAGCGTCCACATGTGCCCAGCGCCGTGACCGGTGCCTATAACGTTGTATGTGAGTATCCCGGCGCTCTGGCAGAGGTAGGAATACGCCTTTGAGTAAGCCTCGCACAGACCTGTGCCGTAAACCAGCGGACCGTATGCTTCGCTGTAATCATAGCTGTAATAGGTATTTTTCAGCAGCCAGTCGTGCAGGAGCTTTGCACGTTCTCTCAGGTCGTCCTCTTCCAGCGCCTTTGCGACGATATCCTTTGCGGCGGCTTTCATCTTCTTGGTGAGCGACTTGTCCTCGGAGCCGCAGGACGCGTCGATATAATAATACTCTTTGCCGTCTTTATCAAGTCCGTACCGGCTGTATGCCCCGCCGCGGAACCAGTAAAACTGCGGGTTTTCAAGGTAGACCATCTGTGAAATATCATCGCATCTGCCATGGTCATAATTCTTTTCCACCACGACCCTGTCGCCGGTTTTGACGGACTCTACTATCGCCGCATATATCTCCTTGCCGGTGTCATCAAGGGAATTGTAGCCCCACTTGCACTTGTAGTCGTCCAGAATGGACTTTGAGTTGTCGGTGATTATGTAATCAAAGGTGTACTGGTAGCTTTTCCAGTTTTTCTTTACCGCAAGCACCCGGAGCTTTGTTGTCTCAGTTATCTTTATCCCGCTGGCCGGGAACTTGGCGGAGCGCTTTGTAGGCTCGCTGCCATCGGTGGTGTAGTACAGTGTTGTACCTGAAACCTTACAGTTCAGCTTCACCGTCTGCGTTTTGCTGTATGTTCCCGCGCTGACTGAGGGGGTGACCTTCGGCACAAGGCTGTAAGTATACTTCACGGTCTTGCTCTTCACGCCGTCCTTTACGGCGTAAACAGATATTGTGATGTTCTTTTTCGCGTACAGCGCCTTTTTGTAAACGCTGTCTTTCTTGCCGACCACATAGTGTATCTCCGCGTCAGGGTCCTTGCAGGACAGTGTTATCTTCAGCGAGCCGTTCGAGATATATGAACCGGACTCGTAGGACGCTTCCGGTGCCGGAACTGTCGCAGCCGCAGACGCTGTCACGGTGAGCGGACTGCTCCCGGTGACGGGAATGCCTGTCAGCAAAGCCGCCGCGATCAATGCCGCAGCAATACCTTTTTTCATAATTACCACCTCATAATAAAATATAGTATATAGTACCATTAATGATTATAACACAAACCCAATAACGTGTCAAGCTACCCCCAAAAAAGCCCCCCGGAAACCGAAAAGATTTGCGAAAAACCGGTTGACACGACCGGGAAGATATGCTATAATACCCCCGGAAAAGCAAGGACTTCCATTCCGCATTCCCCCAAAAAGCGCCCTCGGGCTGAAAGGAAACGACATGATACAGAAATATATTTACGGCACTCCCTTCCCCACCGACGCGGTGATAAACGATATTGAACTCACCGCAGGCGCACTCCCGTTCTTTGAAACGGACGGCAGTGGTGCGTACAGCTACGTTTTGTCAGAAGATGACATCGTGTACGGTCTGGGCGAGCAGATACGCGGTATAAACAAGCGTGGCTGGCAGTACGTCAGCTGGAACTACGACAACCCAAACCACCACGAGGATACACGCTCCCTTTACGGCGCGCATAACTTCATCATCGTCAGCGGAAAACAGACCTTCGGCGCGTTCTTTGACTACCCCGGGCGAATGGAGTTCGACATCGGCTACACCAGCCGCAGCATGATGAGGATAAAGCCGGAAAAGAACGACATTGCTGTCTATATCATCACCGGAACTGACGAAAAAGACATAGTAAAGCAGTTCCGTCAGCTTATCGGCAGGAGCTATATCCCGCCGTTCTGGGCTTTTGGATACGGTCAGAGCCGCTGGGGATACCGCAGCGAGCAGGATATCCGCGCCGTTGCCGAGCAGTACAAGGCGGCTGGCATCCCCCTCGACAGCATTTATCTTGACATTGACTACATGGAGCGGTACAAGGACTTCACCATCGACCCCGGGCGCTTCCCGGACATGAAAAAGCTGGTGGACGACATGAAGTCGCAGGGCATACGGCTTGTCCCCATCATTGACGCAGGCGTGAAAATAGAGGAAGGCTATGACGTGTACGAAGAAGGCGTTCAGAATAACTTCTTCTGCAAGAACGCTGACGGCGGCGACTTTGTCGGCGCGGTATGGCCGGGTAGGGTGCATTTCCCGGACTTCTTACAGCCTGAGGCAAGAAAGTGGTTCGGCGACAAGTATTCTGTGCTGACCCGGCTCGGGATAGAGGGCTTCTGGAACGACATGAACGAGCCGGCGATATTCTATACCGAGGACAGGCTGGCGGACACCTGCGCCGAAATAACTAAGCTCACCTCTGAAAACATGGGGATAAACGAGTACTTCGCGTTCACCGGAATGGTGGCGGGGCTGAACGGCAACACCGGCGACTATGACAAGTTCTTTCACAACGTAAACGGAAAGATGGTGAAGCACAGCGAGGTGCACAACCTCTACGGCATGAACATGACCCGCTCCGCGTTCGAGTCGCTGAGCGAAATATCCCCCGACAAACGCACGCTGTTCTTCTCCCGGGCGTCCTGTATCGGGGCGCACCGTTACGGCGGTATCTGGCAGGGTGACAACAAGTCCTGGTGGTCGCACATTCTCCTTTCCATGCAGCAGCTTCCCGGACTTAATATGGCGGGATTTCTCTATACCGGCTCGGACACCGGCGGTTTTGGCTGCGATACCACCGAGGACTTAGTGCTGCGCTGGCTGCAATACTCGCTGTTCACGCCCCTGTTCCGCAATCACTCCGCGGACTGGACAAGAATGCAGGAGCTTTACCGCTTTGACAACGTTTCCGCCGCCGGCGAGATGATAAAGATACGCTACTGCCTTATCCCCTACCTTTACAGTGAATTCCTGAAAGCTGCGCTGAACGACGGCATGATGTTCCGTCCGCTCGCGTTCGACTTCCCCACTGATGATATGGCAAGGCAGGTGGACGACCAGCTGCTGCTGGGCGGCGAGCTGATGATAGCTCCGGTATACCGCCAGAACGCCATTGGGCGATATGTGTATCTCCCGGAAGAAATGACGATGGTGAGAATGAAGTCCTGGGACAGCGTTTCCACCGAGGTTCTCCCGCTGGGTCACCACTACGTGAGCGTTGCGCTGGACGAGCTGGTATTCTTTATCCGCAGGGGCAAGGCGATACCTTTCGGCAAGCCCGCCGACAACACCTCGGAGATAGACATGAAGTCGCTGCGGCTGCTGGGCTTCCCCGGCGGCAGCTACGAGCTGTATTCCGACAACGGCTGCTCCCCCGACCCGCAGAACAGCCTTACGGTCACGGTGATGAGCGATAACTCATAACAAGCATATCCCCCGGTTTACTGACCGGGGGATCATGTTATGTACCGTCTGCCGGGTTTACATGCACCATAATGTGCTTGACCTTCGGGAACTCCTGCTCGATAGTGCTGTGTACCTGTTCGGCTATCTCGTGGCTTTCGCGGAGCGACTTGCTGCCGTCGGCGCTTATCTCGATATCGACGTAGATCTTGTTGCCGAAAATGCGGGTGGTGAGCATATCCACGCCCATAACACCCTCCTGCGCAAGAACGCACTCCCGCAGTGCCTGCTCCGTTTCATTATCGCAGGAATGATCCACCATCTTGTCCACAGCGTCCTTGAAGATATCGAAAGCCGCCTTTGCGATAAACAGGCAGATAACAAGGCTCGCCACCGAGTCAAGCACCGGCAGCCCCATTCGAGAGCCTGCGATACCTATAAGCGCTCCCACTGAGGACAGCGCGTCGCTGCGGTGGTGCCACGCGTCCGCCATTACCGCTCCGGAATCCAGCTTCACCGCATAGTACTTGGTGTAGTGGAACATGGCTTCCTTCACCAGGATAGAGGATATAGCCGCCACCAGAGCCAGCACCCCCGGCACCGCAAGCTCCTCATAATTGCCCGAGACGATGGTTTCCACCGCGTTCAAGCCGATGAAAAGCCCGGTGATGAGCAGTATCACCGCGAGGACTATCGCAGCAACGCACTCCATACGCTCATGGCCATAAGGATGGTCAGCGTCGGACTCCCGGGCGGACAGCTTAACGCCAATGATGACGATGATACTGCTGACAACGTCCGAAGCGGAATGCACCGCGTCGCTCACCATTGCCCCGGAATGCGCGAAAATACCCGCAAGCAGCTTGAAAAGCGACAGCAGCAGGTTGCCGCCGATGCTCACCGCAGATACCCTGACGGCGGTCTTTTCAAAGTCGATAGCTTCTGCGGGGGTCGTGTTGTTCTTCTTCATAAAATACCTCCTGATCTCACTGAAATTCCGGGGGCATATAAAAAACACCCGCGAAACCAGTAATGCGTAACTACTGTCCCGTGGGTGTGTTCCACTGTCACTGATGTGACCCGACACAAAGCTAATGCTCCTGTCTGTTCAGTTTGTACTGTAGATTTGTGTGCAGTGCAAAGAGTTTTGTCTTTTGACTTTTGAATATTATATCATCTGATTCATGATTTGTCAAGGGGTTTTGTGAAATTTTTTTCCGAGATGTTCAGGCGTATTAGTTGTACAATGTGGAAAGTGTGGTATAATAATCAGGGATAACTGACTGGTAAATTTTAATTTAGCGGTGTGTTGATATTTTGCATAATACCCGTAGGGGAGGGGCTTGCCCCTCCCGTATAAGGTGATTTGTATAGGCGGGAG
>JBJFGA010000312.1:0-7853 GCA_051892275.1 Oscillospiraceae bacterium | reverse complement strand
ATTAAAGGCTGATTTGTGTGGTCAAACAATTAAACTTATTTGTCCTCGAGGTTGGGTGGGAACGTATCTGCACAAAGGGCTTCTCTTATCCGATTGGATGTTTGAGGAATAAATGCAGATTGGAGGTGGATTATGAACTGTAAATTCAAGGACTATAAATTGTCTAATCTCATGACTGTAAAAGAGCTTCAGGAATACCTTCAGATAGGTAAGAACAAGGCTTATTATCTGGTAAACCATAATGAAGTTCCGACGGTCAGGATAGGCAGCAGAACGTATGTCGTAGTAGACAGGCTACAGCGGTACATTGATAACCACATTGGGTTATAACTCATGTCTTGTTAGATGGTGAATTTATTTCCCTATCAAATGTATTGCTAACGGCGAGTGAGAGGAGTGATATATTAATAATAGTATAGGCGCAGTAACTTTGGACAGCTTACATAATATGGAGGTTATTTATGACAAACACAACCGTAAACACAGAAGCATTCGTTGACAGCAGAAAGATGAGAGAGGAATATGTTGGGCGTGTCGAGGTTCTCGACAAGGTTAAGCAGTTGTTCCTTATTCCGGAGATGGAGTGCATGACAACCAAGCAGGTGGCAGATTACTATGAAACAAAAGTCAATACTGTGACCAGTATATATCAGCGTAGTGAAGAAGAATTCATTGAAGACGGAGTGTCTATCAAACCTGTATCAGAGGTCAAAAGTTTGATTCATGCAAAATGCGTGAATCTAAAAACCGCACAACAGCGCGGAAATTTCATCATCTACCTTACAGATGACTATTCAGTTGCAATCCCTAATGTGGGTGTTAGAGTGTTCCCGAAACGTGCAGTTCTCCGTATGGGTATGCTTCTCCGAGACAGCCGCATTGCAAAGGAAGTCCGCACACAACTCCTTAACATAGCCGAAGCAGTCCCCACAGAAACAGCAGTCGCCGCAATCAACGAGGAAGAAGCACTCCTTAACGACATTGGCAAGGCTTATGGAACAGGCAACCTCACAGAGGTACTCAAGGCGACTCTTGCCCTTGACGATTTCCGCAAGCGTCACATAACACAGGTAGAGAATGCCTGCAAGGTACTGACCGAAGAAAAGGCTATACTCGCTGCCGAGGTTAACAGGTGGAGCGATAGAGCAAGTCTCAGCCGCGCAATGCGAGCTTTTGCCGGGCTGATGCGTGTTGATTATTCCGTGGCATACACAATGCTGTATCAGGAGTTGTTATACAAACACCATATTAGCCTGAAAGCAAGAGGCGACAAGCCTTATGTTCAGTGGTTGAAGCCGGAGGAATACAAGAAGGCGTACCAGTCGCTGGCGGCAATGTGTGAGGTTCAGGGCATTTCGGCGGCGAAGCTGTTCGAGAAAGCTAAGATTAATATGGACGAAGCTGTGTCCTAAAACAAGAACGGAGGTTGTTTTAATGAGTTTTTATGCAAGCATAGCATGTGACGGAGACAGGTGCAGCAACGAGCTGCCTATGTATTATATGTCAAAGGAAGCGGTCAGGCAGATCGCTTTAGAACGCGGGTGGATCGTTGATGAATACGGAGAGGCTCTTTGCCCGAAGTGTCAGGCAAAAATGTGTAAGCATAAAGAAACAAAAACTATCTCTTGACAAATCTGAATTTTTGTGATATAATATAGCTATCCACAGAAGAACTGGATAGGAGAGTGTTATGTCACAACGACAACAGGTAGTCGAGGCGTGTAAGAAAGTCTTTTCTTCACAAGATATCAGCCTTATCAAGAAGCTGAAGTCAGAAATTGTAACTAAAGGCGGAATGAGTATCAAGGAGTTTCAGAGTTTCAGGATTCGTCCTGTTTCTCTGGATTGCCTTGATACCCAGAGGTTGTATTTCGTGGCACAGGCAATTGACAGTGTTCTGCCGGGAGTTTACAATCTGACTGAGAAATTAAGGGGTGAGATTAATGCAGATTCTTTAAGTGACAAAGACGAGGGAGGCAGCGAGGCACTCAGTTTCCGTAACGCCTTTGTGCTGGCTGACGAGCAGTGGAGCGGAGTTGTTTCTGTTGCGCAGCTTGCAAGACTGATTCAGTCTCACAAGGTGAGTCTATGTAATTCGGACGGGGTGGATTCAAAGACTGCGGATCTAATATTTACTCTCGTTCCGAATAGTGCCCGTGCCAATGTGATATCCGAACTGATTTCAGCGGATAGCTTCAAGTTCAACACCATAAGGCTGAATGTTGTGAATAACTCTGGAAGCCAGTCGCCGTATATTTCAGACGGGTATCTTATCATACCGGACGGGCAGGCTGTTATCATTCCAGACGGATATACAAGGGCGGCTGCTTGTGAGATTGCTTACTTCAACCATCCTGAGCTTCGCTCTATGTTTAACAACCGCTTCTTTAACGTCATAGTTACCTATCTGAATGTCGAGGATACGCGTAGATTAATTGCGCAGGAGTGGCATAGAGAGGAGGTGAGCAAGATTATGAGAGAAGGAATGGAACATGGTGCAGCGCATACTATTATATATAGAATTGCAGACAGCGACAGAACAGAAGCCAAATGCAGACAGCAGCTTGTTATCCCGGAGGTTGAAGCGGCAGTAGCTAAGAGCTTAGACCGGTATATGTACACCTCAAGGATAAAGACTGAGAGTCAGATTGTCTCCGTTGCTAACTGGATGGCGACGTACTACAGCTTCGTTTCAGAAAAGTTCCCTGAAGCCTTTCAGGAAGCGAATTCATGGGCTTGGTACGCAGTTACATGTTATGCTAGTATGATTCGCGGAGATAAGAACTGGCAGCAGCTAACAGAAATTGGCGTTCCGCTGATTGGGCTGGACAATATGCCTATCAGCAAGGACACTGAGGAAACAGAAATCGAAATCCTGAAACGATGCAAAGGAGCGTGTTGCACAAGTGTTGAACAGAGCAAGGAAAGAGAAATTCGCTGAATACTATGCGAATAAGTTCCCGGGCACAGACTGGGAGAAATCAAGGCTCTTTGCAATGCGCAAGCTGGAATTCGTTGGAGACCGCATAGAAGACATCTACGAGAAGGATATATGCGAGCTTCAGCGTGACGAAATCAAGGATGGGCTTGAAACAATTCGTGGAGGTTATTACCGTAATCAAACACTCCTTAGAATCATGAGACTTTATACTGAGTGGTGCGTTGAGAACGGAATATGTGCTGAGAACGGCGCTTATTCAACAATAACCTCCATGGATGTTGACGGTTCGGCAGGACAAGCTTCAGGGCTGGTTTCCGGCTATCGTGAGTTCGCCGAGTACCTTGATACCATATTTCACCCGGTAACTGAGGATAAGCTTGACAATATGTGGCGTGCCTCGTGTTGGTTGCTGTTCTTGGGCGTCAGCTCAGACGAGATAGATGCTCTCAAGAACGAAGACTATTCTGATGGGGTGTTACACATCAGCAAGGGAACGATTGATGTGTCAGGGTATCCAGAGGTTGTTACGGCACTGGAAACTGCTAAAGATCAGAAGTCGTACTCAAAAGGACGTGGCACAGCAGTGTTTGAAGACCAAAGCAAGCTCATCAAGTACAATGGCAAGCTGTGTTTTAAGAGGGCATTCACAACGCATATCAGTAAGTTATCAGGTAAGATTTCTGAAGATGGCGCTGTTCCTCTGTCTGCAAATGGTATCATAAAGTCCGGCTTGTTCTGGAGAGCTAAAAACGCAGCTAATGAAGACGAAGCAGCTTCGCTGATGACGCGATACGTGTACAGTCGGTATAAATCTGACGAGAGTATTATCCGGCTTCAGTTGAAGCAACTCCGCAAGGAGTATCAGGCGTGGTTGATCAATGCGGAATAATGTTTTGGGGAGACAACTCCCCAAAGCAATCCGATATAAAATAGCAAAAACTAGGAAGTGCAGGGCGCTATTGCTCATTCCGAGCAATTCGCATTTTGCACCCCGACAGATTAGGAGGATGGCATGGCAATTAACAAAGCAAAGGTGTTTGAGAAAGAGTTGAGATGCATTGTTGACGAGCATATTCGTGATGCAACGAGGAAAATCGTCTGCGAGCTTCCGGACTATTTCTTCACCACAGCAGCTTCGAGCACAGGAAAATATCACCCCACTTACGCACTCGATTCAGGAGGACTTGTCCGACATACAAAGGCGGCAGTTAAAATTTGTGCTGACTTACTAACGCTGGAGTACAATCAGAACAGGTTCACACAGGAGCAGAGAGACCTTATGTGCGCTGCGCTGATACTTCATGACGGTATGAAGCACGGACTAGAGGGTTCTAAGTATACCGTTGCAGACCACCCTGTCGTTATGTCTGAATATATAAAGGATAATCATGCAGAGGATTTCACACAGGAACAGCTCGATATGCTCATTCAAGCTATTTCCTCTCACATGGGGCAGTGGAACACGGAGTACAAGTCTGGCAAAGAAATCATGCCAAAGCCAGCCACGGAAATGCAGTATTTCGTCCACCTCTGTGATTATCTTGCTTCTCGCAAGTGGCTTGAAGTTGATTTCGGAGAAGATTATTATAAACCAGAGAACTATGAAGAAGATGAGCTTAACAGCATTATTAATGAGATAGTGAGTGTATGTAAAGCCCAGATTCAGAATGGCGTAAATCGGGAGTTTCTATATGAAACCATTGAGCGGATAAGCGGGGTAAGAAACCCGAAGTTAATAACAGAGCTGAGTAAAGCGCAGACAGTACTGGCAGCAGTGACATCTGTAGAGTAATTGTAAAGGAGTAAAGTGAAATGAGTGAAACTAAGTCTGTTTTTGATACATTATATGAGGTAGATGTATCCGAGAGCATCAAGGAGAAGAACGGTTATAAGTATCTACCATGGAGTACAGCGTGGGCTATTGTAAAGAAGCATTTCCCCGGCGCTACATACGATATTATAACCGACGAATCCAACAACGGCAACATTTATCATACTGACGGCAAGACCTGCTGGGTCGAAACAACGGTTGCAATCAACGGAGAGGTTCTCAATGAAATGCTGCCGGTGCTTGACTTCAAGAACCAGCCGATAACACTGGACAAGATAACCTCTTTCAATGCCGGAAAGTCAATCAAGAGATGCCTCGTAAAGAACCTTGCTCTGTTTGGGCTTGGTCTCAGCCTTTGGAACGGCGAGGAACTCAGTGATGACGCTAAGATTTCCAGAGCAAAGAAGATTGACGAGATTGCCGCAAAGCAGGCTCAGATCGTTGATATGTGTAAGGAGCTTGCCACCGGAACAGAAACACGTGACCGCCTGTATGAGATAATCTCAATGTATAACGGCGGAAACAAGAACCCCAAGAGTATCAAGTCCGTAGAAGTCTGCGATATGATTATCGCTAAGATTAACGAGGAATTTGGAAAGGAAGAAGATTAATGATTTATTTTACTGACTGTTACGCAAAGGTTTGGGAAATTAAGTGTGGTGAGAAGTATGTTGACCTGAAGATAAGTACTTCTGAGAAAGATAAGAACGGCGACTACAAGTACTCACATTGGTTCGCACGTTGTTTTGGGAAGGCGTATGAAGCCGCCGGGAAAATCAAGGAAGGAGACAGAATCAAGATACTCAAGGGAAAGGTAGTCAACGAATCGTATACCGATAAGGAGGGTAACAAGAAGAGCTTCGTCAAGGTGATTATTATTGACTTTGAGAAGCTGGATTCTGAGAAGTCTACGGCTCAGGCTGCGGATATAAAGCCTAAGTCAGAACCTAAACAGGAACAACAGTCTGCCCCCGCAGATGATGACTACCCGTTTTGATGAAAGGAGAATTTGAGATGGCTAAGTTTAAGGTTGGAGATATAGTTGTTGGAAACGGAAATAATTGGTATGGGATTACTGCTAAAGGAATCAGATGTAAGGTAGTTGAAGTATGCGATCCCTACCATATTAGAGTTGAGTTTCACGGATCGAGATTCACTGTTGACCCCCATTGTTTTGATCTTGTACATTCCAATTTAGATGATGAAGAAATCACCATCACCCGCCACGGCAACAAGGTTGTTGCCAAGCGTGGCAAGAAGGTTGGCGTTGCTAAGTGCAGTCCCGAAGACACGTTCGATTTCGTAACTGGTGCAAAGTTAGCCTTTGAACGATTGATAGGGGTTACGGATAATACATCTAAGCCTAAGCAGAAATTTAAGACAGGAGAATTCGTCCGTGTTACTACCAATGATGGTACACACCATTTTGATATTGGTTCAATCGTTCAGATAGTGAGTTCCGGATACGACGATTGTATTAAATGTTATGGATTAACTCATGCCTCAACTAATTATCAGTTTGAATGTCAGTATCTCGACCCGAGTGATGTCGAACCTCTTTCGGACTAACAGGTGATTGCATGAAGAATGAGACAGTTTGGAGTTACTCTCGTGTGAACTGCTACGATAACTGTCCTCGTTGCTTCGACCTGTGCTACAACCAGAAGGTAGATAAACTCAATAATGCGTTCGCTCAGTGGGGCAGTCTGGTTCACAAATGCCTTGAACTGTACTTCAAGAACGAGCTGGATCTGTTCTCGCTGACGGACTATTATTGTGCTCATTACGACGAGTTTGTAACTTGTGCCTTCCCGGAAAATTACTATGCTGACTTAAATGAAACGTATTATAACGCTGGAATTGAGTACTTAGATAACTTTCCGGGAGTTGACACGGGTAAATACGAAGCAATCGGTGTCGAGCGAGAGTTTACTGTTGAGGTCAACGGCAGACGGATGTATGGTTTTATCGACCTGATTTTAAAGGACAAGCAAGACGGGCAGTATATTGTTGTAGACCATAAAAGCGCAGGTTCATTGAAAGGGAAGAAGCTCAAGGAGTACCTTGTTCAGCTTTATCTCTACTCGGCTTTTATAAGGGAAGAATATGGCGTTTTCCCTAAGAAGCTGGTGTTCAATCTATTTCGGGCGGGAGAGGTTGTTGAGGAACAGTTTAATGAGGCTGCGTATAATGAAGCAGTCGAGTGGTTTTCTGCGGAGGCAGAGCGAGCAAATAAGGATACGGATTTCGCAGACAAGATAAGTCTTGCATACGCAGAGAAAGACAAGGACATTTCGGAGTTCAAGAGGAACGATTATTTCTGTAACAATATCTGCTCGGCAAGAGCGTATTGCGAGAGGAGTGCAGAATATGAGGGCGATGATGAAGATTGGTTATTGATAAGTCCCTGATTTTGAAAGCTAAAGAAACGATTGGCGACAGGAACGCAGACATTATTGCTGAGAAGCTGGGGCTTGCTGATTACGACTCAAAGAACCGTAAAGCAAGATGCCCTGTCCACCAAGAAGATACAGCGTCTTTTATCTATAATCCCAAAGCTTATAATTTTCACTGCTTCGGCTGCGGGTGCAATGTTGATATAATAGACGCATACATACACGACGGAAAGACTTATATTGAAGCCGCAGAGGAACTGTTTAGGGAGGCAAATATCCCATATTCCTTTGCGGAAAGGGGGGTCAAAAGCTGGTCAGACTACTGTTATCCTGCCCCAGAGTATGCAGATAACAAGGACAAGGTTTATGAATACTGGGGTAAGAGGTGTATTTCTCCGGCAACCATTGATTACCTCGGAATTGAACAGGACAAGCACGGCAATACGCTTTTCAGATATTACGATTTGAACGATGTTTTTACTATGTGTAAAGTCCGAGTGTCTGGAAAGGTAGCGAAGGGGCAGACTAAATGCTGGTGCCTGCCGGGAAGCGATACTTCACACTTGTTATACAATATGAACAAGGTAAATGTGAACCAGCCGCTTATTATCACATCCGGCGAAGGCGACTTGGCGCCGAATCCACTGGGAGCGGCCTGGGCCACCGAAATATAGGTGTTGTCCAC
>JBJFGA010000311.1:0-7881 GCA_051892275.1 Oscillospiraceae bacterium | reverse complement strand
TTAGATAACCGCCGCAAGGCGGCACCATAATTCCGAATTCCGCATTCCGAATTCCGAATTCTTATATTTACTGCCTCAAATCACTATGCCGATATACCTATAAATTAAGATTTTATCACAGTATCTTCCACAGGGTTGGCGTCTGCATTTCACGGAACAGCTCCAGCTGTGCCTGGGCGCGGTCGCAGGCGGCGTAAAGCTCCTCATCGCCGGCTTCGGCGAAGGAGGATATCTCGGCAATGCAGGAGGTTATCTCCATCGCGTGACCGAGGTCGTTTATCAGTATGCTGTAATGCAGCACCCTGTCCCACTGGTCGTGAAGTTCCCCGGCGTATTCCACAGCCTTCTGGTCCTCGTCATCGGTGAATGCCTGCTCGATGCGGTCGATGCAGTTGGACATGCTGCGGGTGATGCTGCCGGTGAGATACACCGAATAAAAGCACCCCGCCGCCATTGCCGCGAGTATTACTATGCTTGTGATAAGGCGGTTCATTCAAAGCCCCCTCTGGCGTTTTATTATCGTGTGATGTCCGTTCTTGTCCGCGGTCATGAGGAATACATCGCCGATGGTCAGCTTCTGTTCCCGAAGAAGCTCTTTGAGCCAGCCCATGCCAAGCCCCATGCGTTTCATCTGTTCCGCGTCCTCTCTGCCGTCGCGGATTATCACCGCAGGCGGGTCGCTGCTTGCGCCGCCGCAGTTTACGTCCGCCTTTTCCGCGCTCTGGAAGTCCTTCTTCTTGAAAAAGTGTATCTTTCCGTTGGTTTCGACTATCGCGTAATATATCTCGTTTATGTCGAATATCTGCTCTTCGCGCATGGCTTCAACGAGGTCGTCCACCGTGTAGCGCAGGCGCTTCATCTCTTTCTGCATTATCACGCCCTCGGACATTATCACCCGTGGGCTGCCTATTATCATTTTGCGGAATTTCGGAAATCTTAGCATTATCGCTGAAACGATAACGTCAAGGCAAACCAGCGTCAGAATGGGCACTACCCCCATTATCATCGGCACAGAGGAGTCCTCGACCGGTATCGCCGCGATGTTTGATATTAGAATAGTCACCACCAGCTCGGAGGGCTGAAGCTCCCCAAGCTGGTGCTTTCCCATCAGCCGCAGTGAGAATGTTATCAGAATGTAAAGAAAGCAGGCTCGTATCAGTACAACTGCCATCAGATCACCTCGTCCGGGCGGTTAGTGATGAATACTCCCGCCGCCGTATTTCTTCTGGTATTATGCCGCGGTTTCCAGAAATTATACAGCGGAAGAAAAATGTCGTAATATCTTGACAATGTGACAAAATAGAGTTATAATAAAAATAGTATTGACTGAATACAATTAATAAGGAGTATTACAAATGAACGCAAGATTTCATATCCCGGATTTCCTGAAGCACGGCGATCTAAACCTTTACCTCATTGACCTGATAAAGCAGCACCCCGAGTATTTCTACGATGGTGTTGAGATAGCTTCCTGCTACGGCTGTTTTGCTTCTGCACTGTGGAACGGCGGGCGTGCTGTCGGCGGCAGCATCAGCCGTGATCAGATAAAGGCAACTATCCGTGAGTTCAACGACCGCGGAGTTCCGATAAGATACACCTTCACCAACCCCACCATCACCCCGGCAGACCTGAAGGACGGTTACTGCAACGATATATGCCGCCTTGCACAGAACGGCTTCAACGAGATCATCGTGAACGCTCCGTTCCTCGAGGAGTATGTTCGCGAGAAGTACCCTAAGTACCCGCTGGTATCCTCAACTGTAAAGCAGATCGAGGACCTCGACCAGCTGATGGAGGAGTTCAAAAAGGATTACAAGCTGGTGGTTCTGGACTACAACTGGAACAATGATTTCGAGAAGCTGGAGAAGATCCCGCAGGAGTATCGTTCCCGCTGCGAGATACTGATAAACCCTTACTGCAACCCTCACTGCCCCCGCAGAAAAGAGCATTATCAGGTGCTCGGCAGATGCCAGAGAAAGTGCAGCGAAGCGAGAAATACACCGGTATCCCAGATCATGCGCAACGGTGGCAGGAGAGAAAACCCGATGGAAGAGGCGGCACAGTTCAACTGCCCCAACACCGAATTCAACTTCTATCAGATAACAAAGCTCGGAAATTTCGTCACAAGAGAGGATGTTTTCGGCAAGTATATGGAAATGGGCTTCAATAACTTCAAGATCGAGGGTAGAGTGCTTTCTGCTCCGAACGTGGTTGAGAGCTATATCTACTATCTGGTCAAGCCGGAGTACCGCGACAAGGTTCGTCTGGATATGCTTACCTACCACTCCCCAAACCCGCTTATCAATATCCGTCCCAGAAATCATTTCATTGACGACAACGGAAAAGAGATAGCCCAGACAGAGGAGAATTAATAAACTCCTGGCGTTTTATTCATCTTTTTGATGAAAAAACAATCCATTTTCTTGTAAATTTATAGAAAATGACTATTGAATTAATATCGTGGATATGGTATACTACAATAGATAAAGAAAACAGCGGCTGTATGCTGGCTGGACAATATAGTCCGGGCGGCGCTGTCTGAAATTTACCACGGGAGGAATTTATCAATGACTAATGTAGAACTCGCTGAGAAGATTTCCGGCTATCTCAAGGGCAGCAAGGCAAAGGCAAAGAAGTATGAGGATCTCGTTGCTGTTAACTTCACATTCATCGACGACATGAACGATCTTTATGTTGAGGTAAGAGAGGGTGTACTCACTGTTGCTCCTTATCACTATGACGACCTTCAGGCTAACGTCACCGGCGCGGCTGAAAACATCGAAAAGCTGTTCTCTGGTGAGGTTTCTTTCGATAAGGCTCTCGCTGACGGCCTTGTAAAGGTTGACGGCGATCCTGCAAAGTTCAAGGCACTTGAAGCGCTCATTCCTGCAAAGAAGGCAGAGAAGAAGGCTGCTCCTGCAAAGGCTGCGTCTAAGGCAGAGGTTAAGCCTGCTCCCGCAGCGAAGGCTGAAGCTCCGAAGGCAGAGGTTAAGCCCGCTCCCGCAGATAAGACCTCAGCTCCCAAGTCTTGCGGCAAGAAGAACTGCGGCAGAAAGGGCAAGAAGTAATTGTCGTTTTGAGTTTTTCAGACGTTCGAGTATTCTGATTACCCGGACGTCTGTTTGCTTTACGGGCTGCGAAATTACTGTTCAATGGTATTTTTTTGCCGAAAAAGCGCAGCAAAATACAAGTTTTCTATCCAGAGGGATTTGATATAGATGAAATACATATATGCATGTGCGGCGCTTGCCGTGTGCGTTCTGCTTTCCGGGTGCGCTTCTGCGGACTCCAGACCCGTGGCAGACGATGAGCGCGACCAGGAACTGATGTCCGGGCTTGTTACCGGCGGTCAGAATAGCGACCCTGAGCAGGCTGATGAACCCGTTTCCATAGAACCGGATCCAGGAGCGAACGATTATCCTGCGGAGGTAATTGACGACATCACTCCGGTTTCCGGAGAGGAAATTACCACTTCACAGGGAGATACCACCGCAGAGGTTACTGTTATCCCGGACGCGGACAACGATTTTGATATCTTTTACAGCGAGGTATACGAGAAGTTTGCCATGAGCGAGGAAGAACTGAACTTTCTCAAATACTCGCTGATCGTGGGCGACAGCATTTGCAGCGGCTTCTCGGAATACGGCATCGTTTCGCGCGACTATGTAGCTGCGAAGGGCAACCTTGGCTCCCGGAGTTTTTTTGAATACACCTTTAAATTCCGCGGCAGGGAAGAGCAGTCGTATGACGCCGTTCTGAAAACCGCAAGACCGCGTTTCGTATTTCTGTCCATGGGCATGAACGACGTGAACATGGTGGACGAGGAGACCTACTGTGAGAACTACCGCAGGATCATCGATGCCACGCTTGAGGGCAGCAATGCCGAGGTGTTCGTTGCGGCGATAACACCGGTGTGCAGCAAGTTCTGCGGCAACAGCGTTATCGACAGCTTCAACGACACCATGCGGGAGTATATCGCACAGGAGTTCCCGGAGCGGGTGCATTTCTTTGACTTTGGGCAGTACCTCAAAAACGACGACAACAAGCTTCGTACCTGTCTGCATTCCGGCGACGGGGTGCACCTCGGACCTTACTGCTACCGCATAGCACTGTGGGAAATGCACCGCGCGCTGACGGAAGCTGGTCTGTGGGACGGCGCAGAGCCGCTTGGCACATTTGAGGAGCAGCCATACACCCCCGAGGCAACAGCCCCGGTTGTGACTACCGCCGCGACCACCAAGGCGACAAAGCCTGCTGCAGAGCCTGAAGAAACCTCGTCAAAGCCGAAGCAGACCACGGCAAAAACCACCGCCGGAACCACCAAATCAACCCAAAAGCCGAAGCCGTCAACGACCAAGGCAACTACTTCCGATACAACAAAACTGATACCGGTAGACGAAACACAGCCTATCGAGCTGCCGCAGCCCACCGAACAGCCGGAGATATCTTCCGAACCCGAGATAATTGTCACGTTGGAAGCGCCGCCGGATGAATAAGCGATAATATACAAAAAATCACCGCCCACGATTGTGAGCGGTCAGGCTGTCAAAAATGATTAAATTTCATTTTTGATGGCACGAAGCCATCAAAAATGTTGGGGGAAAACTCTTGTTTCAACGACAAACGTTCCGTTTGTCCCCCGACCCAAACCCCTTTAGCGCTATTGACGCGTATTACTGCGCTATCGCGCAGAGTGGTGGGGCGCTGCCCCACACCCCGCTTCCTTTTGTGTCAAAAGGAAGCGAAAACCATTTCGCTTCGCGATAGTTTTTTCGAGAAGCTGCACCGCCCACGATCGTGAGCGGTGTTTCTGTTTTGTGTTGTTATTCCGACAGCTTTTTCTTGATATACTCCTGAATCGCCTTAGGTGAAGCAAGACCCTTCAGCGCCTTGTTCGCCTGTCCCATGAAGAAGCCGAATACCTTCTGGTCGCCGCTGCGGTACTGCTCGGCAGCCTTCGGGTTGTTGGCGATGATCTCGTCAACTGTCTTTGCCAGCAGGTCGCTGTCCTCCTTTATCCAGAGGTCGCCTGCGTCCGCAATGGACTTCGGTGTGCCGCCGTTCTGTATCATTTCGGCGAGAATAACCTTTGCGTTGGACTGGGAAACCTTGTCTGTCTGGAGATATTCAACCAGCTGCGCGAATTCCTTGCCGGTGAATTTCAGCGCGTCCATGTCCACCTCGCCGAGGTTCTTGCGGCGCAGCAGTTCGCCTGTAATATAGTTCGCGATAGCTTTCGGGTTGTCGTATTCGCCGAGGGCTTCGTCAAAGAAGTCGCATATCTTCTTGTCGCTGACGATGAGGTCTGCGTCCGGCTTCTTGATGCCGTACTGCTCGACATACCGCGAAACTCTCTGCTCCGGCAGCTCCGGAATGGACTGACGGATAGCCTCCAGCTCCTCCTCTGTGAAGATTATCGGCGGGATATCCGGGTCGGGGAAGTAGCGGTAGTCGTGGGCGTCCTCCTTGCTTCTCATGGCGGTGGTTTCGCCCAGAGCCTCGTTGAAGCGGCGGGTCTGCTGAATTACGCGCTCGCCATTGTCCAGAAGCTCCTCCTGCCGCTCTATCTCGACTTCAATAGCCTTTGCAATTGCTTTCAGAGAGTTGAGGTTCTTAAGCTCAGTTCTTGTGCCGAGTTCAGTGCTGCCCTTAGGCGCGATGGAGATGTTCACATCGCAGCGTATAGAGCCTTGTTCCATCTTGCAGTCGCATATCCCGGCGTATTGCAGCAGCAAGCGTATCTTCTCCATGAATGCAATGACCTCGTCTGCGGAGTGGAAGTCCGGCTCGGTGACTATCTCGATAAGCGGTATTCCGCAGCGGTTGTAGTCCGCAAGGGAAATGCGGTTCACGTCATCGTGGACGAGCTTTCCCGCGTCCTCTTCAAGATGAATTCGGTTGATACGGATAGACTTCTGCTCCCCGCCGACATTGATGTCCACATGACCGGAAAGGCATACCGGGCGCGGCATCTGGGAAATCTGGTAAGCCTTTGGAAGGTCGGGGTAGAAGTAGTTCTTTCTGTCCCACTTGGTGAAGCGGGAAATGTCGCAGTTCATCACATAGCCAGCCTTGATGATGTACTCGACCGCGCGCTGGTTAAGCACCGGGAGAGTACCCGGAAGTCCGCTGCACACCGGGCAGCAGCGGGAGTTCGGTTCGCCGCCGAATTCCGCAGAGCAGGTGCAGAACACCTTTGATTTGGTCAGAAGCTCGGCGTGAACCTCCAGACCCATTGTAGGATAATAAGCACTCATACCGATACCTCCTTAAAGAACCGGCGCGGTGGGCGCAAAGGTCTGCTCGAATGCGTCCGCGCACTGTAAAATAGTCTGCTCGTCAAAGCGTCTGCCTATCACCGACATACCGATAGGAAGCCCGTCCTTGGTGTAGCCGCAGGTGGTGGAAATTCCCGGCAGGGAAGCGATGTTGACGGTAACTGTGCAGATGTCCGCAAGGTACATCTTGACCGGGTCGGAGTCCTGCGCACCTATCTTGTATGCGGTAGTAGGCGCTGTCGGGGTGAGGATAACGTCCGCGATGTCAAACACATCGTTGTATTCCTTGATTATCTCCTGCTTTAACGCAAGAGCCTTCTTGTAGTAAGCGTCATAATAGCCGCTGGAAAGCGCGTAGTTACCCAGCAGGATACGGCGCTTTACCTCCTCGCCGAAGCCCTTGCTGCGGCTGTCGCGGATAAGCTCCTCGAAAGTTCTGCCCTCGCCGCGGAAGCCGTACTTTATGCCGTCAAACCTTGACAGGTTGGAGGCTGCTTCGGCGCAGGCGATAAGGTAGTATGCCGGGATAGCGTACTTCAGCCCGGGAATGGAGCATTTCACCAGCTTTGCGCCCTGCGCTTCAAGAACCTTTGCAGCTGCGGTGACGGAAGCCTTAACCTCATCATCTATATTGTCGGAATAGAACTCCTTGGGCATAGCTATCTTCATTCCGCTGACGGACTGCCCCAGCTTCTCGGTGAAGTCCGGAACGGCAACCCGGGCGCTGGTAGCGTCATGCGGGTCGTGGGCGCAGATAGCGTTCAGCATAATGGCGCAGTCTCGTGCGTCTGAGCATATCGGACCTATCTGGTCAAGGGAGCTTGCGAACGCCACAAGACCGTATCTTGACACTCTGCCGTAGGTGGGCTTTATACCAGTAACGCCGCAGAAAGAGGACGGCTGTCTTATCGAACCGCCGGTGTCGCTGCCGAGAGCCGCCGGAGCAAAGGACGCGGAAACCGCCGCCGCACTACCGCCGGAGGAACCGCCGGGAACTCTTTCGAGGTCGTAGGGGTTCTTGGTCTTAGCGAACGCCGAGGTCTGGGTGGAGCCGCCCATTGCGAACTCGTCCATGCTGGTCTTGCCGAGCAGCACATAGCCCTCGGAATTCAGCTTCTCAATGACCGTAGCATTGTACGGCGGAATGAAATTCTCCAGAATTTTGCTTGCACAGGTGGTCTTGATACCGTCAATGCAGATATTGTCCTTTATTGCAAGAGGAATGCCGGTCAGCGGGGAAACATCGCCAGAGTCAATGCGCTTCTGGGCGTTTGCCGCCATTTCCATAGCCTTGTCCTTCGTTACGGTGATGTAGGACTGGAGCTTTCCGTCGCCGGCTTCTATATTCTTAAAGTATTCCCCGCAAAGCTCTGCGGCGCTTATTTCCTTGCTGTCAAGCGCCCTGCGCAGGTCACGGAGCTTAGCACGCGTGATGTCCATAAATTACCTCCTTGTTATTCAACGACCTTGGGTACAACGTAGCAGCTGCCGGTGTTCTCCGCGTTGGAGAGCAGCTTTTCGGTGGGGAAGGAGGGCTGTGCCACGTCCTCCCGCACGTCCTTGAAGGAAATGCTGTTGTTGTCCTTGGTGTCGTCGTAGGTGA
>JBJFGA010000310.1:0-2048 GCA_051892275.1 Oscillospiraceae bacterium | reverse complement strand
GAATTCATACGGAGATACAGCTTGCCGAAAGACGCCTGTTCATGGCAGCGCCGCAGATGGCGGCTTATCGGCAGCCTGAAAGATTTCCGTATTCCGACGGAGTTATAATATGGACATAAAATCGCTCTGCGCGGCGGAGGATTTCGAGCAGGTAATGGAGTTCTATATGCCTATGGTGTACAGAATAGCCTTTACCCGGCTCGCCAACCGCAGCGACGCCGAGGACGTCACCCAGGACGTGTTCCTGCGGTACTTCCGCGCCGGCATGACCTATCAAAGCGAGGAACACCGTAAAGCGTGGCTTATACGGTGCGCAGTCAACTGCGCCAATACCGCCGCAGGCTCGGCATGGAACAGACACCGTGCCAGCGGGGATATCCTCGACAATCTAAGCGACTCGGACAATTCTTACAATGAGCCGGGCTATTCCGACTGCGAGGAAAGCTACGAAAAAGCCGAGCGCCGCAGCGCAGTGATGAACGCTGTCATGCGGCTGCCCGAGAAATACCGAACGGTGATACACCTGTTTTATTACGAGGACATGTCTATCGCGCAGATATGCAGCGCAACTGGTATCGGTGAGTCCACCGTAAAGTCCCAGCTAAGCAGGGCGAGAAAGCTGTTGAAGCCGCTGCTGCGGGATTATGCAGAATGTACAGGGGAGGTGGATTTCTGATGAACTTCAAGGACGAATACAAAAAGTCAGCGGAGAGCGTTTCCCCGGACAGAGAAGCAATGGACCGCATGAAAGCTGCGGTGCTCGCGAAAATAGCAGAAGAAGCAGAACACCCCGCAGAAGTCCACGAACAGCACACAGAGGAAACCTCGCCACACAGGAAACCGCTTCCGTTCAGGCAGATAGCAGCGATATGCGGTACTGCCGCGGCGTGCGCGGTGGTCACAATTTCGGCAATGACGCTGCTGCCTCGGTTACAGTCCGCCGATACCATGGTAAACGAAAGCTCCACCGCAGTGATGAACGAGGTCGCAGGGAACGCGGAAAACCGCTTCGACATTGCTGACTCGCTCCCGGTTGCGGCTGACGATGTACTTGAGGACGCAGAAGCCGCAGCTGAGGACGCCGGCAACGGTTCAGTGACCATTACTGACACCACAGCCGAAAGCAACGGCACCGACACCAGCACACCAGTTGTGTCCACCACCGCGCCGGTGATATCCTCCACCGTTCCCACGGACACGGGAAAGCCTGCCGCGCCTGAATACACCGAACCGGGCACGTTCGAGGAATACATCCCAGACGATAACGCATTACCCGACACCGGTGTAACAGAGCCGGACGCCATCACCGATAAAGCGCCCGCAGACGCCGACGACGCTTCGGCTGACGCAGGTGACCACGCGGACAAATCCCAGACCGATAACAGCGCCGGCGCTTCCGAAGCGGACGAAATGACAAGCATCATTGAGGTCGAGGAAGTCGCTGAGTCCGTTCCCGCCGATACCAGCGAGGTTTCTTACGACGACTCCACCTCCGACGAGCCGGAATGGTCAGAACCGGAATATACTATGGAAGCATGGGAAGAAACAGAGGAATTGCTCTACACAGAGGAAGCTATTATAAGCCAAGAAGCCGAAGCCGATGAAACCGAGCCTCCCGAGCCTCCGAAGCTGGTGATCACAAAAGGCTGGCTCACATACGGCGGAATACGGTACGACCTCGACAGCAAGGTGACCTCCGCGAAATTCCCATATTTCCCCACGACCGCAGTCAATGTGCTGGACGGTAAGGAATACTACCTCAATATCGACGGATATGTACTGAAGTTGTTTGACGGCGACAAGAATTTCCTCGGACTATACAGAAAGCGGGCATAATTCCCGCCGGAAGCACATATAATCATTTACCGGGTCAGGTACTCTGACCCGGTTTTAGGTTTGTCATTTTATTGACTATCTTAAGCCGGATAGCGTGCAGTTTTTTTCGTGACGCTGTCTGTGCGACATCAGCCATAATTTTTTATAAAAAATAAAAAAATGTTACAAAAAACACTTGAAAAGTTAATTATTTTGTGGTAAAATAGACATAT
>JBJFGA010000309.1:0-7967 GCA_051892275.1 Oscillospiraceae bacterium | reverse complement strand
TCTCTCTTGCGTTTGCCTGTATCTGCTGTACCTCGTCGATACCGTTGACGATAGTGGTCCATGTTTCCTGAAGAGTTTCCACCTTGATGGAAGAGCCGGAGGACATGGCTGCGATAGCCTTGCTCTGCGCAACGGTGTTCTGGGCGTTCTTCTTCAGCATTTCGTTGGTCTTTTCGTCAAGAGCCTGCATGGAGTCAGCGATTATCTTCTGGCGCTTCAGCATGATAGCCTGCGCCAGAGCCTGCTTGAATACCGGCATGGTGATGATGAACGCGGAGTTTATCTTTCTCACCAGATTGAGGTTGGAGTACTCCATGGTCTTCAGCATAGGAACGGTCTGGAGTGCAACGTTTTCAGCCACCTTCAGATCCATTACCCGCTGGTCGAGTATCTCTCTCATCTGGGTGAGGTTGGACAGATCCATGCGGATAGTGCCATCGTCCGGGTTTGCGTTCACCTTATTGGTGTATTCCACGATAAACTGGTCAAGCTCCTTGACAGCCTGCTCGCCCGCCATGATGTACTTCACCAGCTCCTGATAATAGCCGAGGTTCGCGTCATACATAGCGTCCAGCTTTGTATTTGCTGCGGCGATCTCGTTCTCGTACTGCTTCAGCTGAACGTAGATCTTGTCAACCTCGCCGCCCATGGTCTCGTACTTTCCGATGATCTTCTCCAGCTTCTTCTTGAGATTGCCGAACAGACCGGGCTTTTCGTCCTTTATCTCCTCAATATCGAACTTCTCCATGATCTTGCCGAGTTCCTTGAGCATAACGCCGGTATCGTTGACCTGGTCGATAGTCATGGAGTTCAGCACCTGGTCGGAAGCCTTGGAGATCTCCTCCGCAGCCTCTGCGCCGAACTTAACGATGGTGTTCGCGTCGTTGAGGTTGATGGTGCTTACAAGGCGGTCAATGTCCGCACTGGAAGCAAGCTCCTGCTTGATCTCGTCGGTCTTGACAACGATGTTGAAGTTCTTTGCTTCCTCGATCTTCATGTCAAGCGCAACGTCCTCGGGGGTCTTTGCGGTGGTGAATGCCTGTGCCGGAGCTGCCTCGGGAGCAGCAGCGGGCTGTACCTGTGAGCCGGGTGTAAACTGTAATCCCATAATATTTATCCTTTCCTGAACAGCTTGCCGAACAGTCCGCTGTTCTTGGTTTCGGAGGGTACTTTAAACTTCGGCACCTCCATGTTGTACAGAAATTCGTTGAGCGTATGCTCCTCGAATGCGTCCGCCGAAACGAACGTTTCCAGGTTCTTGTACCCCGTCGGGGTGTAAACCAGTATATCAAAGCCGATAAGGTTGCACAATACCAGCTGGATACATTCCTCCAGCGTGAAGGTCTGCTCCACCGGGTCTATCCATATCAGCTTGGGTATCTGCTTTGTGAAATCGAAGCTCTGAAGCAGCTTCATTAATTCCTTGTCCAGGTTCAGTCCATAGTGCATTATGCTGCATATCAGGTCGTCCCCGGACAGCTTTATAAAGCCGCTGTCCACCGCTTCCTGAAGCTTGAAGAAAAGCATATCCTGTATCCTGTCGGGCAGGTAGCTGTAACGGTTCAGCGTGGAGGATTTCAGCCGCTCGGCGTCGATCTTTCCGTTGCGGTAGAAGCCCCGGTACGCCGATAAGTCCATTGTGCCGGACTGCGGCGGCTTGTCGTCCTTCACCATCAGTATCGTTTCCGGCGTGAGCCGGTCGCGTATCTCGTCCCAGTAGGCGGTGACGTTTCCGTCCTTCACGCCGCTTATCTTCGCAAAGACGTTCGGAACGGTGACGAGATTACCCGCGGTCGAAAACCCCTGCCGGAACCGCGCTTCCTGCTTCCACAGAATGCCTATCTCCTCCAGCGTGGTTTTCAGCGTGACCGACTGGCTGTTCGGGAACTGGAAGTCCCGGAATATGCCCACGTCGCCGTTATACATCATGGTGTCAAGCTCCCGCTCGGCGGAATACGCGACTGTTGCCACCTTCATCTTAATCGACTTGTTGGGGTAGCTGCCGCTCTCCCTGCTCTGGGGAAGCTGGAATATCTGCATGCGGTTGTCGAGGTTTTTGTCCACTGCTAAATCCAGAAGCTGCTTGTTCGGGGTGATGTAGATAACGTCAAACCCGCTTCGGGACATGAATTGCAGGAAATACAGCTCCGACTGGGAGATATCGCCGTAGTACAGTATCACCGGGATATCCTCGTACTGCACGGAATACTTCCTCGCCTGGGTGCAGCGGTACAGCCAGGAAATGAACTTGCTGGCATAGTTGTACACCACCGTCTGGTTGCCGGTGTAAAGCTGGTTGAGCAGCTTTCTAAGCTCCGTCTGTGCAAGCGCCGTGCGTATCGGGTCGCCGTTCAGCTTTATCAGCAGCGCAAGCTCGTCTATCATGTCGTTGGTGCTGCTGCGGGTAACGCTGCCGAGCAGCTTGATTTCATCGGCGGTTGGATTGCCCAGCGGCTTCTCTATGAATATAAGCTGCTTCTTGCTTCCTGCAAAGCCTTCCTTGAATTTAAGCAGCATGTTGTTGTACACCGCTTCCTCATCATAGCCGATGAGCGCCGCGAAGTACACCGGAATGACCCCGTCCTCCCTGAACACGCCGCCGTTTTTTACCACCCTTGTGCGGCGGTCTACCATGAAGTCCTCGAAGATACCCGCCGCCGTGGTGTTAAGCCGCTGTACCAGTCCGTCCACCTGCTGCGCCGCCGAGCGCATTTCAGACATCTGCGCCGCCTTAGACAGGTCGATGTGCGCGAAATCTATCTGCACCATGCCGCTCATTGCGCCGCCTACCGTCTGCACCGCTTCCTTGTGCGGGAACTTCTCAAAGTCATTGTCCATGCCGTAGGAAACGTATATTATCTTCACCCCGGCAAGGCTCATGATATACAGGAAGAACAGCTCCCGCAGCGTTCCCGTGCCGATGTAGACCAGCGACTCCGGGCGTATGGACAGGTACTTTATAAGCCACGCGAGGATAACGTAGTAGGTGTTCTTGCCGTTCGCGCCGCATTGTGCTATCGCTTCAAGCAGCCCCGGTGTTATCGCGTCGGCGCTGTAAGGCAGCCGATTTGAACTGAGCCACGACTGCACTCCCGCTTTTACCGACTGCGCGTCGTTGAAATCCCCCGCCGCGTAACCCGCCGCAGTGCTTATCTCGGTGGTGGTAGCCATGGGGAGCTTCCCCTCGAAGAACAGTCCGTTCTTCTTCGCCGCAGCATAGCTCCCTATAAGCATATTCTTGAAAACATCAGCATTGTCATAGCCGATATATCTTGTAAATGAAGCCATACTGTCCTGACATTCCTTCCAATTCAAATTATCCGCTTACCTCAATGCCGTAGCGGTTGCAGAGCTTCGCCAGACCGTCCCGGTAGCCGGAGCCTACTGCGGAAATGCGCCATTCGCCCTTGTATATGTAGAATTCCGCCGCGACCACCGTCACCTCGCCGGAAAGCCCGTCAAGGTCGAACCTTATGCGTTCCCTGCCCTGCGCGTAGATGGACATTCGCGGCTCGCTGACCAGCGAGAAATTCCTGCGGCTGTCCCCGGAATACACCGAGAAAACCACCGCTATCCGCTTAACATTATCATCGACTGCGCTAAGCTTTACGCTGACATGACCGTCGTCCGGGTAATACCGCACCGCGCCGTCCGGCGAAGCAGTGTTCCCGAAGAACACAAAACCGCCGTCTCCGAGAGAACGCTCGTTCTCGTCCAGCATGAAGATATACGGGTCGATGTCCACGTCGCCCTTTTTGATACCGGAAAGCCCTATCTCCAGCAGTGCGTCCGTGTACTGCCTCAGCGGGACGCGCTGTCCCTTTTTCAGGTGTATCAGCTCGTCATCTGGCAGCGGCGCTGCGCCAACATTAGAGATAACGTCTGTGGGCGTACTTCTCGCTGTTGTAACGCTCATGGGGATTGAAAACGCCTGCTGTGCCATGGGGACAGCCTGCTCCGGCTGAACCGGCTCGAACGGCTGCGCGGGCTGCTTTCTTTCGACCTGCCCCGCTTCAAATATCACCCTGTCATGTACCGCCGGAGCATTCACCGAGAACCGCCCGGTAAGGTAGATACGCCGCCGGAACTGCGATTCAAGCAGCACCTCGGTGTATATCAGCGCCGGAGAGCCGCTTCCGGTGACGGTCAGCGTCACCTCGCTGCGCCCAGCCGGAACATTCTCCGGCTGAAACTTCACCCCGGACACCGGGCAGACCAGCCTTGCCGCCGCCGGGATATCCACCGTCATGCGGAATGTGTTGTCCTCGTCCGCGGAAAGCTCCCCCAGCGACAGTGTGCGGGGTATCTCGGACTCGCCGTCCTCTGTGCCGAAGCCGCTCACCGTGCCAAGTACCTCAACGTTCCTTGCCGCAGCCGCACAGCTTGCCGAGATCGCCGTTTCAGTCAGCGCGCCCTCGGTTATCTCCACCCGCAGCCCCTCTATCGATACTCCGGGCGAGGTTATCTCAATAACGCTGCCGTGCTTCGCCCAAACGGTGGTGTTGCTCCCACGGAGGGTCATTGCCCGGTCGATACGGACCGGACCCTCAAACTCACCCGCAGGAAGCGCAGCGACACCCCCGGTCGGGGTCCTTGCTATGATATCATTGAGTGATTCAGCCACGCTGCCGCCTCCCTTGGTTTTTGTTCTTGATTACACGTTTACGCCATAGGAGCGGCAGAGCGCTTCCAGACCGCCCTGATAGCCCGCAGCGACAGCGCTGAACTTCCAGTCGCCGTTGTAGCGGTATATCTCGCATACTACCAGCGCAGTTTCAATGGAGAACTCCTCCATCAGGTCGAAGTGGATCACTTCCTCGCCGTTCACATCATCGGGGTTGTCTATCTTCACAACTCTTACATAAGCGTTGGAAACCTGACCGAAGTTCTGGCGCTTTGATTCTGCGTCGAAAATTGTGACAGTCACCGCGATCTTCTCTATCTCCGGGGGTATCTTTGTGAAATCTATGATGATAGCCTCGTCGTCGCCCTCGCCCTCGCCGGTGCGGTTGTCGCCGGTGTGTACCACAGCGCCGTTTCTGCCGTTCAGATTGTTATAGAATACGAAGTCCTCGTCACGGAGAACCTTTCCGTTCGCGCCAAGCAGGAACACACATGCGTCAAGGTCGAAATCCTGACCGCCGTCGTACTTGTTGGTGTCCCAGCCAAGACCTATTCTTGCCATTGTAACGGATTTGTCAAGGCTTACGCGCTGACCCTTTGAAAGATTTACTGCCATTTTCTTTTCCTCCTCATAAATAAATTACCGCCCCGTGTCGGGGTGAAGTTCAAACCGGATAGGAACGCCGGAGCTTTTCCGGCGCTCCCTTCATAGTTATTTCTTAGCTGCTGCGTTCGCGATAGCCTTTCTTATAAGGTCTACCGGGATAATGGATATCGCCATTACAAGCACCATCAGCCACTCCTGCATAAGACCGTATCCGCTCAGTATCGCGCCGCCGAGGTAGGTCATGATTATCTGGACAACGGCGATAATTCCGAATACCATCAGGAAGCCCTTGTTCCTGGTGATATTGTCGAACAGGTTGCACTTGTCGGTTCTCGCGTTGAATGCGTTGAATACAGCAATAAAGATGAAGAACGCAAAGTAAGCGGTGTGCAGATATGCGTGAGCCTCGCCCTCAACAGCGCTCTCACGGACAATGCCCCAGCTTTCGAGGAAGCTTACGCCGGGCTGTGTGCCTGCGTCAAAGGTACCGAGTATCAGCATAGCGATGGACAGAATGAACGTCCACGCCGCGCCGGTAACTATCTGTGACATCATGTTCCTGCTGATTATCGGCTCGGTTCTGCGCTTGGGCTTCTCGTGCATATAACGGCTGAGAGCCGGCTCGCCGCCGAATGCCAGCGCCGCAAGGGTGTCCATTACGAGGTTTACCCACAGTATCTGGATAACCGACAGCGGGTTGGAAAGTCCGATAAGCGGGCAGATAAAGCTGATAAGCACCGCAGAAACGTTGATAGTCAGCTGGAATACGATGAACTTTCTGATGGAGTTGAAGATAGTACGTCCGTACAGTATCGCGCGGTCGATGGAGTTGAAGTTGTCGTCCAGGATAACGATGTCGGACGCTTCCTTTGCGACCTCTGTACCGCCGCCCATTGCGAAGCCAACGTCCGCCTTTTTCAGCGCCGGGGAGTCGTTCACGCCGTCGCCGGTCATGCCTGCAACGAGGTCAAACTCCTGCGCAAGCCGCACCAGACGGCTCTTGTCGCTGGGCAGCGCTCTTGCGATGACCCTGATGTTCGGCAGCTTCTGCTTTATCTCCTCGTCGGAAAGCTGCGCCAGCTCGTCGGAGGTCAGCACGATGTCTGTGTCCTTCTCGAGAAGCCCTGCTTCCTTTGCGATAGCCACTGCGGTCTCCTTGCGGTCGCCGGTTATCATTACTACCTGTACGCCCGCGCCCTTTACCTCTGCGATAGCAGTCACAGACTCGGGACGAACCTCGTCACGGATACCAACAACGCCGACCAGCGTCCAGTTGTTGCCCTCCGGCAGCGATTCCTCGCCGAGAGCGTCCTCACTGGTGGCGATGGCAAGCACGCGGATAGCGCGGTTTGCCAGCTCGTCTATCTGCTTGTTGAGTTCGGTCATGCTGAACGGCTTCTTCTCGCCGTCAGTTCCCCAGTAATGGCTGCACCGCTGGAGTATCTTCTCCGGTGCGCCCTTGATGAGGGTGAGGTCGTAGTCACCCTTGACCTGCGTTGCGGAGTACTTGTTGGTGGAATTGAACGGGATATTGCCCACCGCGGTGACGTTCGCGGAGCATGTTTCCCCGGCTGCGAAGCCGAGGATAGCGCGCTCGGTAGCGTTTCCGCCGATGACCTTCATATCCTTGCCCTCGCCGGAAACCACCGACAGGGTGTTCTTGTGTATCGACAGGGACAGAATGTCCTTCAGCTTGCCGCCTACCTCGGCGTAGGTCTTGGATTCGTTCAGACCGCCGTCTATGAAAGTGACAGCCTCCAGCTTGCCCTTGGTGATAGTTCCGGTCTTATCCGAGAACAGGATATTGAGCGAACCCGCGGTCTCGATACCGGCTACCTTTCTTACAAGTACGTTGTCCTTGAGCATCTTGCCCATGTTCTGGGCTGAAACTATCGCTATCATCAGCGGCAGACCCTCCGGCACCGCCATAACGATAATGATTACCGCCAGCATTACGGAGTTGATGATAGCTTCAACCAGCTTTACCCACGCAAAAACTCCGTCAGGAGCAAGGAACAGCATAGGATCGAAGCCGGTGTCGAACAGAATAGTCTTGACCAGCATTGCGATCGCGATAGCGATACCGCCGATGTAGCCGAACTTGCTTATGCCGCCAGCCAGCTTGCCCAGCTTTACCTTCAGCGGAGTTTCACGGTCGTCCTCGGTCTGAAGCTCGCTTGCGATCTTGCCGTAGACAGACTTGTCGCCGACTACGGTGACTTCCATAACCGCATTGCCGGAGCAAACCACGCTTCCTCTGAAAACCTTGTGCTCGTTGTCGAAGTTGAGGTTCTCGTCGGTGTCAGTCCAGCCCTCGGGGACTGCTATCTTCTTAGCCTCGCGGCTCTCGCCGTTAAGCACCGACTGGTCAACCTTGAGGTCGCCGTCGATAAGGATACCGTCAGCCGGTATCTTATCGCCCGCCTGGAGCAGTATCGCGTCGCCCACAACGATATCGTTTATTGCTACCTCTGCGATAACGCCGTTGCGGTAAACCTTGCACATGATGCGGGAGGCTTCCTCCTGCAGCTTCTGGAATGCGTTCTCGTTTCTGTACTCCGAGAACGTGGAAACCAGCGTTGCAAGCGCTATCGCAATGAAAATGCCGATAGGCTCGTACCACTCGGGAGCACCCTCCTTGATAACGCCGACGCCGCCGAGAATAGCCAGCACAACGTTGATAAGCAGCGCCACGATGAGTATTTTTATCATCGGGTCGCCGAGGTTGCCCTTGAGC
>JBJFGA010000308.1:0-7978 GCA_051892275.1 Oscillospiraceae bacterium | reverse complement strand
CGCAAAAGCGTTATTTCGGCTCAAAGCAAAATATATACTGGTGTTAACTCAGCAATGGTACAGGCTTATTGGGAGATAGGCGAACAGATCTACATTGCCTGCGGTGAAAACGACAGAGCCGAATATGGCACAGGACTGCTGAAATTCCTTTCAGAAAAGCTGACCGCCGAATTCGGCAAGGGCTTTACAGTTGCAAATTTGCGAAATATGCGTCAGTTCTATCTCGCATATCCAAAACGCTACACACTGTGTAGCGAATTGAGCTGGTCCCATTATCGCGTACTTATGCGTATTTCGGATAATGAACGCCGGGCATGGTACACCGAAGAATGTGCAAAATCCGGCTGGAGCGTCCGCCAGCTTGAACGGCAGATAAACACGCTGTTCTATGAACGGCTGCTCTCCAGCAAGAACAAAGCGGCTGTTGAAGCTGAAATCAAAACCACTGAACCTGCGCCGGAATATGAGAAGATAATCCGCGACCCTTATGTGCTGGAATTCCTCGACCTGCCTGCGAACCCGCATTTCTATGAAAAGGATCTGGAGCAGGCATTGATAGACCATCTGCAAAAATTCCTCCTTGAGCTGGGCAGAGGTTTCAGTTTCGTGGCAAGGCAGCAGAAAATATCCTTTGACGGCAGGCAGTTCTTTATTGATCTGGTGTTCTACAATTACATTCTGAAATGCTTTGTACTCATTGACTTAAAGCTCGGTGACCTTACTCACCAAGACCTCGGGCAAATGCAGATGTATGTGAACTACTACACAAGGGAGCTTATGAACGAGGGCGATAATCCCCCGATAGGCATTGTCCTTTGTGCTGACAAGAGCGATTCTATCGTAAAATATACACTCTCCGAGGACAACACACAGATATTTGCTTCAAAGTACATGACCTACATTCCCAGCGAGGAAGAATTCAAGCGGGAACTGCGGCTTGATACTTTCCAAGCGAAAGACAGCGAATAATTGAACAGCCCACAGCCCCTCTGTACTTTCAGAAGGGCTGTTGTTGTATCTGGCTGTGCAGTTAGTGCGACCCGGGACCACACCGATGACTAGAAAGGAACAGAAATGCCGCAGTATAAATATTCCCCAGACGATTATTACAAGCTCACCAATGCCCCATGCATTGATGTCGCGATCGCTCTCGGAATGGAGATAAACGAGAAAGAGTGCGACAAAAAATCATGGAAGATAAAGGGTGAACAGGGCTTGTGCATATACCGCGAGGGAAACAACTGGTACAGATTTTCGGACGGGAAAACGGGTTTTCCCATAGACCTTGTTATGGACAAACTTAGCTGTACTAAAGCGCAGGCTCTGGATTTCCTTTCAAGGTATGTGGTGAACGGAGTTTCGGAGAAGATACCGCACCGCCGGCTCCCGCAGCCAAATGAATTACCGAAAGAAAAAATATGTGCTGTTCCGCCGCATAACATTCAGCCGCGCCGGGTAATGGCTTACCTCATTAAAACAAGAGGGATAGACCCGGAGATCGTAACGACGATGATACAGCAAAAGCTGATCGCCGAGGACAGCACCCGCCACAACTGTCTGTTTTTCGGGCGGGACGAACAGGGCGTGATACGCTCCTGCGATCTCCGGGGAACTACACCGCAGCAGTTCCGGGGGGAAGCGCCTGGCGGAGATAAGCGGTACACCTTCGTCATGACGGGCAGGAGCAGCGTTCTCCGGCTGTTTGAAAGCCCGATAGACGCTATGTCACACGCTACCTTTTCAAAGCTGCTCGGCAGGGATTGGACAGCAGACCACCGGCTCAGCGTGAACGGCTGCGGAAACTATGACAGCATTCACAGATACCTTGCAAACCACACGGAAATCTCAACCGTGTGGTTTTCTTTTGATAACGATGACGGCGGCAGAAATGGTGTGAGATCTTCCAGCGAGAAGCTCCGGCAGGATTTCCCCGGACGTAACCTTAATGTGAGAGTCTGCTATCCGCTGCACGGAAAGGACTGGAATATGGATCTGCAGCTTTTCCGCGGTCAGGAACAGTACGGACTATCCGCTGCGGAATTCATGAACCCGGCGTCCACACATTACTCCACCCCGCCTCCGGGACGTGAATCAGAAACTCCCCCCGCAGAAGATGAGGACGACCTGGAGCTTGAACCGTAGGTGCGACCCGGGGTCGCACCTCGGAAACATCTCTTTTTCGGCAATCACCCGGCAGGCGCACCCCCGTATGTCTATACGGCAGGAATAGAGTGACTACGCACTCTACTGAACATCGCAGCGCCAAAGGCGCTGCAGGTGGATACCTTTTACACGGACGTATCCACTTGTGGATAACCGCAAAAAAGCGAAAGGACGTGATTACTTGAGCAAAATTAACGAACGCAGAGCCGTCACCTTTTCAGAGGAACAGATAGCTGCCCTCGACAAATACGCAGCTCTAAAAGGCATATCGAGATGTGCGGCTGTCCGCAGACTGGTCGATGACGGTTTATCTACCGAAGCCAACCTCTCACACCAGACAGAGATACGCGGCTATATCCGGCAGGAATTAGAAACGGTGCTGCCCGTCGTGATGAAGCCCTATCTGGACAAGTTCAACAACGCTCTTGAACGGCTGATAAAAATGCAGGCAGTTTCGACACGTTCCTCGTCTGCCGCACTCATGGCAACAGTTTCGGTTATTTCAGAGCTTTATATAGATACCGCCACCTCCGAGGAAATACTTGCGAACGCCCTGCGTCTTGCAGCTGCGATAACCAAGACAACACCGAAATCCGACGCTGAGTATCTTGCCGAAGCCCGTTTATGGCTGAACGCAGACCTCGGCAGACCAAGTGATTATTAAGGTGCGACCCCGGGTCGCACTTAGAGGAATATCCTATGCCAAAGATAATTTATAAACAGCAGCACGTCGGAGAAAACGGGCGCAGATACTCTGCGTCACGAAATTCTCATTTCGTGCGATACATCGGCGAGCGAATACACGTCCTGCCGACCTCCCACGGGACAAGGCTGGTTCAGTACATGGGAGAAAGAGATCACGCCGCCCGGCTGGAGTCCCCGAACGGGCTTTTCGGTTTCGTAGCCGGGAAATTCTCAGACGATCTCAGCACCTCCGAAATGCAGAGCTATGTTAGAAAAATCTCCACGCCTAACCGAAACATATTCCACAGCATATTTTCATTCACGCCGGACAGCGCAGATGAAGCCGGGCTGAAATCACTTTCCGATTGGGAGGAATGGCTCAAGTACCACATGAGCGAGGTTGCCGCCTGTATGAATATGAAAATCGAGAATATCGAGTATCTTGCCGCTGTTCACCTCAAGGAGAACCAGCCGCACATTCATGTTATGTGGTGGGACAAGTCCCAGCAGGTTTTTATCAACAAGGTGGACCCGCTGGTCTGCAATAAAATACGGGTTGCCGTAATAAAAAGCACCTACCACGACACATTTGTGAAGCTCCATAACACCGAGGACAAGCTGATAAAAGACCTGCGTGAGAGTATCAGCCGAAATACCGGGGAAATCATCTCCGAACAACATGCGGGTGATTTCGCCCGGACGGTTTCTGCGGCACTTGACAGCATATACTGTAAAATCCCGCAGACAGGGCGTATCACTTACAAGTTCATGCCGCCGGAGATCAAGGCAGAGCTGAACAAACTTACGCATTTCATTATTGATAACGTCCCGGAATACCGCAGGCTGTTTGATGATATATGCGATTGCAGGCGGCTGTATAATGAAATGCTCCACAGCAGCGACAGCAATTACGGAAAACTGCAAATGGCGTCATACATGGGGAAAATAAAGGACGATATTGAAGCGTCTGTCGGCAATGCGATACTCAGAATAGTCAAGCGGGAGAAGGAAGCCGGAACAAAGAAGCTGTCTGACGTTCTGGACACAGGGGTATTTCCAGAACCGCCAAATACAGATGTGCCAGATGAACCTACAAACACCGAATCGACCGCCATTCGCATGCGCTGGTCGAAAGCATACAAGGAAGCCCGGCAAATACTGTATGAGGAAAACGACCCTCAAAAGGCACTCCCGCTTTTTTGCGCAGAAGCAAAGCGAGGAAACGTGCTTGCGATGCACGATGTAGGTCTGATGTACCACCGGGGGCTTCTGGGTGCTGAGAACACCAGCAAGGCTGATTTTTACTTTAAGGCTGCGCTTGATGGATTCATTCGTCTTGAAACAAACGGCGGGAGAATGCAGGCGTATCTCCAGTACTGTATCGCCAAAATGTATGAACGAGGATACGGAACGGAGCAGAGCTTTGAGCATGCTTTTGCGTGGTTCGAGAGAGCAGCCGACGCTGGAAACGAGTTCGCACAGTTTTCTCTTGCCGGAATGTACAAATACGGCAGCGGCATTGAACAGGATTTTAACAAGGCGTTCGAGTGGTATTCCAAGTCCGCAGACAAAGGTAATGCTTATGCCTGCTATGAAACTGCGCAAATGCTGAAGCTGGGTAATGGTACTCATGTGGACGCAGTGAAAGCGGAACAGTATTTCAAGCACGCCTACAATGGATTTATTGCTTTGAGCAGTAAAGGCAGCTCCGATGACAACCTGTTCTATAAGCTGGGTTACATGACCTATAAGGGTATCGGCTGCACCAGCGATAAGCTCACCGCCGCAGAGTATCTCAAAAAGGCGGTCATGCTGAAAAACGTCCATGCTATGTATATGTACGGCAGAATGCTTGTTGAGGGCGATGAGGTCCCGCAGGATATTGACGAGGGGCTGAAACTCATCTCATATGCCGCCGAAAGTAATGATACTGCGAAATGCTATCTCGGAAGGCTGTATGCAAAGGGTGATCATGTCGCCAAAGACGTAACAAAGGGCATTGAGCTTTTGAAAGAATGCGGCAGTGACCCGCTGGTCAACTACACGCTGGGAGCGATTTATTTGTTTGAACCCGAGGTGAAAAACCGCAAGCTTGCAATGAAATATCTGTCGCTCTCCGCGCAGGCTGGCAATGAGTACGCACAGGATCTCATCGACAATGCTGAATACCACGTTCATAGGAACATCATGGGGCTGCTCGGCTCGGCTATGAAAATACTAGCTTACAATCAGCAGAACAGCGAAGCGTCCTTATCCGCTGCGGCAAAAAAGATTTTTGGCCGGGGCGATTTAAGCAGAGAGCAGCTTAACGAACTGCTGCTGAAAATTCAGGACAAGGAAAATACGGCGGAGATGTAAATCCATAAGTGCGACCCCGGGTCGCACCAGTGAACTAAGCAGGTTTATTCCATGTTGGTCAAAACTCACAAATCTGAAATCACAGGTTTGTGAATAGTTTTACTGACTAACTAATTGACAAATACTATCTTTTATGGTAAAATATACTTAGGGAAGAAGCATATTAAGACAAGGAGGTACAGAATATGAAACTGATCATCAAATCAACAATTGAAGCTCTTATTATCGCGGCAGCACTTGCAGGACTGACCGGCTGCACAGATAAAAAGCCGGAGATAGATTACAGCCTTATCGGCGGAACAGTTCAGGTCACGGACAGCGGCTATAACGTGGATATTCGTCATGATCCCGATGAAACTACGGTGAACAGCGACACGGTATCTGGCAGCGAAAGCGCCGAACCGGAAATGCTTCCTGATACAACCGAAACGGCAGAAGATACATATTCGGTAGATAAGTCAAGCCCAGACAGCAAGCCGGCAGCAGCCAAGCCTGAGACCGCTGCTCCAAAGCCTGCGGTGACAATATCCACAGATAAACCGGCAGTCACGTCCCCGGCTCAGACAGTACGCACAGATCTGCCAAAGGTAACGGCAGAACCGCAGTACACCACAAAGGCAGCGACCACAACAAAGCCTGCTCAGACCGAACCGGAGGAAATCGAAACTGACAAAGACGGTTTTCCGGCTAACCCTACTGAAAACCAAGTTTATGTAGACAGCACCGGTCAAGAGTATATTTTTGATAGCTTGTTCGGCTGGATAAAAGGAAACGATGGAAATGCAAATTTGCAGGAATTCCCCGACAACTACGGTGAGATAGGTTCTGGTAAACAGGTGCTTCATTAAATTTAATATGCTTTGGTGCGGCATTGTGTCGCACCTTTCTTTTTGGAAGGAGGTTTCCAATGAAATTCAAGAAATTATGCTCAAGAATTACAGCGTTGGTCATGCTGTTATCGTTTATAACAACAACTGCATTTGCCGACATCAATCTTGGAAATGATGACGGAACCGGATTTTCAAGTGGTACGGATAATAACTACTGGGGTGTTTACACAGACAGCGGCACCAAACTGTATGATACTGAGGGGGTAAGGGTAACGATATATAATGCCGAAACCAACAGTAAGGTTTTCAATACAATTGACATTACAGGCGATGCTAATATTGCGGCTGTTTCAGATATAAGCTTTTTTGCTGATGGCTCTGAACTAATTTCCAAGACCTCATGGTTAAGTTATGTTAGTGGAACATATAACAGCATAGACGAATCAGATAAGTCGAAATATAACAATTCTGTATTAAGCAGATCGCAAATCGGAGGATATACCTCTCAATATGTGTCTGCTCTCTCCAGCATTGACATTATCTCAACGAGTAACAGTTCTCACCTTGAAGAAATCAAAGCCCTGCTGAGCGAGGAAAACTTTCTGAAAAATCTATGCGACCTTATGGGCAGCGGACTGCAATATGATGATATTGTCGCCGGCAAGTACAAAATAGCATTTGAGCCTGTCGCATATTTTCGCTACAATGGTCAGAATTGGGCTATGTCTGCTACCGAGTGCGGACTGCTGAATAAGTACATGAAAAACTATTTTTCGTCCACATGGAACAGCACAAACAATCTCCGTGCGCTGCTCGGTCCTTTGACGCACTCGAACTTGCCCCGTTCAGCTTTCCTCGAAAACCGCGACCTCGGGATACCGATCTATGCCCCGACCACCAGCGACTACTATAACAGCAACGTGAACTACAACAGCGACACCTGCATAATCCGCTGTATGGGAATAGGCGTCCTCACCGGTGATTCGTCCGGCGATGAACTCCCGGAAGGCGAAGCGGCAGCCGAGTATCACACGAACACCGATGTTTACACATCATTTACCGTGAAGAATATAGGCGATTATCCTTTTGTCGGAACGTCCGTGTTCTCTATAAAAGACAGCAGCGATGAAACGCCCCGAATAAGCGAGGTACTGAAAGACGAACCCGAAATCGTGAAGATGAGCTACAACTCAATGGGTCCGCCCACTTTTTATTACGCATACCCGTCTGATGATTTGGAAATCTCCCACTATGCCGAGGACGATAAGGTTCAGGTGTTCGTTGATAATCCCAGATATGTACCTAATGAGGACGGCGAATACCCGTATGGCATCACTCCGTATAAGCTGCTTGGAAAGTACAAGAACGGTGATGAGATAAATCTCGGCGGTGCTTATTCCGGAAAAATCACCTACTCTGTAAAGAATTCCAGCGGACGCTCAATTAAAAGCGGAACGGTTAATATAACCTGCCCCGCTGACGAGGAAGCTATGGGCTGGTTTGAGTGGCATACTCCAACAAAGGCGCAGGCAGTTACAATTACTCTCAAAAGCAGTAATGACGACCTCGTTCTGCTTGACGAGGACGGAAATGCCTGCGAAACGCTCACCATCAGCGCATATATATCAAAGGTCGAAGAAATAACGCCGCCTGACCCGAAGGTTTCAGATACACGCCCGTCATGGCAGAATATTTACTCAATGTCCTCGGTGCAGAGCCGTATTTCTGGTTATGTGTCTACTGATGCGGTTCAGGAATTAAGCTGGTACACATGGACGTTTGGCACAAGCTGGTCGCAGAACAGTACCACTAACAAAAAGCGAATAAAGTTGATCGTGGACGGTCCAACCTATGATAATCCTAATCTCCCATATCTCAATGCAGAAACAGAAAGCAAGGATATAACCATTAAATCATGGGGAGTGAACAATAAATACTATGCC
>JBJFGA010000307.1:0-7997 GCA_051892275.1 Oscillospiraceae bacterium | reverse complement strand
ACAAGCGTATTCTGGATCGCAATAAGGAAAACGTCGTCCTGAAGGAACAGGGTGTAGAAGTTGCTGAGTCCTACCCACTGCGGGAACTGAACCATGTTGAAGTTCGTGAAGCCCACAGGCAGGGAGATAACAACCGGAATGCCCGTAAATATCAGGAACAAAAGGAAGTACGGAAGTGCAAGTATGTAAGCGCTGCCGTTCTTCTTGACTTCACGCATCGTATACCGGAACTTGTTGTCCTCGATATACTGCGATTTCTCTTTACCGAACAAGCTGATTCCTCCTATTTTTTTTGGATATACCCCCTCCCGGAAACCGGGAGGGACAGGTATTAGCCATTGTAGTAACCGAGATCCTTCAGCTTTCTTACGATCTCAGAGTTGATGTCTCTGTTGTAGGAGCTGAGCTGATATCTGGGGTTCTTCTGGTTGTTTACTACCGCTCTGAATGCGTTGTAAACGTTACGGGTCACCGCGTAGGAAGCCGGTATGATCGGAACTTCCTTCAGTTTGCTCATCTGGTCGCTGATCTTTTCGTACTCAGATGTGGACCAGTTAAGTCTGCCGAGAGCCTCAACGTTCGCTGTATCATAACGTCCCATCGGACCCATGATAGCCTCGATAGTCTTACCGTATTCAACCTGTACATCGGTGGTGGTGAACCAGTCGATGAAGTTCCAAGCAGCGTTTACATCCTTGCAGCTGTTAAAGATAACTGCGCCGGCGGAACCAGAGTTCGCGGTGTAGTCGATCTTATAGGAACCGTCCGCATTTGTCTGTCTGTTGCCGTTTTCGTCGTATACATACGAGCCGGGAACATGTGCGAAGGACCACAGACCCTTGATCTCAGGCGCTGCAACGCTCAGCTGGTTGTAGAATGCGTAGTTCTGGAGCAGAATAGGCATCTCACCGGTTCTGAAACGTGTGAATGCGTCGTAGGCCTGATCGAAGTCGTAAACGGTGTAGAACTTAGTCCACTTTGTGAACGCCTCGACCGCAGCCTCGGTGTCGAATGTAGTGGAGATGTACTGGCCGCTTGCTTCATCGAAGTTGTAGAAGTCCTGACCGGTCTGGAGCATCAGCAGTACAAAGGTGTTACCTGCGTCGAATACCTGCGAGGAGATGTTGGACGGAAGTATCAGACCAACCTCGAGGTACTTTCTCTGGAGGTCAGGCAGCATGTTGATAAGATCGTCCCATGTTTCCGGAGGATTGGTGTAACCAAGCTCTTCAAGAACGTCGGTGCGGTAGAACAGCATCGGGAAGTTCTCGGTCAGCGGCAGACCGTATACGCCGCCGTTGAATTCATAAAGTGTGGTAACGTCCTCGGTGAAGCGGTTGATAACGCCCTCATAGCCTGGCTGCTCCTTCAGATTTACAAGCAGACCTCTCGAAGCGCACACAACCGGGAAGTCGCCGCCGATAAACAGTGCGACCTCGGGGCCCTTTCCTGCGAGTGTAGCCTCAAGAACCGCGCCCTGTACCAGCGAGATGTTTACCTTGGTATCGCTGTTCGGGTTGTACTCGGAGCTTACCAGCTCGTTTACAACGGTAGCCTGGTCACGACCGAGGGAAACCCAGACATTCAGCACCTTTTCAGAACCGGTAGAGTCGGATACGGAGGTGTAGTCCTCAAAGAAAGAACCGATGAATGCCTGGAAGCCGAACGCAAAGGAAGCGAAGAAGTTAGTGCTGCTGTCGCGGAAATTATCGCAGGCGGGCTTAACTTCGATATAGTCGATCTCAAGCGGCTGATCGCGGTAATCTCTCATCCACGCGGATACAGCAGAAATCTGATCCTTGATGGAAGAAAGCATCTGGGGCAGATCCTCCGGCTCGTCAACAGCCATCTGGAGAATGACAGCCATTGTCTGGAGGGTTGAAGCTTCAGAGCCCTCGCCGGTGAGTTCCTCGATACCTGCCTTCTCGGAGTAAAGGGTGTCGATAGCCTTCTCAAAGAAGTCAAACAGACCCTCGATCTGATCCTCAAGGTAGTAGTCGTTGTACTCGTCGGGGTTCGGACCGGTGATCATGAGTATTCGTCTGTAATAGTAGTTCAGCTCGTAGATGAGGTCGTCAAGACGCTCCATCACAGCGCCGATGTCGCCGGGCACTGCTTCAAGCATGATCTCATTTGTTCCCTTGTGGAGAGGAACGTAGATAAGATTCCCGTCTGCGTCGGTAAGTTCTACCGTCTGCCAGTTGGGGTCGTACTGGATCTTAACATCGTCAAGCTCCTGGCACAGAACCTCGCCGTTGATGTAGACGCGGCGGTTGGAGAAGAATCCGCGCATCGTGCTCTGACGGCATCTTATCTGCATTTTATAGTAGCCGTCCTCCGGAACCTCGACCTGCCATGCGATAGCCTGGCAAGCCTGATCCCAGGTGTCAGCGCCTATGGTGTTGTAGCGCTTGTTCACCGGGTGAGAGGGGCTAACGGAATAGTCTGTTCTGTCGTAGGTAGGATACAGTGTAGACGAGGTGGTGTAGTAGGTGTTCTCCGCCTCGATATGACCGATATCCTCATTTCCGCCGAAGCTGAGTGTAGCGTTGATCTGCTCCTGTGTAGGCGCTATCTCGGCATAGGTCGGAAGCTCCTCGGTGTTGTAGAACCGCATTCCCTTTAAATAGAAGTTGGTCTTTACACCAGTGAGGGTTATCTCGTGAGAGCCCTCGGAAAGGTAGAAGTAATAAGGAGTATTGATAAGTCCGTCCTTATCCTTGATGGGGTAAGTTACCCAAGTGTTATACTCGACCTGCGGAGGACGCTTCTGGTTCTTCTTTCGTGCGTCCCAGCCGATCGCTGTTTCGTTCTGCCAGTAACGGTCAAGCTCGACCAGCTTGACCTCGCTGAACGGGAGCATCCCGTCAATCAGCATCTCAACTTCGATGGTTGAGTTAGTCGCGGTGATGGGGTGATAGAACATCTCGAGGTTGTACAGACCGGCAGTCTTGACATCGAACTTCCACGTCAGGGAACCTTCACAGTCTACCCATGCTACACAGTCGTCCTCGCCCTCATAATCTACTACCTGAAGGTCAATGTCATCACTCTGCGTGAAGTTGGTGACATCAATGTTGATCTCCTCCATCGGCTTCTTTGCGTCAGTATACTTTGCTATGTACTTCCTGTACGCATTCTTGTTGCTGACGATGCTCATGCTGTCGATTTCTGAAACAGGCGCTGATGTATCAGTGCCTCCTTCAGCGGCAGCACCGGGCGTCAGCTGAACCTGAACAAGAGTAGCCGCCATGACTGCCGACATAAACAGTGACGTCACTCTTTTCAGCTTCACTTTTCGCTCTTTTGCCACAGTAAAATCCACCTTTCCTAAATACTGCTTTGCAGCAAACCGGGTTCTCCTTCCCGATCGTTTACTAATAACTCTGCCCCGCTCCGCGGCGCAGTTTACACCCCGTTTCTGGGGTAAATGGAGATCCGTCCGTCCTCCAGCTCAACGCGCACCTTATCGCCGCCTTTGATGCCAAGTTCTTCAAGATACTCCTTTGGGATCTGAAGCCGTCCCGCCCGGTCAAGAACCGTCAGTTCTTCATGAGCCGACTGCTCCATCTCCGAAAGCTCCCCGAACGACTTTGCAATGCCCGGCTTTCGTACCAGCTCCGTTGATGTCTTTCCATCTCGGATCGCCACCACTCGGTCTATCTGTGCAGAAAGCTTTGTATCATGCGTTACAATTATAATAGTAACGCCCATTGCCCTGTTTAATTCCCTGAACACGTCCAAAATCAGCTTTGATGTAGCCGTGTCCACGGAGCCGGTGGGTTCGTCCGCAAGCAGCAGCTTGGGGTTGTTTGACAGCGCAATCGCTATTGCAACTCTCTGCTGTTCACCGCCGGACATCTGATCAAGCCGGCTGTTTTTGCGGTGTGAAAGTCCCACCATGTCCAGCAGCTCGTCAGCCCTCTGGCTCCTGCCGCTGAACCCCGAAAGCAGCATTGGCATTTCCACATTCTGCTTTGCGGTGAGGTAGGGTATCAGGTTTCTGGCATTGTTCTGCCAGACGAACCCTACTGTCTTTCGCTTGTATTCAATGAAGTCCTTCTCGCTGAATTTCAGCAGGTCCACGCCGTCTACATAGAGGCTTCCCGCCGATGGTCTGTCAAGACCGCCCAGCATATTCAGCAATGTTGACTTTCCACTGCCGCTTGCCCCCACAAGTCCCATCATCTCGCCGCGCTCGACCGTGAGGTCAAGCCCCTGAAGCGCCATGACTTCGACGTCGCGGGATTTGTAGATCTTCACGAGATTTTCCGCCTGTACCATGATGTTCTCCGGCGGTGCAAGAAGTACCTTTTTAGGCATCTGCGCCCTCCCCCGGCTGAATGTTCTCCTTAACGTCGGAAATCACGCCGTCCTCCAGCGTGTAAACGATATCAGCCTGTTCCATCATTGCGGTATCATGAGTTGTCATAACTATGGTCAGATCATTCTGCCGTACAAGGTCACGGAACAACTTCATCACAGCAAGCGCCGTAGGTGAATCCAGCTCCGCAGTAGGCTCATCGGCGAATATGATCTTCGGCGAATGTGAAATAGCCCGTGCGATAGCAACTCTCTGCTGCTCGCCGCCGGACATCTCGCCGGGTCGGTGGTTTATCCTCTTTTCGAGACCCACCTGAATAAGGCTCTGCCGCGCCCTTTCCACACGCTCCCTGTATGGCAGCTTGGTCAGCCGCAGCGCGAACTCAACGTTCTCGAACGCGGTCATTGTGGAGATAAGCGCAACCGACTGGAACACGAACGCCATTTCATTCCGCCGAAGCCCGTCCCGTTCCGGGTCAGAAAGCTTCGTGATATCGCGCCCGCCCTCCGGGAAAAAGACCTCCCCGGACGTTGGCCTATCCAGTGCGCCAAGTATATTTATCAGCGTTGTTTTGCCTGAACCAGAGCGCCCGCGCAGCACCGAAAGCCGGTGCGGCTGGATCTGCAGGTTGATACCTTTCAGCGCATGGACCGTACTTCCGTCCCCGATTTCAAAATCCATGCAGACGTTTTTTGCCTCAATTATGCTGCTCATATTTACCTCGCAAGTCTGCCGGAATTGACGGAAATAAACACATTCCCATAACACCGCCATCATAAATACCCTTTTAATTATATCAAATTCAACCGCTAATGTCAATAACAATTGAATTTTTTTAGTCAATATTAATAAATTCTGAAATCCCACGATTTTTTCCATAAATATTTTGTGATAAAACCAACTCCATCTATATATAGACGTTTTGACACTTTTGGAGTGGCATTAGATACTATATATAGCCGCTTCATGTTTCGTGAATTAGTATCAATAACCTAAATTGCTTGATAATTTCTGTTTTTGACATTGTGCACAAATAATTCATTAAAAGTTTATTAAAATGTACCAACGCCGCCTACTTCCATTATAATCCAGCACTTTCATCAGACATTTCGGTTCATTGTAACCGAACTCCGGCACATGCAAACCTACCGGACATAGAAAAACCCGCCCCTTTCGGAGCGGGTTCTATTAGTTATTCAGAAGTGATTAGTCAGCGTTTGCTGATTACTTTCTCTTCTTAGCAACTACGATTGCAGCGCCAGCCAGAACAGCAGGAACTACTGCAAGTGCGATACCGGTGTCAGGGTTGCCCTTGCCGTCATCGGTAGGAGTCTCAGGCTCAGCAGTCGGCTCAACGGTAGCAGGCTCCTCAGTAGTAACAGTCAGACCGGGCTCCTCAGTTGTTACATCAGTGGGCTCCTCAGTGGTGTATACAGTCTCCTCAGAGGTGTAATCAGGCTCCTCGGTGGTAACATCGGGAACGTCTACGTTCTCGCCTGCAACAACTACAACTGCAACAGCGTCAGCAGAGATATCTGTGAAGCCAGCGTCGGGAACGAGGGATACAGAAACTTCCTCGTCAGCAGCAGCGTCAACAGTGTAGGTCAGAGTGAGCAGAACAGTGCCATCAGCAGGAACAGAAGTGCCTGCCCAAGCGAACTTGCCAGTCTGATCGTTGAACAGACCACCGGAAACAGGAGCGTTAGCGGTAAGGGTCAGGTTGCTGGAAGCGTTTACAGTGAAAGTGGTAGCGTCCTGGGTCATGCCATTAGCAACAACCTCAACGGTAACGGTCTCACCTGCAACAGGAGAAGCAGGGGTAAATGCGGGTGCAATAGCAGCAGAAGCAGCAACAGCTGTCAGGGACAGAACTGCAGCAGCAGCGCCGAGAGAAATGATCTTCTTCATATAGTTTTCCTCCATATTTTTTTAGCTTTTTTAATAAGCTCTGCCTCGGGGCTTGCGCCCCGGGGAGAGCAAATTAACTAATCAGCTGTTTAGATTAAGCCAGGCCTACAACGTACTTCAGGATAGCGGAAGCATCCAGAGCGTTTACAGTGCCATCAGCGTTGAAGTCGCCTACTGCAACATCGATAACGGTGTTGTTTACAGCAGCCTTCAGGATCTCAGCAGCGTCGAGTGCGTTAACAACGCCGTCGCCGTTTACATCGCCGAGCAGAGTGGTAACTTCCTGCTGCTTCTTAACCTCTGCGAGCAGAGCCTCGTAAGCGTTCTTCAGAGCGGTGTGAGAACCGGAGATTGCAGAACCAGCATTTACCTTGATGGTCTCAAGAATAAACTTGTCGCCGTCAGGACCAATGAAGGAACCCTGTACGGTATCGCCAGGAGTGGTCTTAACTGCGTCGTAGGGCAGAGCGTAGTCGCCGCCGCCGGTAAATACGCGGTTGAATTCCTGGAAGAATCTGTCGGAAGTGAATGCATCATTGTCAAATGCGTTCTCGCCATCTTCCTCGGAGTAGCAGCCTACAACAGACAGACGGTAGGAAACTTCCTCAAGAGCAGCCAGCATGGACTCTGTACCCTCGAGCTCGCCATCATCGATAGCAGCCTTGGTGTCAGCGATTGCCATGTAAACCTGCTCGAAGCTGTACTTGAAGTTATCGTAGTCGGACTTCAGCTTCTTGTAGTAGAAGTTGAGGTAGTTGTATACAGCGGTAGAAGTCTTGTCTTCGCCGCAGAGGTCAGCTACAGAGTAGTTGTCCTTGTACTTCTTGTCCTTGTTAGCAGCCTTTACCCACTCGAGAGCGTTCTGACGAGCGTCTACGAGGAAGTTGTGGTTTACAGAGAACAGAGAAGCATCACCGGTGAGCTCAGCCAGCTCGTAGCAATCTTCGATCAGCTTCTCAACGTCAGCCTTGGTGTAGAGTACACGGTCAGCGTCGTACTTGTCAGCCAGAGCGTATCTGAGGTATCTGTAAACGATGGTCCACTCAGCGGAAGAGCCCTTAGCAGTGCCAACGGGGATAGCGTCCGGAGTATCGAGGTAGTACAGGAAGCCATCGTTCTTGATAGCGTCCTTATCAGTGCCCATGTAGAGCTCGGACAGACGCATAGCGTCCTTCAGGTTGGTTCTGTAAGGAGCGGGAACGCCAGCAGAGGTCAGACCCTCATCCTCAAAATCATTAACCTTGGTGAACGGAATAGCTGCCCAAGAACCAACTACTTCGCAGTTCCAACCGCACAGATCATTGCAGTCAGTACCATCGAGTACGTTGTTCAGGTCTGCGTTGTTGTAATCGTGAGTAACCATGGAAGAATCAACAGGGATGAATTCAGTCAGGTCAACGCTTACATTCTTAACGATGCACTTGTACTTGCCGTCCTCAGGCTTAGTATCGCTCAGCGGAACGTAGTTGCCGTCCGCATCCTTGCGCCAGTAGCCGTTGTCATCGAGTGCGATGTAGAACTGTACGCCAGACTTGATGCTCAGCTCTGCGCTCTTCAGCTTGTAAACAGTGTGGGAGTGACCGTCAGCGTTGGGGTCAACACTGAAGCCAAAGTTCTCAACATACCAAGCCATACCGTTGTTCTCGGCAGTGTAATCAGCGAACTTCTGGCTTTTAGCCTCAACCCACTCAGTAGCCTGGTAGATGTTTACGTTCTCGTTGTCATCCTTGTTCTCTGTGCTGCCGCTTTCGGCGTGATGGTCTAT
>JBJFGA010000306.1:0-8016 GCA_051892275.1 Oscillospiraceae bacterium | reverse complement strand
TGAGCCTGATGTTATCATCGCTGTCGGCGGCGGTTCCGCTATGGACGCAGGTAAGATTATGTGGGTTCTCTATGAGCATCCCGAGGCAGACTTCCAGGATATGGCTATGCGCTTCATTGATATCCGCAAGAGAGTTTACACCTTCCCCAAAATGGGCGAGAAGGCCTACTTCATCGCCGTTCCCACCTCCGCAGGTACAGGCTCCGAGGTTACTCCTTTCGCGGTTATCACCGACCAGAACACCGGCGTTAAGTATCCTCTTGCTGACTACGAGCTGATGCCTAAGATGGCTATTGTTGACGCTGACATGATGATGAGCGGTCCGAAGGGTCTTACCTCAGCTTCCGGTATCGACGCAGTTACACATGACCTCGAGGCTTATGCTTCCATCATGGCAACTCCGTACACCGACGGTCTGGCTCTGAAGTCCCTCCAGCTTATCTTCGACAACCTGCCTGCTGCTTATGACAGCGCTGCTCCTGACGCTCCCAACGATCCTGTTGCACGTGAGAACATGGCTAACGCTGCTACTATGGCTGGTATGGCTTTTGCAAACGCATTCCTCGGCGTATGCCACTCCATGGCTCACAAGCTGGGTGCGTTCCACCACCTGCCTCACGGTGTTGCAAACGCTCTGCTCATCGATGAAGTTATCCGCTTCAACTCCGCAGAGGCGCCTGCTAAGATGGGTACATTCTCCCAGTACACTCACCCGCACACTCTTTCCCGTTATGCAGAGGTTGCAACATTCCTCGGCTGCAAGGGCAAGAATGACGAGGAGAAGGTTGAGGCTCTCATCGCTAAGATCGACGAGCTGAAGGAGAGAGTTGGCATAAAGAAGACCATCAAGGACTACGGCATCGACGAGAAGGACTTCCTCGACAGACTCGACGCAATGGTTGAGCAGGCGTTCGATGATCAGTGCACCGGCGCTAACCCGAGGTTCCCGCTGTTCAGCGAGATCAAGCAGATGTATCTTAACGCTTACTACGGTACAAACGTAAAGGTTTGATCGTCAGTAACCCCGTACTGATTTAACAGCCGGGCACGAGCTTATTGCCCGTGTCCGGCTTGTGTTTTATACGGAACTATATTTTAAGGAGGATAAAGCTATGTCCAGAACAATTTTAGCCGAAAGACCGGGCAAGGTGATCTACCGCGAGGGCAACACTCTTGTCAAGGAGTTCGACGAGGGCTACTCAAAGCCTGACATTCTCAACGAGGCACTCAATCAGGCAAGAGTTGAGAACATCGGTATCAACGTGCCAAAGGTGCTCGAAGTTAAGACTGTCGGCGAAAAGTGGGCTATCGTTTCCGAGTTCATCGAGGGCAAGACGCTTTCACAGCTGATGGAAGAGAACCCCGCTAAGAAGGATCAGTACATGGAGATGTTCGTTGACCTCCAGATGCAGGTTCACGCTGCAAAGTGCCCCATGCTCAATAAGCTGAAGGACAAGATGAACCGCAAGATCAGCCAAACCACCCTCGACGCCACCACACGTTATGAGCTGCACACCCAGCTTGAGTCCATGCCGAAGCACAACAAGGTTTGCCACGGCGACTTCAACCCGTCCAATATCATCGTAAAGGACGACGGGACTGCTTACATAATCGACTGGGCGCATGTTACTCAAGGTAATGCTTCCGCTGACGTTGCAAGAACATATCTCCTGTTCCACCTCAACGGCGACAAGGAAGGCGCTGAAAAGTACCTCGACCTGTTCAGCAGGAAGTCTGACACCGCAAAGCAGTACATTCAGAGGTGGCTGCCTATCGTTGCGGCATCTCAGTCCGTAAAGGGCAAGGAGAAGGAGAGAGAGTTACTGCTGTCCTGGGTAAATGTTGTGGATTACGATTAATTTTTCGGATATAAAAACTGCGGCAGGGTGTTCCCTGCCGCAGTTATTTTACACAAAAAGCGGTGCAAGGAATTCCCGGTGCACCGCTTGATCGTCTTATCTTACTTGAACAGCTTAGCAAACATCAGCGCAAACTGAACGTTGCCGAATACATAAAGACTTCCGTTCTCGACAGCAGCCTGTACAGTGGTCTTCCCGTCTGCGATAGCAAGAGCAACGTCCACCGGAACTGCAGCTTCGAGGTCCTTCTCAATGTAGTCGTAGGGAGCAACGTTTACCGTGCCGTCTTTGATCTCAATGTACATGTGTGCTTCAAATGCGCCCCAGAGCTTGATGTCAACTGCTGCCTTGCCCTGCGGAACAAGTGCTGCGGCAGCGGTCGTATCGATACGCTTGGAGATCTTCGCAACTACGTCATCAACGGTGATGGTCTTGGGCTTTCTGGGCGCTCTCTTCTTAGGAGCAGGGGCTTCTGCCTTCCTGGACTTTGCAGTGGACTTCTTGGTTTCAGCCTTTACTTCGGGCTTTTCAGTCTTCTTTGAAGCAGTCCTTGTTCTGGTCTTCTTTACAGGCTTTGAAGCCTCTGCCTTTGCTTCCGGCTTGGGTGCTTCAACGGGCTTTTCTGCTGCTGGCTCTGCTTTAACTGCAACAGTTTCCTTTACTGCCTCTACCGGTGCGCTCTTGGCTACAGTATTGGGTGTAGGGTTCTTTCTGGGTCTTGCCATAATCACAATTCCTTTCAAATATCATTCGGCACGGAGAAACACAGCATGCCACTTTAATAATTATATGATAACATATTTGCTTCACTTTTGCAACAGTTTTTTAAAAAAAAACGACATTTTTTTGTAATTTCCCGAAAAATCTTATCTTCAGCACAATTCCCCTCCGGAAACCGGAGGGGATAACCTGTCAATGAATATCGGAGTGGTGCTCCTGGAGGGATTTAACGCCGAAGTGATTGTTCTCCTTGATCGCACGGATACCCTCTGCGCTTGCCTTTGCAGCAGCCATTGTGGTGATATAGGGAACTCTGTGCTTGATGGCAGCCTTCCTGATGTAGCTGTCGTCGTTCACGCTGGTCTTGCCGGCGGGGGTGTTGATAATAAGCTGGATATCGCCGTTCGCGATGAAGTCAGCGATGTTGGGTCTGCCCTCGTACAGCTTGAAGATACGCTCGGCGGGAATACCAGCTTCCTTTATCATCTCGAAGCTCTTACCGGTTGCAAGTATGCGGAAGCCAAGCTCGTGGAACGACTTCGCAACGCCCAGAAGCTCCGGCTTGTCGCGGTCGCAGACGCTCAGCAGCACAGTACCCTCGGAGGGGAGCTTTGTGCGAGTGGCTTCCTGAGCCTTGTAGTAAGCCTCGCCGAAGGACGGTGAGATACCCAGAACTTCACCGGTGGAGCGCATTTCAGGACCGAGAACCGGGTCAACCTCCGGGAACATATTGAACGGGAACACCGCTTCCTTTACGCCGTAATGGTTTATCTGACGGTCATGAAGCTCCGGAACAGGGCTGGGCTTGCCGGTGATAGAAGAGGTGATTATCTGGGTAGCGATCTGAACCATGTTTATGTCGCAGACCTTGGATACCAGCGGCACGGTTCTGGACGCACGGGGATTTGCTTCAAGAACATAAACCGTGTCGCCCTCGATGGCGTACTGCATATTCATCAGACCGCAGACGTTCATCTCAACGGCAATCTTTCTGGTGTAGTCCCTGATGGTTTCCACCTGCTTTGCGGTGAGGTTCTTAGACGGCAGAATGCACGCAGAGTCGCCGGAATGTACGCCCGCAAGTTCGATATGCTCCATTACCGCGGGAACGAAGCAGTTTGTGCCATCAGAGATGGCGTCAGCCTCGCACTCGGTCGCGTGGTTCAGGAAACGGTCGATGAGGATAGGTCTGTCGGGGGTAACGCCTACTGCCGCAGCCATGTAGACCCTCATCATCTCGTCATCATGAACTATCTCCATACCTCTGCCGCCGAGGACGTAGGACGGACGTACCATTACCGGGTAGCCTATCCTGTTGGCTATTTCAAGCGCCTCGTCAACGTTTACAGCCATACCGGACTCCGGCATGGGAATGCCCAGCTTCTCCATCATTGCGCGGAAGTGATCTCTGTCCTCCGCAAGGTCGATGGTTTCAGGGCTTGTGCCGAGGATATTCACGCCGTACTTCTTGAGGTCGCCGGCAAGATTCAGCGGTGTCTGACCGCCAAACTGCGCGATAACGCCGACCGGCTTCTCCTTCTCGTGAATGCTTAGAACGTCTTCCAGCGTCAGCGGCTCGAAATACAGCTTGTCGGAAGTGTCGTAGTCGGTGGAAACCGTTTCGGGGTTGCAGTTTACGATTATCGACTCAAAGCCGAGCTTCTTCAGCGCCAGCGCCGCGTGTACGCAGCAGTAGTCGAACTCGATGCCCTGCCCTATTCTGTTGGGGCCGCCGCCAAGTATCATTATCTTCGGCTTGTCGCTTGACGGGCTTTCGTCCTTGTCGAGGTGATAGGTGGAGTAATAGTACGCCGCATTCTCCGTACCGCTTACATGAACGCCCTCCCACGCCTCGCGGATACCGTAGGAAAGGCGGGTGTTGCGCACATCTTCCTCGGAAACGTCCAGCAGCTGGCTCAGATATCTGTCGGAGAAGCCGTCCAGCTTCGCCTGATACAGAACTTCCTTCGCGGGAACGCTGCCCTTCATTTCAAGAAGGCTGTTTTCCTCGTCCACCAGTTCCTTCATCTGCTGTAAGAACCAGTGCTTTATCCTGGTAAGGTCGTATATTTCGTCAATTGTCGCGCCCTTGCGCAGAGCCTCATAAATGATGAACTGGCGCTCGCTTGTGGGGAAACGCAGCTTTGCAAGAAGCTCGTCCTTTGAGAGCTTGTTGAAGTCCTTCGCAAAGCCAAGACCGTATCTTCCGGTTTCAAGGCTGCGGATAGCCTTCTGGAAGGCTTCCTTGTAGGTCTTGCCGATGCTCATTACCTCACCAACAGCCTTCATCTGTGTACCGAGCTTGTCCTCGGAGCCTTTGAACTTCTCAAACGCCCAGCGCGCGTACTTGATCACAACATAATCTCCGTCGGGAACGTACTTGTCCAGAGTACCATACTTGCCGCATGGTATCTCGTCCAGCGTAAGTCCGCAGGCGAGCATTGCAGAAACCAGCGCAATCGGGAAACCGGTAGCCTTTGAAGCCAGCGCAGAAGAACGCGAGGTTCTCGGATTTATCTCGATAACGACAATTCTGCCGGAAACCGGATCATGTGCGAACTGGCAGTTGCAGCCGCCTATCACCTCTATCGCCTTTACTATCTTATAGGAGTACTCCTGGAGCTTCTTCTGCACGTCCTCGCTGATGGTGAGCATGGGCGCGGAGCAGAAAGAGTCGCCGGTGTGTACGCCGATGGGGTCGATGTTCTCTATGAAGCAGACTGTGATAACGTTGTCGTTTGCGTCACGGACTACCTCAAGCTCCAGCTCTTCCCAGCCGCTGATACATTCCTCAACCAGCACCTGACCAACAAGGCTTGCCTGAAGTCCTCTTGCGCAGACTATCTTCAGCTCGTCAACGTTGTATACCATACCGCCGCCGGCGCCGCCCATGGTGTAAGCCGGGCGCAGTACCACAGGATAATGCAGCTGCTCGGCTATCTTCACTGCTTCGTCAACGGAGTATGCCACCTCGCTGCGGGGCATTTCAATGCCGAGTTTCTCCATGGTGTGCTTGAATTCAATTCTGTCCTCGCCGCGCTCAATAGCGTCAACCTGCACGCCGATGACCTTAACGCCGTACTTCTCCAGCACTCCCGCCTCGGAAAGCTCGGAGCAGAGGTTCAGACCTGACTGTCCGCCGAGGTTCGGCAGAAGAGCGTCCGGACGCTCCTTTTCGATTATCTGGGTCAGGCGGTCAACGTTCAGCGGCTCGATGTAGGTGATGTCCGCAACGTCCGGGTCGGTCATGATGGTTGCCGGGTTAGAATTCACCAGCACTATCTGGTAGCCCAGCCTGCGAAGCGCCTTGCACGCCTGCGTGCCGGAATAGTCGAACTCGCAAGCCTGTCCGATGATTATCGGTCCTGAACCGATAATGAGGATCTTGTTGATATCCTGTTTCTTTGGCATATTTTTACTCCCTTATCTTCATGCAATTCAGCACGTTTTTTATTTCTGTGCAATACACAGATTATCTATTATATAATATCATATTTCTCTCATTTTTGCAATATACTTTTTGCAATATATTTTAGGCAACACCGCACAATTAACGGCTAGCTCCTTTTTCGTCCGCTTGCTTGCATATTTTCCGCCATATTGCACAAATTTTCCTTGACGGGCGCCAGCCCGCCCGCGTCAAATTTGTACAATCTAACGAAAAATCTGACTGCGCAATCGAACGAAAAGAATTATGCGGTGTTGCCTTAAAAGGCTGATTATTGCAGAATAACAAAAATCCCGTCGGTGGTTGATTTTTCGCCAATTCAGTGCTATAATTATTATAATATATTTTTCAGAAAGGACATCAATATGAAAATGACCATCAAAGGAATATTCTCGGCGGTGATGTGTTTTATCATGCTGTGCGGCTGCGCGCAGAACGAAGCTGCGCAGTCCGGGCTGGATACGTCCGCAGGCACGACAGCCAGCACCTCTGCGGCTATAACTAACTCCTCGCAGGACAGCACTTCCCCGGCAGATAGCACCTCACAGACTCCCGCAAGCACTGACGCGCCGCAGGACACCACAACTGCCGCAACAACACAGAACACCCCTGACGAGCCGCAGAAAAGCGCTTTTTCGGTGGACTGGAAGATCAACTCCACATGGGAGGAGGGCGGCATGAAATGCGGAGGATATGAGGTCGTTATCACCAACAACACCGGCGCGGCGTTTTCTGGCTGGACGCTTACCGCGGACGTTCCCGGCGGGTTTGAGCTGTCCGCTTCATGGAACGGCTTTTTCTCGGTGAGCGGCAACAAGCTCACCGTCAGCAACGAAAGCTACAATGGAGAGATCGCGCAGGGAGGAACTGCCGGGTTCGGCTTCAACTACCGCTGCGGTTCTGACTTCACCCCCGCGAACGTTCAGGTTAACGGCAACACAGCGGAGGTCGGAAGCGGCTCTGGCAACAGTAACTCCGGCGGCAACGATACCCCCGCGCAGACTACCACCGCAACAACGGCACAGACCGCTCCCCCGGCGCCGGAGGATCCCGAGGGAACTACCCCGGTAGCCGCACACGGACAGCTTTCAGTCAAGGGCGCACAGCTGGTGGACGAAAACGGAAACGCTTACCAGCTTCGCGGTATGAGCACCCATGGCATAACGTGGTTCCCGGATTTCGTCAACGAGAATTCGTTCAGAACGCTGCGTGACGACTGGAACACCAACGTTGTAAGACTTGCGATGTACGTTGACGAATGGGGCAACGGTCAATGCTACATGCAGAACAAGGACGGAAGCAGACAGCTTCTTGAAAAAGGTGTGGATATCTGCATAAAACTCGGAATGTATGTCATAATCGACTGGCATGTACTCAATCCCGGCGACCCGAGCAAGTACACAGACGAGGCTATCAGCTTCTTCACCGACATCTCGAAGAAATACGCGGACTACCCCAACATCATCTACGAGATCGCGAACGAGCCAAACAGCGGCGCTGGCTGGAGCGACAACATCAAGCCCTACGCCGAAAAGGTCATTCCGGTTATACGCAAGAACGACAAGGACGCGGTGATCATCGTCGGAACGCCGACATGGAGCCAGGACATTGACCAGGCGCTTGCCGACCCGCTGAACTGCGACAACGTGATGTACGCGCTGCATTTCTACGCGGCGACCCACACCGACTGGCTGCGGGAGCGCTTGGAAAAGTGCGTCACCACCGGGCTTCCGGTGTTCGTGTCTGAATTCGGCTGCTGCGACGCCTCCGGCGGCGGCGCGAACGATTTCGGGCAGTCGGAAAAGTGGCTGAATCTGCTTGACAAGTACGGCATCAGCTACTGCAACTGGAGCCTTGCTAACAAAGCGGAGACCTGCTCCGCATTCAAGCCATCGGCTTCTGCGGACGGAAACTGGAGCGACAGCGATTATTCCGAGGTCGGAGCGTGGATAAGGAACTGGTTCAGGTCTAAGTAACCGAAACGGGCTG
>JBJFGA010000305.1:0-2068 GCA_051892275.1 Oscillospiraceae bacterium | reverse complement strand
CTTTTCCCGACAGTTCTTGCACAAAGCGCGCTTGCCGCCGCACTTATTCAGGCTGATTTCATACACCTGCTTCGCAGTCCAGTGCTGACTGCCGCTTGTGAATTCCTTGAACGGAGCGCCGCACTCAGCGCACTTGTATTCCGGTTCGGCGGGTTCCTTGGCGGACTTACTCGCGGTTCTCCTGCCGTTGGAGCTTGTGTTGTCCGTCGTATCAGAATCCCTCGTATCATCAATGCAGAACAGCCCGTTCAGCGCGTATTTCCGCGCGTAGGAGGAAGCTGTGCCGGTTATCTGGGAATCGTCCATGCCTTTCTTAGTTTCCGGTTCCCGGGCGTAGGCGGTGGCGCTCATGACCTCATCAGAGCCGCCCTGCGCGTCATACAGAGCCGCTGTCGCCTTTATGTAGTATCTATCTCCCTCATGCACAATCTCGTCGCTGACGGTCAGCAGAAGCCCGTATTTCGCGCACACAGGCTTCGCTGCTTCAAGGATATCCTCGCAGGAGCGATAGGAGTATTGACCGAAGCTGTTGTACTGGTTCTTCGGTGCTTTCAGCTCGGCTTGTGCCAAGCCAAAGCGGGTGAGAAAGTCTTTGTTCATGATTCAACCTCCGTTGGTTCAAGCGGGCATTTCCCGCCGATATTTGTTTTCGGGTATTCCACGATAGAGCCGTTAAGCCGACAAATCCGGCTGTCTGCGGAGAGATACGGGCACATACGGCAGCATATCTCCGCATTGCCTTTGCTGTCCACCGGGAAGTACACCTTCACTGTTGCGGTCGCTTCGATGTAGTACGCAACCCCGCTGTCAAAGCTAGCCATAAATTACCTCCGATTTCAAGCCGCCGTGAATCAGCGCGGGTATCACAGCCTGGCTGATTTCCTCGCAGTCGCCCTGTTCCTCTCCGTAATGCGCCAGCAGAAAGCTGGTCTGTGACGCAATTGCGTATTCCCTTGATTCATGCTCGACCGGATTTCCACCGCAGAGCGCGTTTACAACGCATTCCGCGCGGATAAGGCATTCCTCCACAACGTCGTCGTGGTAGTTGTAGTCGGGGTAGTTCTGGCGGTATTCATTAACGGTCATCGCTGTCACCGCCTGTTTTCAGCGAAAGCCCATGTCTTGTAAGCATTGCGCATATTTCATCAATGCTTCTTTTCCCGAGATTACGCACATGGCAAAGGTCTTCAAAGGTCATCTCCGATAATTCGCGCAGTGTGTCCATGCCGGAGCGTTTCAAGCAGTTGTATGAACGAACAGACAGCTCAAGTTCTTCAATCGGAATGTCTGATTCCGGGATATCGGGATTCGGCAGTGAAGCAAGAGCAGCCGCTCTCGCACTTTCGGCTTCCCGTCTGATAACCCCGGAAACGCCGTATTTGAGAAAGTCCAGCCTGTCCGGGTGGCGCAGTTTGCGGAGCGACTTTGCGCAGATCTGCCGTATTCTTTCACGGGTAACGCACTCGCGCTTTCCTATCTCCTCAAATATCAAACTGTCCTTGTAGCGAAAGCCCATAATTCGCTGCTCGCGCTCGGTGAGCGTGTGCAGGACGTATTCCAGAGAGCCGTCGAAATCTGCGGGGCGGGGGTATTCCCAATCACGGTCGAAAAGGTCGTACAGCAGGTTGTTGGGGTAGGTGTCAGTTGTCATTTTGTTCCTCCAGTTCGTCAAATGAGATTTGTTCAGAGCCGCCGGAAGCAGCCTTCATGCGCTCCGCCTTGTATGTATTGTACTTTGCCCTGTACTCATAGCTCTTGCCGAAAATATTCCACGCGGCTTTTACTACATTCGGCTCATACGGGCGTATCTTCTCAAGATCGGCAACCGCCTTATACGATATCGGACACCCGCAGCAACCCGTCCGGGTAAGCCCGTAGACTTCGTAAGCGTCGGAGTATTTAATGCCGTAATGCTCCTTGTACCATGCTTTGTCAGCGTCGGTAACGTAGTACAGCGGTCTTAGGCGATACTGTCCGTCGCTGGTTTCGGTGAAGCACATTGTAGTGCAATCTTTTCGCGGCACGGAACGCATTCCGCCCTCGTCACGCCGCTCACCGGTGATAATCA
>JBJFGA010000304.1:0-34641 GCA_051892275.1 Oscillospiraceae bacterium | reverse complement strand
CGGTGCTGGATTTCTGTAAAGATTTCCTGAGTTTAAATGGTTATTAGTATAAGACTGATAAAGGAAATACTGTAACGCTGGGAGGATATTATGTACGATAAGATATACAATGCCATGAAAAAAGCTGTGGACGGCGGACTGGCGGCAGGGGTGAATTTTCTTGCCCTGAAGGACGGTAAGGAGATAGCCTACTGCGAGTACGGCTTCAGGGACATTGAACAGCAGAAACCGATGACGAGAGATACGATCTTCAGAATGTATTCCTCCTCAAAACCGATAACAGCGGCGGCGGTAATGCTGCTCGTTTCCCGTGGTCTGGTGGATATCGCCGCGGACATTTCGGTGTATCTGCCGGAGTTCAGCGACCTTCATGTAAACAAAGACGGAAGAAGAATCCCCGCCGCAGGACCTATAACTGTAAAGCACCTTCTGAACATGACCTCCGGGCTTCCCTACCCCGAGGAAAATACGGCGGGCGGAAGGCAGTGCGGTACGGTTTTCTGGCAGCTGGACAACCGTCTGTACGGCGACCACCCTATGACCACGGAGGAATTCTCGAAGCTAATCGCGAAAAACGACCTGTGCTTTGACCCCGGCGAGCATTTCAAATACGGTGTTTCTGCGGATATCCTCGGAGCGCTTATCGAAAGGGTGACCGGCGAAAAACTTAGCGAATTTATGCAGAAAGAACTTTTCGAACCGCTCGAAATGCAGGACACAGGCTTTTATGTTCCCGCCGGAAAGCTGAACAGACTGGCAAAGGCATACGACCAGGTGGACGGGAAGCTTACCGAAATAAAGACAAATCACCTTGGCATCAGATACCCTGCCGATATTCCGCCCGCGTTTGAGTCAGGCGGAGCAGGTATATTGTCCACCCTCGACGATTACTCGAAGTTCGCGGGAATGCTGCTTGCAAATGGTTCCTATAAAGGAAAGCAGATAATACCCGGGAGAGCCGTGAAGTACATGACAAGCGGCGGTCTGACGGATATCCAGAAGCTCGACATGCAAAAAGCCTGGGATTATCTCTACGGTTATACCTACGGCAACCTCATGAGCGTATGCGAAGACGAGAGCAAATCCGTTGTGTTTGCTTCCAGGGGGGAATACGGCTGGAACGGCTGGCTCGGCACATATTTCTCAAACGACCCTGTAAATGGTATCACCGTTCTTGTAGGAGTCCAGCGCGTCGGCGCAGTATCACATACCCTTGCCAGAAAGCTCAAAAATATCATAATGTGCGGATAAAAAACGGCAGGCTGTACCTCACCCGGTACGGTCTGCCGTATTTTATCCGCACAACCAACGGCTGTCGCCTTTATACTAATAACCGTTTGAACGAAGGAAAAGATTTGCAGAAAGACAGTGCTTCCTTAGTATTACGCATTCCGCGCATTTCTGCCGCCTTCCTTTATTTCACCCGAACGGTAGGCGTTCAGCAGCTCGCGCAGGTCGTGTATCTGCTCCAGAAGCTCCGCACCCTTGTCGGTGTCAGATATGTTCGCGCGGCGGTCGAGCTTTTCGACCAGGTGTATCTCCGGCGTATGCTCGCTTTCTCCCGCGATGAACGGCTTGTGCTCCGCGAGGTTAAGGCTGTGAGAGTCATATATCAGCGTGTAGCCGGCTATCCCGGTCGCCTTCTGGTACGCCTTTGAGATACCGCCGTCTATCACAAACAGCCTGCCCCCCGCCTTTACCGGGCTTTCGCCGTTCTTTATCTTCACAGGGACATGACCGTTGATGATGTGCCCGCGCTTGGGGTCAAGCCCAAACATCTCCAGTATCCAGCCGCACACCTCCGCCTGCTCGGAATAGTGGTAGTAGGCGTTGTAGTTCTCCCTGTGCAGCTCCTTATCGTCCAGAAAATAGCGCTCGAAAAACGCCATCTTGTCCTTGCCGTAAAGCGGCGAACAAGCGCCGCTCCACAGATACCATAGGTAATCCGCAGCGTAATCCTTCTCCTCGCCCGCCTTCATGAAATAAGCCTTGTTCGCTATCTCGTCCAGCTTGTCCAGCAGCGCCTTTCCGGAGTACTCCGTGCCTTCGATATTCACGCTTTGCAGCTTTCCGTCCTCGTCAAGCGGTATGCAGCCATGGAACAGCAGGTTGCCGTTCATGGTCTTGTACATCGAGCCGTTTGAGTACAGAAAGCGGATATGTGAATTCAGCCGCTCACTGTGCATGAATGAGTTGGCGAGCACCTTCATCAGCTCGTTTTCCTCGTAGGTGAGCTTCAGCGGGTCATCGCGGAACACCGTCGGGAACTTTGTATCAAGAAGCGCATATTTCCTGCCGCCGAGGGTCACCGTGCCCTTGCCAAAATCCACCATGCGGAAGATATCCCGCCCGTCCATGCCCCATTCCGGGTGCCGCTCGATAAGCTGACCCTCCAGCTTCAGCTGTATCACCGTTATCGCCTTGTGCATTTTTGCGACAAGCTTTGTGTCGACCGGGTCGTAGATATTGTCGTCCAGCGTCTGCGGACTGAACAGCGCACAGTCATCGTCCTTGTAGGTCTCCCCGGCGAACACCGCCAGCGACCTAAGGTTCAGCCCGTAACCGTCCTCCAGCACGTCAAAGTTGTTGTATCGCATTGAGATCCGTATAACATTTGCGATAAGCGCCCAATTCCCCGAAGCCGCACCCATCCATGAGATATCGTGATTACCCCACTGGATATCCACGTCGTGCATTTTCATCAGCTCGTCCATGATGATGTCCGCGCGTGGTCCCCTGTCGTAGATGTCGCCGATTATGTGCAGCTTGTCAATGGCGAGCGACTGAATCAGCTCACAGAGGGATTTTATGAAGTGGTCGGCTATGCCGGTGTCGAGTATGGTGGAGATTATCTCGTCATAGTAGTATTCCTTCACCACGTCGTCGGTAACGTTCAGCAGCTCGTCAAGGATATACACCATATCCGCCGGGATACGCTTGCGCACCCGGGAGCGGGTGTATTTCGCGGAGACCGCCTCGCATACAAGTATCAGCCGGTAGATGGTCAGCCTGCGCCACTCATCGGTGAGCTGCCCCGTCATGCGAAGCTTTTTCAGCTGCTTCTCGGGGTAGTATACAAGGAACGCCAGCGCCTCCCTCTCCGCGCCGGAGACCGTCTTGGCGAGGGTGATGTCTATCTTATTCTTTATCATGCCGGAAGCGCTTTTCAGCATGTGCAGGAACGCTTCGTACTCGCCGTGAATATCGCTGAAGAAATACTCCGTCCCTTTAGGAAGGCTGCGTATCGCAGAAAGGTTCACTATCTCGCTTACCGCGCTGTCTATGGTGGGAAACTCCTTTGCCAGAAGTGAAAGGTACTTTTTGTCCATTTTGTAGTTCCTCGCAGTCAAGCCGACAGTTATCATGCCGGCTTCTGTTATTGTTTCCGAAAACCGACCCTCGGCACTTCTGCCGATATCAGAGCGTTTTCAGCAGTTCCTCTATCAATCCCTTTTGGGCTAGTCCGTCGGAGAACGCAGTAGCACCGCCCGCCGCCGTGCCCAGCTTCAGCGCGTATTCGTAGTCGCCGTTCAGCGAGCCTGCTAAAAAGCCCGCAACCATTGAGTCGCCCGCGCCCACCGAGTTTTTCACCTCGCCCCTGCACACGCCGCAGCGGTGGGTCCTGCCGGACTCGTCGATAAGCATTGCACCGTCGCCCGCCATTGAAACCAGCACGTTCACCGCGCCCATTTCCCGGAGTTTTTTTGCGTACCTCTCGATATCCTCGTCCGAATTAAGCTCAACCCCGAACATTTCGGAAAGCTCGTGGTTGTTGGGCTTTATCAGAAAGGGCTTATATTTCAGTACATTCAGCAGCAGGTCATTTGTAGCGTCCACCACCGCTTTTATCTTCTTCCCGGAAAGCCGCTCCAGTATACGCTCGTAAATGTCGGACGGAAGCGAGGACGGAATGCTTCCCGCCAGTATCAGGCAGTCTCCGTCCGATATCCTGTCCAGCTTACTGAACAGCGCCGCTATCGCCTTTTCATCAATGTCCGGACCCTGCCCGTTGAGTTCGGTTTCCTCGCCCGACTTTATCTTTACGTTTATACGGGAATTGCCCTTTGAAAGCCGGACAAAATCCGCTTCTATCCCCATATCCGCAAGCCCGTTCTCAATAGCCTCGCCGGTGAAGCCCGCCGTAAAGCCGAGCGCCCTTGACTTTATCCCCAGTTCCCGCAGCACAACAGACACATTGATACCCTTGCCGCCAAAATACATCTCCTCGCGTTCAGAACGGTTGGTCGCCCCGAGCTTCATCTCGCGCGTATGGACCACATAGTCTATCGCGGGGTTGAATGTGACAGTATATACCAAATCACATGACCTCCTTTTTTATCCAAGCAGCGGCGTATCGCAAAGGGAAATACTGTCCGCGCTCTTTCCTTCCGTTTCAAATATGACTATGATGTTTCTTCCCTTTTTCATCAGCGGCGCGGGGATATACAGCCGTTTCTGAGGACCGATGTCCCAGAATCTGCCGAGATTGAAGCCGTTCACGAACGCCACTCCTTTGCCGAAGCCGGCGGTGTCAAGGAAGGTGTCCGCAGGCTCGTCCAGGTCGAATTCAAACTTATAGAACGCTGGCACTCCGCTTTCATACCCGCTGTCGAAGTCAATGCTCCCGATCTGTTTTTCGTCCAGCGGCAGGGCGAACATATCAAAGCCGAAATACCGGTGGTCGTTGACCTTAACGCCGCCAAGAATTCCCTTGTGCTGCTGGTCGATACCCGTGCCGAAATTCTCTCTGCCGATGTTCTCGACAAGCAGGTCTACACTGCCGCCGCAGGTCTTTTCAGGAAGCTCAAACTGCTCCCCGATATTCTCCGCAAATGCGGTGAACGCATACTTCCCGTTCCTGAAGCCGAGCACCCTGTCCGCGGCGTTTTCGCACCTCACGTTCGCCGCCTGCTCGTTCTGCCTTATGGAGAGCCGGTAAAGCACATATCCGCAGTAGCAGTCGAGTTCCTCAAAGCTAAGTGGATAAACCGACCGAACCGGCTCGGCTATCGCCCCGAGAGTGCTGAAAAGATCGGTCTTTGCGGCACACTTTATGCTGCCGAAATCAGCGCGTTTTATCGTGGTAGTAAGCGGCACTTCCCGGATATCGGCATAGCGGGAAATGACCTCCCGGCAAAGCTCGTACTTTCTTGTGAGCTGTCCGTCCTCGGTGAGCGGCGCGTCATAGTCGTAGGAAGTGACGTCGGCGGTGTTTTTGCCGATATTTCTTCCCGCCGTAAATCCGAAATTGGTTCCGCCCTCGAACATGTAAAAGTTCACGCTGCCGCGTTTCAGCAGCTCCTCCAGCTCCTGCGCAGCCTTTTCCGGCTCGGTGGAGTGGTGCTCCTCGCCCCACGCGTCAAACCAGCCGTTCCAGAACTCCATGCACATAAGCGGCTTGTCCTCGCCGATAAAGCGCCTCATCTCGCCGAACTGCCACTCCGCCGACGAGCCGAAATTTCCGGTAGGAAGCGCGCCCTCCACTACTCCCGACCTGAACACTGCCTCGCTCCAGGGTCCGTCCGACGTAACGAACGGGACAGTTATCCCGAACCCACGCATGGTATCTCTCAGGAACTCGAGATATGCGGTGTCATTGCCGAAGTAGCCGTATTCGTTCTCTATCTGCATGAGTATTATCCTGCCGCCGTTTCCGATCTGATAGGGCGCAAGCTTCGGCATAAGGACGCTGTAATATCTCTTCACCTCGTCAAGATACGGCTGATACGAGCAGCGCAGGCGCATTTTCGGGTCTTTCAGCAGCCAGGCGGGCAGTCCACCGAATTCCCACTCGGAACAGATATATGGCGACGGTCTTATGATAATATACAGTCCAAGCTTCTGCGCAAGCTCAATAAAGCGGCAGATATCCCGCATTCCGTCCCACAGAAACTCACCGCGTTTCGGCTCGTGGAAGTTCCACGGGATATAGGTCTCAACGGTGTTGCAGCCCATGTTCACCAGCTTTTCAAGCCTGTCCCGCCAGTATTCCGGCACAGTGCGAAAATAATGCACCGAACCCGATATTATCTTAAATGGCTTACCGTCCAGATAAAACTGCTCTCTTATCTCAAACATATTTGTGCTCCTTTGTTGTTTTGTGTCAGCGTTCATGATCGGACTTCAGAATAGTCCGGTTCAGCTTGTCAGAAAAGTCATATTTCAGGGTGGCGGGAAATCGTCGGTTTCCGGGAACCCGCATAACCGCCCAAGCATCGTTTTTTGGGCTGCCGTTGGGCTGATAGTATTGCGCAAAACCATCGACGCAGATGTTGGTTTTCGACAGCCTGCCACAATGTCATGAAATACCTTGCGGCATTTTTCCCCCGCATATTTCAGTCAAATAAAGCCGTGATCTCGTCAAACAAAGACAGCTGTCGGTCAGCCTCTTCCGGCGTGAGTTGAGTCACGAACGGCGCAAGCTCACCCGGTCTGAAGCCCTCGCCGTAACAGCCGTACAGCCCATAGAAAACGGTGTCGTGCGCCTGCGCCTTACCCCAGTCGTGAAACGCCGCCGGCGCGATATGCGCACCCAGCTCGCAGTTCAGAAGCACCGTCTGCGCGTAGTCCCGCCACGGTCTTCCAAGGTACACTGTCCCCGCCGGGCAGTCAGAGGTGAACCGGCAGTTACGGAAGATGTACCCGCACTTTTCTCCCTTGTAGGTCGAAGCGGCGGTGACGTAGCCGTTCACCTCGCTGCCGCAGTCCAGCGAGAACAACTCGCATTCCTCAAATGCGGCGTGTGCGCTGCCGAAGATGAAATCCACTTCACCCTCGATATAGCAGCGCCGATAGAGCTGCCGCCCGGGTATTCTCGGCGAGAACTCGGTAGGTCCGCGAAAACCGCCCGGCTCGTACTCCTTGAACGGCAGAGGTCCTGTGAACAGCGTGTCCTGATGTCCCATCAGGCGGCAGTCCTCGAACAGGATACCGTCACCCTCGGCGTACACCGCCACCGCCTGACCTACCTCCCGCCCAAAGCCGGAGTTGTTCGCTATCGTCATATTGCGGCAGATGAAGCGGTCTGCGTTCGCCAGCAGGGTGTAGCTGCGGAACGTGCCCAGCTTGCCGTCCTCATGCTTCATTCGCGCGTAGTAGCCGCAGGTCAGCACCGTGTTTTCTGCGCTCTCGCCCTCTATCGTGATATCAGGGGTACGCACTTCCACCCGCTCGTTGTAAACGCCGGGCTTCACGCATATCCTGTCCCCAGGTTTTGCCGCGGCGACTGCCTCTGCTATCGTGGTATAATCCCCACTGCCGTCCTTTGCTACTATCATGCTTCTTCCCCCTCGCACGTTATATACTTCTTCATGATGTTCTTTACCACGAATATCGCGGTGATGATAGCAAGCACGCCCACCGAGATATTGCTCACCAGCATGACTATACCTGCGCTCTCTCCGCCGAGGTCGGTGAAGTTCTGCAAGTACCACAGCACCGGCACTCTGAACACGAAAATTCTCGCCACATTCAGCACCAGCGTGAGCTTAGTGTAGCCGTAACCGTACAGCAGCGCCATTACCGCCGCGTTGATACCGAGGGTGATAACGCCGAGTATCTCGTAGCTCGCCACGCTCTTTATCAGCAGCCGGAATTCCTCGTCGCCCCCCGCAAACAGCCCGCAGATAGCGTCAAAGTTCAGCAGGATAATTGCGGTGAACAGCACGCCTATGCCGATGTTGATGATGAGCGTTTTCTTGAACGCGTCCAGTGCGCGGCGGTGCTTTCCTGCGCCGATATTCTGGCTGATTATCGAAGCACCGCCCTCCTGGAAACCGTTCTGCAGCGAGGTGGAGAAGCCGCCGATATTGTTTGATACACCCAGCGCACCCACCGTTGAGTCGCCGTAAACGGTGCACATAGAGTTGACGATGAGCTTTCCATAAGCGAACGCCGCCCGCTCACACGCCGCCGGGAATGAGGTTTTCACCATAGGCAGCGCCGTTTCCTTTCTGAAGGATATCGCACGGATAGAAAATCCGAACGGGCTGGTGGGGTCGCTCATGTTCCTGAGCGCGAACAGGAAGAACACCGCCTGCGAGATGAGCGTCGCCGCTGCGATAGTCACCACGTCGCCGTGCAGCACATATACGAACAGCGCGGTAAGCCCCAGCTTCAGCACCAGTATCACGATATTGAGCCGCAGTATCAGCCGCGAATTGCCCCGGGCACGCTCTATCGCTATGTACACCGAGTTGAAGAAGTTCAGAGTTATCGCGCCCAGCTCCACCGCGAAATACTGCGTGCCGACGGTTATCATGGACTCTGTTGTTCCGCCCAGCCGCAGGAAAAACTCCGCAAACGGTATCATCAGCAGAACCAGTGCGCTTATCCCGGCGCATATCGCGTACAGCGTGCTGACACGCTTCTTAACCAGGGTGTAATCCCCCGCGCCGTAAGCCTCGCTGATCTTCATACCGCCGCCGATAGAAAGCCCCGTGCCTATCGCCTGGATAAGATAGCTTATCTGCGAGATGTAGGCTATCGAGGACACTGCGTCGGTGCTTATATGGGATGCCATTATCGTGTCCAGTATCTTGAACAGGTTCATGAAGCCCTGGTACGCCATCAGCGGCACAGAAACCTGCGCCACCACCCGCCACATGTTGCCGTTGAGCGCAAACTCCCGGAAGTTTCTGTCTTTCTCCGAGAGTGTTGCTTTAATTTCTGCCATGAAAGTTGTTCCTTTCCAAACAAATCCCCGCCTTATTGCAGACGGGGAAATGCAGTACTACATAAATTGCTTTATCAGAACCCGAAATATCTCTTTGCGTTGCCGTAGGAGATATCGGAAGCTATCTCGCCAAGGGTCTTGATGTCGTTCGGGAATTCGCCGTTTTCAGCAAGCTCGCCCAGCAGGTCGCAGAGTATACGTCTGAAATACTCGTGACGCGGGTAGGACAGGAAGCTGCGTGAGTCGGTGAGCATTCCTACGAAGCCAGCGAGATAACCGAGGTTGCCCAGGGAGATGAGCTGCTCGCGCATACCGGTCTTGTGGTCGTTGAACCACCACGCAGAGCCGTGCTGTATCTTGCTGACCGCCTCGCTGCTCTGGAAGCAGCCGAGGATAGTATCGATAGCCTGATTGTCGTGTGGGTTCAGGCTGTAAATGATGGTCTTGGGAAGTGCGCCCTTCATCTCAAGCTCGTTGAGGAAGTATGCGGTTTCAGAGGACGGAGCGTAGTTGTTGATGCAGTCGTAGCCGGTATCAGGACCAAGCTTGTTGAACATAACGGTGTTGTTGTCGCGCTTTGTGCCGTAGTGCAGCTGCATTACCCAGCCGCGCTTGTGATACTCGCCTGCACAGAACAGCATGAACATAGTCTTGAACTTCTTGACCTCAAGCTCGGACAGCGGCTCGCCCTTGAATTTCTTCGCAAGGATAGCTTCCAGCTCGGCGTCGTCAGCCATTGCGTAGTAAACGTACTCCAGCGCGTGGTCGGACACCTTGCAGTTCATCTCGCCGAAGAAGTCCATACGCTTAACGAGGGCTTCTCTCAGGGTGGACAGGCTGTTTATCTCAACGCCGCTTGCCTTAGACAGCTTTGCGAGGTAGTCGCAGAAGTCCGGCTTCTCGATGTTCATAGCCTTGTCGGGACGCCATGCGGGGTACACCTTGGTCTTGAAGGAACTGTCCTCCGCTATCATTTTGTGCCACTCAAGGGAGTCGATGGGGTCGTCGGTGGTGCAGATAACCTCAACGTTGGACATCTCGATAAGTCCGCGGACGCTCATGTTTGCCTGCGCCAGCTTCTCGTTGCATAAATTCCACACTTCCTCGGCGGTGTCGCCGTTCAGAACGCCGTTATAGCCGAAGAAACGCTGTAACTCAAGGTGGCTCCAGTGCAGCAGCGGGTTGCCGACTGCCTTGCCCAGCACCTCTGCCCACTTCTGGAACTTCTCGCGGTCAGAAGCGTCACCGGTGATGTACCTCTCGTCTACGCCGGCAGAACGCATGAGACGCCACTTGTAGTGGTCGCCGCCCAGCCATACCTGTGTGATGTTGTCAAACTTTCTGTCCTCTGCTATCTCCTTGGGGTTGATGTGGCAGTGATAGTCGATTATCGGCTGCCTGGAAGCGTACTCCTCGAACAGCTTTACCGCCGTGGGGGTGCTAAGCAGAAAGTCCTTATCCATGAAGTTTTTCAACTGAATTACTTCCTTTCGTTAATGAATTATAATGTTACGCCGGTCTTGAACAGGGCTATATCCCGTGAACCGCAGCGTTCGTTTGACGTCTTTTTGCCCTCTGCGACGTCAGCCACAAGCTGCACCAGCTCGTCCAGCTTGCTGTCAAAGCTTTCGCCCCGAGCGATCCCACCCGCGTCAAGGTCTATCCAGTTGGACTTTCTCGCCGCGAGGTCGGAGTTTGTCGCGATCTTTATTGTCGGTACAAAGCCGCCGAAGGGCGTTCCGCGCCCGGTGGTGAACAGCACGATATGACAGCCCGAACATGCAAGGTTGGTCACCGCCACCATGTCGTTGCCGGGACCATTGAGCAGGTTCAGACCGCCGCCGGAAAGCGCGTCGCCGTCAAACAGAACGTCACAGACAGCGCTTGTACCGGACTTCTGTGTGCAGCCCAGCGACTTGTCCTCCAGCGTAGTGATACCGCCCGCCTTGTTTCCGGGGGAGGGGTTCTCGTACACCGGCTGGTCGTGCTTCTGATAGTACTCCTTGAAGCCGTTTACCAGCTTCACTATCTTGTCGAAGGTCGCTTCGTCCTTTGCTCTAGCCATGAGAAGCTGCTCCGCGCCGAACATCTCCGGAACCTCGGTCAGCACGGAAGTGCCGCCGATAGCCGCCATGTAGTCGGAAAATCTTCCCACCAGCGGGTTCGCCGTAATGCCGGAAAGTCCGTCAGAGCCGCCGCACTTCAGTCCAACGCGCAGCTCGGACATATCCGCTTCGGTGCGGACATCATTCTTCGCCTTTTCATACAGCTTTTCGAGGAGTTCAACGCCCGCCTCTATCTCGTCGGGAACGTCCTGCGCGATAAGGAACTCGGTGCGTTCCTCGTCATAGTCGCCAAGCGTTTCCCTGAACACGTCCATGCGGTTGTTCTCGCAGCCAAGCCCCAGTATCAGCACGCCTCCGCAATTGGGGTGCTTCGCCATGCGCTGAAGCAGGGAGCGGGTCCTGTTGTGGTCCTCGCCTATCTGCGAGCAGCCGTAGGGGTGAGTGTACGCGAATGCGCCGTCAATGCCGGTCATATCCGGGTGCTTTCTGATGAACTGCTCAACGATAACTCTCGCCTGTGAATTAACGCAGCCAACCGTGGGAATTACCCACAGCTCGTTACGGATACCGATATCTCCGTTCTTCCTGCGGTAAGCGGATATCCTGCGGCTGGGTTGAGCTTCCAGCGGCGGTATCTCCTTCTTGTCGTATGAGTATTCCAGCACGCCGGACAGGTTGGTTTCCATGTTGTGGCTGTGGATATGCTCGCCAACGGCGATATCCCTTGTCGCCCTGCCGATGACCTCGCCGTACTTGATAACATGCTCGCCGGCTTTTATCGGCTTCAGCGCGAATTTATGCCCCTTTTCAATGTCCTCGGTGAGGGTCACGCCCTCTGCCTGTTCGCCCTTTTTGAGCGGAACGAGAGCCACTGCCACCGAGTCAAGCGGGGAGATAATGATTGTTTTCTTCATACGGTTCTCCCTGTCAACCTAAGAACTTCTTCAGAGCCGCACGCTCGCCGTCTGTCACAATGCTCTCGATATAGCCTGCGACCAGCGCAGCGTTGTTGTCCTCGTCAAGGTCCTGCTCCCAGATATCGGTCTGTGACAGCACGGTCTTAGCCATTGCGGAGTAGTCATTGGACTCCCACAGCTTCTTCCAGAATTCGAGGTACTTGGGGTCATCGTTGAGGGCAATGTCCTGCTCCCCGCGCTTTCCGCGATAGAACACGATGAGCGAAGCCAGCGAGAACAGAATGTGCTTCGGGGACTTGCCGAACTTGCTGCGATAATCGTTGTATGTGGGCAGAAGTCTGGTCCTGAACTTTGTGGTGGAGTTGAGCGCGATCGACATCAGCTCGTGGCGGATAAACGGGTTCTTGAAGCGCTCTACAACGCTGTTTGCGAACGCGTCCATCTGGTCCTGCGGCAGGTCGATGGTCGGCTTAATCTCGTCGTTGATAAGCTCGGAAACGAAGCGTCCGACGTCCTCGTCCTCTACGCTCTCGCGAACGGTGTCAATGCCGCTGAGGTAAGCCACCGGAACCATAGCGGTGTGAGAACCGTTGAGTATCTTCACCTTGCGCTGCTTGTAGGGCACGATGTCGTCCGCGAAGATAACGTTCAGCCCGGACTTGTCAGCCGGCAGCTTCGCCTGAACGAACGGCTCCTTTTCCAGCACCCACAGGTGGAATATCTCGCCCTTGACGATGTTGTTGTCCTTGAAGCCGGTCTCCTCGCAGATCTGCTCTGCGCAGTCGCGGGGGTAGCCGGGAACGATACGGTCAACCAGTGTGCTGGTAAAGTGGTTCGCGGTGGTCAGCCAGTCGATGAAGTCCTTGTCCATCTTGTTGATGTCAGCAAGTTCCAGCAGAACGCGCTTCAGCTCGTCGCCGTTGTGGTCGATAAGCTCACACGGTACTATCGCGAGACCCTTGTTCATGTCGCCGCCGAACTTGTCGTATCTTGCCTTCAGCAGCGCCAACAGCTTGCCGGGGAAGCTCTTGGGGCAGACGGTGAGGTCGGTGTCTGTGGGGTCAAGGGCAATACCCGCCTCAGTGGTGTTGGAAATAATTATCTCCAGCTCTTCGCTTACTGCATATTTCAGGTACTTTTCATATTCCTCGAACGGGTTGATGAAGTCAGCAAGAACGTCGATTATCTGACGGCTCTGCACCTTCTCGCCGTTGTCGATACCCTCAAGGCAGACGGTGTAAAGACCGCCCTGCTCGCCCAACTCCTTGACTCTGCCCACCGGCATCGGCTGAACTACCGCAACATTGGAATTGATAACGCCCTTGTCGTTAAGGTCCTGAAGTATCCAGTCAACGAACGCGCGAAGGAAGTTGCCCTCGCCGAACTGGAGTATCTTTATCGGTCTTTCCTTGACCGGGTGGTTGGTACGGTTCAAATCTTTCATATAAGCACCTCAAAAATAGTATGTGTTAGTTCACATTTGTGACGAAGCGTAAATAGCTTTTTCCTGCGGAACCGAAATTCCGCAGGAAGGCTGATATTTATTGCAATACCGCATGATCATTGTCGTTTAATTGCAACAGCCAGTTTTGTCCATACTACGCTGCACTGATTGAAAAACCGATTTTTCATCAGGTTGTACAACTTGCGGTTATCGGCGGAAGCGCAGCATATCCCGTTTCGCACAAAAGGTCACATATCCGAATAGTAGAGTTGTGCGAAACACAGCCGATAACTCGTGAGTGCAGACGGGCTGCTCTGTCGGTCAAACCATCTGTCACTGACGTGCCGCCAAACTGTGGACAACATGCAGTAGCTGTTAATTGCGCGGTGTTGCCTTAAAACTTTATGCGCTTTTCTGTGTGGTTGTCGAACAGATAGACGCTCTCAAACGGTATGATAAGCTCGGGCTTGTCGCCGACCTCGGGAGCTCCGTGCGGGTCAACTTTAGCAATAGCCTTGGTGCCATGCATGTCGATATATACGTTGGTATTATCGCCAAGAAGCTCTGTCAGCTCAACAAAGCAGGGTACCTTGAAGGCCTTTGCGAAGGTCTCGTTGCTGCCGAGCTTTACTGCCTCGGGACGGAAGCCAAGGGAAATCTCCTTGCCCTCGTACTTGTTGAGAATGCTCTTGTCCACGAGCTGCGCGAGGTCGAGTTCGGTCTCGCCGATCGTGATCTTTCCGCCGTTCACCGCTGAGGTGATGAAGTTCATGGGCGGCTCACCGATAAAGCCTGCGACGAACATGTTCACCGGATTGAAGTACAGGTCATACGGCGTTCCAACCTGCTGAATGTAGCCCTCTTTCATGACTACTATCCTGTCCGCCATGGTCATAGCCTCGGTCTGGTCGTGGGTAACGTAGATGGTTGTCGCGCCGGTTTCGCGGTGGATCTGGGTGATCTCGGAACGCATCGTAACTCTCTGCTTAGCGTCGAGGTTTGAAAGCGGCTCGTCCATCAGGAAGATGTCCACCTTGCGGATTATCGCACGTCCAACCGCAACTCTCTGGCGCTGACCGCCGGAAAGCTCACGCGGCTTTCTGTCGAGGTAATCGGTAAGACCGAGTATCTTTGCTGTATTCAGCACCTTCTGCTCGATGACGTCATCGTCAACGCCCTGAAGAGTAAGTCCGAACGCCAGATTTTCATACACGCTCATGTGTGGGTACAGCGCATAACTCTGGAATACCATTGCAACGCCACGGTCACGGGGGCCTTTTTCATTCGCCCTGACGCCGTCGATATAAAAATCGCCATTGCTGATGTTCTCAAGCCCTGCGATCATACGCAGCGTTGTGGACTTACCACAGCCAGAAGAGCCTACAAAAACGATAAACTCTCCCTTTTCGATCTCAAGGTTGAAATCATGTACGGCATGGTATCCGTTCGGGTAGATTTTGTTGATCCCTTTAAGGGTTAAAAAAGCCATATCCGTGTCCTCACTTTATTGAATGATATTCTGTTTACTCAGCTTGTCGTAAAAAGTTCTCCGTCAGGGTGGTTTATCGACAGTCTGTGTATTATCTTACTTCAGCTCCAGATTACCTATATTGTCCATATCGTCGTAGGTCTGATTTTCGCCGCACATACCCCAGATAAAGGTGTAGTTGGAGGTAGCTGTGCCGCTGTGTATCGACCACGAGGGGGAGATAACAGCCTGCTCGTTGTGCATGATGATGTGACGTGTCTCCTGCGGCTGTCCCATCATGTGGAATACAACGTTGTCACCGCTAAGCTCAAAGTAGAAGTAGACCTCCATTCTTCTCTCATGGGTGTGGGAAGGCATTGTGTTCCAGCTGTTGCCGGGCTTCAGCTCGGTCATGCCCATCTGCAGGGAACAGCTCTCGCATACCGCCGGGTGAATGAACTGGTTGATGGTGCGGGCGTTCATGTTCTCCTGGGAACCAAGCTCTCTCTTGTTTGCCTTGTCCTTTGTGATGTGGACTGTGGGGTAGGTCTTGTGAGCGGGGGAAGAGTTGAGATAGAACTTAGCCGGAGCAGACTTGTCAGCCGACTTGAAAACTACTTCCTTAATGCCCATTCCAACATAAAGACCTTCCTTGAAGTCAAGCACATACTCGGTGCCGTCCAGCACTACTGTACCCTTACCGCCGACGTTGATAATACCCATCTCACGTCTTTCAAGGAAGAAATCGGTGCCAAGCTCCTTGGTGCTGCCGAGGGTAAGCTCCTGCTCAACCGGCATTGCGCCGCCGGCGATCATTCTGTCCTGGTGAGAGTAGGTCAGAGCGATCTCGTCCGCAACGAATACCTTTTCGATGAGGTAGTTTCTGCGAAGCTCCTCGGTATCATAGTGCTTAGAATCATTGGGGTGATTGCTGTATCTGATATCTAATGTCATGATGATCTCCTTAAATATACTGTCTGATATGCGAAACTGCGCCGGGGATATCCTCGCCGGTGGTGCCCTCAAAAACGAGATTTGCGTCGGGACAAACCTTTCTTATCTCCGGTATTATCCGCGAGTAATCAAACATGCCCTTGCCGACGCCGACCTGCTTCAGTGCGCCGTCAGCTACCACGCAGTCCTTTATGTGGAACACCTGGATCCTGTCGCCGAAAGCCTGAAGCCCCTCGGTGAGGATATCGTACATTCTTTCCACGTTCGAGATGTCGAGGTAATTGTACAGGTCAAAGATTATCCTGATGTTGTCCCTGCCGATGGCTCTGACCGCCCTGTCGAGGGTGCTGACGTTCCAGCAGACATGCCCGAAAGCACCCTCCATGCCAATAAACGCGTTGTTGCTCTTGGCGTAATCGGCAAGTTCCGCAAAGGTGTCAATGACGCGGTTCAGCGCTTCCTCTGTTCGGTTCTGGGGGTGATAGGTCCACTTGTCGCCGTTGAATGAGCCGGTTTCCGACCCAACGACATCGCAGCCCAGCTCATGACAGTGGGAAAGATAATCCTTAAACACTGCCTTGCCGTTTGCGATCTTCTCCTCGTTCGGGTGCACCGGGTTGAAGTACGCCCCGATAAGCGGAACGGTCTTCCCCGCGCTTTTAAAAACGCTGCTGAACGCCTCGGCGCGTTCTGTGGTGATCGAGCCGGGCGTGTATGCTACGTCGTCAAGGCACTTGTAAGCCACCAGCTGGACGCCCGAAAGCCCCAGCTCGTCAAGCCGCCTTGTGATCTTTTCTTCGCCCTTGACCCCGAGGTCGTGGGCGCGTATGAACATCTTCATTATCTCTGAACACGACCGGAAGCGTCGCCGCCGGCAAGTGTCTCAACTTCCTTACGGGAAACGAGGTTGAAGTCGCCGGGGATAGTGTGCTTCAGAGCGGAAGCAGCGACGCCGTATTCCAGCGCAGCCTTGAAGTCCTTGCCGTCCAGCAGCCCGCAGATAACGCCGCCGGCGAAGGAGTCGCCGCCGCCTACGCGGTCAACGATGGGGTGAATGGAATACTCCTTGGAGTGGTAGAACTCCTTGGTATCTCTGCTGTAAATGCAGGCAGACCAGCCGTTGTCAGATGCGGAGTGGCTCACGCGCAGGGAGGAGATGCAGTACTCAAAGTTGTAGTCAGCGACCATCTGCTCAAAGATGGACTTGTAGCCAGCCAGCTCCAGGTCGCCCTGTGTAACGTCGGTGTTGCCGGGCTTGTAACCAAGAACAAGTTCCGCGTCCTCTTCGTTGCCGATGCAGACATCAACGTACTGCATGAGGTTCTTCATGACCTTCTGCGCCTTCTCGCTGCTCCACAGCTTCTTGCGGAAGTTGAGGTCAACGGAAACCTTTACGCCGTGCTTCTTGGCAGCCTTGAGAGCTTCCTCGGTAAGAACAGCCGCACTGTCGGAAACAGCAGGGGTGATACCGGTGAAGTGGAACCAGTCTGCTCCCTCGAAGATAGCGTCAAAATCGAAATCAGCAGCGGTAGCGGTGGAGATAGAGGAATGCGCTCTGTCATAAACTACCTTGGAGGGGCGCATGGAGCAGCCGCTCTCGAGGAAGTAGATACCAAGTCTTTCGCCGCACTTTGCGATGTGCTTTGTTTCAACGCCGTACTTGCGGAGCGCCGCAACTGCGCACTCGCCGATCTCGTTTGCGGGAACAGCGGTAACGAACTCTGCGTCGTGACCGTAGTTTGCGAGGGAAACAGCAACGTTAGCTTCGCCGCCGCCGTAGCAAACGTCGAACTCGTCAGCCTGAATGAACTTCTCGTTATTCGGAGTGGAAAGGCGAAGCATGATCTCGCCCATAGTGATAACCTTAGCCATTGGAATGATCTCCTTTAAATATATTTCTTACTTCTTTTCAACAAGGTGGATAGCGAAGCCGCTGTATTCGTCAGCGAGATAGATAACGGTCATTCTGCCGCTTGCGTCGTACTTAGCGCTGTCCATATCGAACTTAACACCCTTCTGCTGAAGCTGGAATACTGCTCTGCGAACGTTCGGGGTGGAAACCGCGATATGACCCATAGCGCCCCTGAACGGAGCCTTCATGCACTCGATCTGTGTTCCTGCGAATACGCTGGAGTTGCCGACCTTCTGCTCCCAGCCGAACATGTTCATGAAGTTTGCGGTGGTGTTCTTTGCCTCGTCCTCGTTCTGGCAGTTGATACCAACATGAACCAACTGGAAGTCCAGCATCTTGTTCACAGCAGCCTTGCACAGTGCAGTGATCTCGTCCCACTTCTGACCCTTTACCAGCTTGTCGGGAACGATCCAGGAACCGCCGCAGCAAACGATCTTCTTGAATGCGAGGTAGTTGTTGAGGTTGTTCTCGTTTACGCCGCCGGTGGGCATGAACTTCATCATGGAATAAGGAGCGGAAACCGCCTTTATGTAGGGCAGACCGCCTGCCTGCTCTGCCGGGAAGAACTTGACGAAATCAAGCCCCAGCTCGAGAGCCTGCTCTATCTGAGAGCCGTTAGCAACGCCCGGAGCGAAGGGAACGCCCTTGTCAAGGCAGTGCTTTACGACTGCGGGGTTAAGACCGGGGGCAACGCAGAACTTTGCGCCTGCCGCGATAGCCGCGTCGCACTGTTCGATAGTGAGCACTGTGCCTGCGCCTACCAGCATATCCGGATAAGCCTCGGTCATCGCCTTGATGACCTTATCAGCGCCTGCCGCTCTGAAGGTTACTTCTGCGCAGTGGATACCGCCGTCGTAAAGAGCCTTTGCGAGGGCAACTGCGTCGTCTGTGTTTTCAAGCTTTATTACAGGAACGATACCTGTGCATTCGAGCTGTTCCAGAAACTTTGTGTTATCCATCTCTATTGTTCTCCTATATCAGATTATCTGCCCAGCCAGCCGCCGTCAACAGCGATGGTGAAGCCGTTTACATAGTCAGAAGCGCTGGAAGCGAGGAACACTGCCGCGCCCATGATGTCGTCGGGAGTACCCCATCTGCCTGCGGGGATCCTTTCGAGGATAGCTTCGCTTCTTTCAGCGTCTGCACGCAGAGCCTGTGTGTTGTTGGTAGCCATGTAGCCGGGAGCGATAGCGTTTACGTTGATACCCTTGGAAGCCCACTCGTTCGCCATTGTCATGGTGATGCCCTTAACCGCAGACTTGGCAGCGGTGTAGGAAGGAACGCGGATACCGCCCTGATAGGACAGCATAGAAGCAACGGAGATGATCTTTCCGCCGTTACCCTGCTTGATGAACTGCTTTGCGCATGCCTGTGAAAGGAAGAACAGTGTGCGGCAGTTTACGTTCATTACGGAATCCCAGTTCTCAACGCTGAAGTCGATGGTGTCCTGACGCTTGATAATACCTGCGTTGTTAACGAGGATATCAACGTGACCGAACTTCTCAACGGCGGTGTTCACGATGTTCTCGATGGGGTCGAGGGAAGAAAGGTCAGCTACGAGGAACTGGAAATTGTCCTCGCCGAGCATTTCCTGTGTCGCGGTGCTGGGAACTACCGAAACGCCGAGAACCTTTGCTCCTGCCTCAACAAATGCGCGGGAGAAGCCCTGTCCAAGACCGGTGTCGCTTCCTGTTACGATCGCTACTTTGCCCTTCAGGCTGAATTTGTCAAGTATCATAGTTTACTACCTCCAGTATGTGTAATGTTTATTGTTATGGAATCCAATTCCATGGTTATCTAAAATATTCCCACCGCCCTCAGCACCGTAACGTAAATGAATATCGTCACCGTACTGACAAGGCTGGTCCAGACAACAAGCTGCCCGGACAGCTCCGCGTCCGCGCCCATTTCCTTCGCCATGATGGCGCTCGCCACCGCGACCGGCGTCGCAAATACGCCGATATATGTCGCGAAATGCTCGCCGGCAAGCTCCGGCATTATGGTCATTTTAAGGATATACGCGCCGGCAAGTCCGACGACCGGAACGACCACCGTGCGGACGATCGTGCCGAAGATTATTTCTTTGCGAAGCCTCTTTACCGCCGAGAACTCAAACTGACCTCCGAGCACGATAAGCGCAAAAGGTGTGCAGATAGACTTCACATTTTCAAGGGTCTTGTAAAGTATCTCAATATCGCTAAGCCTGAAGCTGATGTCCCACATCACGAACAGCTCGCGTATCCCAAGCGCCGCAAGTCCTGCGAGAGTACCGATGATCAGCGGGTTCCTGATAACTCCGAGGAGTATCTTCTTCACACTGACCCTGCCCTTATCGCTGTTGCCGTTGAAGATGGTCAGGGTAATTACCGCCAGAGCATTGAACGTAGGAACGCAGAACGCAGACATTATCCCTGCGGCGGCAGCTCCCTGCGCGCCGAAAAGCGACTCAGCAAGCGGCAGACCGATTATCGCATAGTTTGACCGGAACACCGACTGAATGAGTGAGCCACGCTTAGCGCCGTCCTTCGTGAACGCGCACACCACAATGATCGCCGCAAAGAACAACAGCACCACCATGATTATGCCGTACAGTATGAACGACGGTTCAAGCTCCCGCAGGCTGCCAATATTGTACACATTGTAAAACAGCAGCGCAGGCAGCAGCACCCGGAATGTGAGCTTGTTTCCTGCGTCAAGGAACGGCTTTTGCAGCATTCCTATGCGCTTCAGCAGATATCCCAGCGCGATCAGCAGCACTATGGGAAGTACTGCGTTCGCGGCAAAAACAAATGCGTCTATCATAGCTTGTTCAACTTCTCCATGGGGAAATATCCGTCAAGACAGCCGCGCGTTGCTTCCGCCATGCGCCTGAACAGCTCACGGGCATTGTCAAGAGAAAGCGCAGAGCAAAGCGGCTGGTTTACAAACGCCTCGAATATCTCTGCAAAATCCCTGTGCTTTATCCCGTAGTATGTATTCTCAATGTTCAGCGCGTTTCGCAGAACAAGATTGCTGACGTTGTCTGGCAGGCGCTTTGCTGTTATCGGCTTCACTCCGGCGGGCGAGAATACGCAGTTCGTTTCCACCACCGAACCCAGCGGCATATCCGGCATCTGCCCCACGTTCGGGACGTTTGCGTTGGATACCCTGGGAGGAATTACACCCAGCAGCGCCTTCATCAGCTCTACGACCTCTTCATCGCTCTTTTTTACGACGATAGGCTCTTCTCCGTCGGCGATGCGCTTTGACTGCGCTATCTTGGCGAGCCTGTCCTGCTTGCGGTAAGCCACGGTGGTAAGGTGATACAGCCACTTATCCGCAGCCGCCCTGTCCTCCATATACCACGAGTTATTCATGAACTCGACCAGATGCCTGTCACCAGCCGCAGCGAGAACGCCGAACCTCCTGAACAGATCCATCTTGACCTTGTTGCCGTAAAGGAACGGGTCATCTCCCCGGTGATCCTGCGGCTTGCAGCCGACCTGTTCGCAGTAGCCTGTTTCGTAGAATCTGTCTATAAACCCGGGCAGCAGCTTCAGCATGTCATGCCCGTTGTACTCTGCGGAGGTTATCCATGTGAAATGGTTGATCCCGCAGGCGTCAATTGTGATATCATGCCTTGTCGGACGCGGTACACCCAGCATTTCCTCCGCAGCACAGCAGAGGAACTCCTGCGCGTGGAACACCTCGTGACAGCAGCCGAAAGCCTTTATCTCCGGGAACACGTCGTACAGCGTCTTGGTGCAGGCGGTCATGGGGTTGGTGAGGTTTATCACCCATGCGTCGGGGCAGTTTTCCTTTATCGCCCGCGCGAAGCCCTCATAGAGAGGCACAGTGCGCATTGCACGAAGCACGCCTCCAGGTCCCACCGTATCTCCAACCGACTGATAAATGCCGTATTCCTCCGGGAGATGAACGTCGCTCTCCATGTCGTCGAACGTGCCGGGAAGGATCGAGCAGGCAACAAAGTCTGCGCCGTCAAGCGCCTGCGAGATATCTCCGTACACCCGGTACTCCCACCTGGAAGCCGCGTCCGGAGAACGGTTTATAGCCTCTCCGATACGCCGGTTCAGCTCCGCCGCGGGCAGGTCGATATCATACAGGGCGATCTCTCCGCCCAGACCCTCGGAAACCGCAAGGTCAGTCATAAAGACCCTTGCCCAAGCCTTCGAGCCGCCGCCTATATAAGCTATCTTGATGTTTTTCATAGCCTTGCCCGGCTTAATTGCCGGAATGCTCCTTTTCCATACGCTTTACCTCTGTGTAGCACAGAACGAAGGGCGCAACGCCCTTAGCGTCGTTTTCGACCACCGGCTCGGAGATGTAGTACTCATAGCTTCCGTCACGGCGGGTGTTGTTCTCCGGACCGAGTCCCGCAACAAGGCAGATACCGCCGAGGTTCAGGTCGCCGTTTTCGTTCGTGCCGAGATACCTCTCACAGATACCGTCAAAGGTTTCCCTGCCCATTTTCGAATAGCCCTCGTCCAGTACGCCCAGACGTGCGCCCTTCATCATGGCGTAGGCTATCATGCTGCTGCCGCTGGTTTCGAGGTAATTGCCCTCTCTGCCGCCGCAGTCGATGACCTGCCAGAACATCTTGCTGTCATTATCACGGTACTGTGCAATGCCCTCTATCGCCTCGCGGAAGATGTCGCGCAGCTCCTTTACCGAGCTGTCGTCACCGAGGTATTCGATCACATCTATCAGCGCAACGCAGAACCAGCCCACAGCCCTCAGCCAGAAGTTCTTCGAGCGTCCGGTTTCCCTGTCCGCCCAGAATATCGACTTTGAGCAATCCATTCCGTGGTAATACAGCTTCTTGTTCTCGTCAAACATGAACTTGCGCACATTTTTGAACTGCGCCACGGTATCCGAACAGTCACCGCCGCCGAACTCCTTCTGAAACCGCACATAGAACACCTGCGCCATGTACAGACCGTCCAGCCATATCTGGTTCGGGTAAATCAGCTTGTGCCAGAAATTTCCGGTCACTGTACGGGGCTGATTTTTCAGCTGTTCATACTGGTTGAATATCGCCTTTTTGTACTTTTCCTTACCCGTCATCTTGTACAGGTCGAAAAGGACCCTGCCCTCGTTTATGTCGTCAAGGTTGTACTTCTCCGGGTCGTAACCGCGGATAGAGCCGTCCTCTGATACATAGAAATCGATAAACCTCTCGGCGAAGTCGGCGTACTTCTTCTCGCCGGTTATCTCCCCGGCGCAAAGAAGCGCGGTTATCATGCACCCATCAATGTAGTTCCAGTGAGCAAGCTTGCCCGCGCGAATGCTCTCGATGTTCCAGAGCGGCGCGTCGGGGGTGGAAGCGTCAAGCAGCTTCCCGATATATTCCTCTATCTGTGTATACAAGGTTACTCCTTTACCAGCTTTCCAACGTTGTTCGCCATAAGTTCCTCGCCGTCGCAGCCGTCAATCTCGACATTCCTTACGGTGAGGCTGTTCACGTTGTCGAAGTACATGCCCGCGCGGCACATCTTGACGTTGTTGTTGCGCATCGAAGGGTAGTTCGGCTCGGCATTCTCGTCGTAGGTGAACTTTATGTTCTCGAGGGTTATCTCCTCTATCGGGCGCTCCGGCAGACCGTCGCAGTAGCACGCCGCCACCTGGCAGTTCTCGCACTCCATGTCGCGGAACGTGAACTTGCCCAGATAAGGCGTCCGGTCATCGACCGGCAGCTTCTCGCGGGTGGTGTTGTACTCGGAAAATCTGTCCGGGTCGCAGCAGTTGTACCACATATTTATAACGATAGGTGTAAGAACGCCGTCCATCCTGATGTTCTCGAACAGAACTCCGTCGATAACTGCGTCCTCACCCCTGCCGCGGCGAGTCTTTATGCGAAGTCCGCGGTCGGTGTGGTTGAATATGCATCGGTTTACAGTGAGGTTTTTAACTCCGCCCGCCATCTCGCTTCCGAGAACTACTGCGCCGTGTCCGTACTGCATTATGCAGTTGCGGATAGTGTGGCGGTTTGCGGGGGTCTTGTATTTCTTTCCGATGTCTATCTTTCCGGACTTGATCGCGATACAGTCGTCGCCAACGCTGAAGCGGCAGCCGATTATGTTCACCATATCGCAAGCCTCGGGGTCGAGGGCGTCAGTGTTCGGGCTGTCCTTAGGAGCGTTCACCGCAATATCCAGGAAGTCAAGGTTGCTGGAGAAGTATGGGTGGAACTGCCACATAGCGGCATTCTGACCGGTAACTCCGTGTACCGTGATGTCATTGCAGCGGTTGAAGAACACGAGCCGCGGTCTTGCGATCTCGCGCTCCTTAACGTTTATCCACCACTCGCTGTTCTGGGCGTTTCCGTCGATCGTTCCCCTGCCAACGATCCTGATGTCCTCCGCATATTCCGCGAACAGCAGCGCCTGGTGCATGGGCAGCGCGTTGCCCTCGCAGGTGCCGAAGTGCACCGCCTCGCCGGTCACGATATCGCACAATTCACCGGGAACGACCGGATAGCGTGTTGTATCGGTGGATCCGAGCAGCACCGCCTTTTCAGCCAGCTCAATTGTGATATGGCTTTTCAGATTTATCGGCGTAATGCTGTACACGCCTTCCGGGAAATACAGACGTCCGCCCTTCGGAAGACAGTTCACGGCGGTCTGGATATTTACAGTATCATCATGAACGCCGTCACCGACTGCACCGAAATCCTTAACATTCACCGCAGCAGTTTCTGCCTTGGTCACGAAAGTAAGGGGGTCGTTGCCGGTAACGGAGAGTGTGTATTCAGTAGATGGTATCAGCGAAAACAGAGAGAACACGTTTGTTTTTGAGGAAAACTGCACCTTTCCGTTCAGGCTAACGGTGTATTCCGTTTCGTTGTAGTACGGTGAGCTGTTCTCAAGCTCAAAGCAAGCCGAAACAGAGCCGATATATAATGTGTTTATCATATTATCTCCTCAAATATTATTTCCCGCCGGAAACTTTTTTTTCTGCGTCATGGATAATTCTCATAAACAGGTGTTTTACGCCGATAAAAAGCATGTCAAAGCCGACGTACAGCAGCCCGAAGAATATCGGTTCAACCGTCACGACCGGAGCAGCGCCGCTTTCCACAGGTCCCACAAGAATGGTGTTTATCATGGTGTAGGTCTGTATGATGCAGTATAGAATGAACCCTGAATAAATGATGTTCAGGAAGATAGACCAGAACTTCCGCAGTGTGATCATCATCCACTTGTCATAAGCGCCCTTTTCCGGCTCGAAGTAGTGCAGCATGTTGTTTATCAGCAGGTCTGTCACTAAGCCAAGACCTATCGCAAGAGCGACCAGCAGATCCAGCCCGACTATATAAGTACCAAGTCCCCAGAGGAAAAAGTAGCAGATAGATCCGCCGCACCAGAACTTTATCAGCGTGATCTTCACCCAGGAGGGAACACGCAGCTTAGGTCCGGACTTGTACTTCTGGATCTCCGCTTCCGATACCTCGGGGGCGTCCTTTGCATTTACCAGCTTTTCGACCGCGTCAACTTCAAGCTTATAATAGTTTTCAGCCGCCTGCTTTTCGTTTTGTTTCTTCGCCATAGATATTCCTTGTATACATACCAGATGAGCCGAAGCCGAACTCATTTGCATAAAAGAGAAAACACGTTTTCTGCATTTTCACGCGTTCAGCATAAATTTTGCCTTCTCTGCGTAAAATCTATGCTGAAAAACGCGTGATCACTATGCGGTTCATTGATCCTCGCCGGAAATGTCGATAGCCTCCATTTCGCCGTTGCCCTCGACCTCGATAGAAGTGTTGATCTTTTTGAGGAGCTTGCTGTAAAGAGGGAGAGTTGCCACAAGCAGTACGCACACAGCAATAAGGATACTGTGCACCATGACCGTGTTCTGTGCAACGGTAATATAGCTGTTTGTGGAATCGACCACGATCGGGTTTTCGGTTCGGGTGAGCGCCTCGTTTATTCTGGTATAATATACCGCGTCGGTGAATACCAGAATACCCATCATCAAGAAGTAGACCACAAGCATGGGCTTGCTGGCTTTCTGACGCTTCGGAAACGCTCTCAGAATGCAGACAAACGCAAGTATCGAAAACAGCATTCCGGCGAATTCGCACTGTCCCATGTTTGCTGTATTGATCTTTGCGGTAGTATTTGATATCGAAGAAAGGTTCAGTGAATAAACCAGGAACGCAACGCCAAGCGCGATCATAGCGATCATCTGGGGACTGCGCTTTAAGGATACTAACATCTTACGGAAGAACTCCTTCAGTTTCCGTCCTGTTCTGATGAAAAAGCCATTGTTCGCCTCATTGTTCGGCTTAGCGGCTTGAGTGTTTTTTGTCATCTTCCGTTCTCCTTTGATATGTTCATCTGATCGCGTTGGTGGTTTCCTTGTTGAAGAAGTGCTTTCTGTTGAAGGAAACCTCTACCTCGTCGCCCGCCTTGTAACTGCACCAGTCACGGAACTTGCAGGTTATCTTGTGCTTGCCCACAACGCCGTTAACGAGAGTATTCTGACCCAGATTCTCGTTCGAGAAAACACTGACCTTAATATGTCCGCCGCGCACGATATCCTCCGGGCGAACGCCGAGCACAACGGTCTTGCCCTCATACTCCTTCAGCGCTTCCTTTTCCTCGGCTGAAAGTTCAACAGAGAAATCGGGGTTTATCGCCTCGCCGTTCTTTATCTGGACATCGAACATGTTCATAGGCGGCAGACCGATAAATGTCGCAACAAACATATTTGCCGGCGAATCGTACAGCTCAAGCGGTGTGCCTATCTGCTGAACATGTCCCATGGACATGCAGACGATCCTGTCCGCAAGGGTAAGCGCCTCGGTCTGGTCGTGGGTAACGTAGAGCATGGTCGCATTAAGGCGCTTGTGCAGTAAGAGTATCTCGCGTCTTGTCGCGCCGCGAAGCTTTGCGTCAAGGTTGGACAGCGGCTCGTCAAACAGGAACACCTTAGGTGTACGAACGATCGCACGTCCCATCGCAACTCTCTGGCGCTGACCGCCGGAAAGCTGATCCGGCTTCTTGTTGAGCTGGTCAGACAAACCGAGTATCTTTGCCGCAGCCAGTACCTTCTGATGTATCTCGTTCTTATTCTCCTTGCGGAGCATAAGCGAAAACGCCATGTTCTCATATATGGTCATGTGGCTGTACAGAGCGTAGTCCTGGAAGACCATGGATATATCGCGGTCTTTCGGCGGCATTTTAGTAACGTCCTTGCCGTCGATGATAAGGTTTCCCTTGGTGATATCCTCAAGACCCGCGACCATACGCAGTGTGGTGGACTTGCCGCAGCCCGAAGGACCGACCAGCACTATAAATTCGCCGTCTTTTACATCAAGGTTGAAATCATAAACCGCATGGACCTTGTTGTCGTATATCTTTTCAATGTGCTGCAATTTAAGGTCGCTCATTTTTCGTTATCCTCCGCTGATTTTTTTGCAAGCTCAGCCTGATAGCTTTCAAGCGTAGTAGTCTTGATTAGCGCGATAATTCCTGAAGCGATGCAGAACACCGCAGACAGTATCAGGAAAACGCAAACCCACATGAACTGTTCATTACCCATGACCGGTTCTTCAACATTGTTGATCGCGATCATTGTATTCTTCGCATTCATGGGGAGAATGAAAATTCTTGCTATCTGGATAGCTCCAAGCACCATGAGCACGAACGAATAAGACTTCTTGTAGCTCTTTACGCCCTCGGAAGAGAGGAACGCCGCGAGCATAAAAACAAGGTTATAAACGACCGACAGACCGATCATTATGTTATAATAATACGAGCCAACGTCGGACTGATATATATTGACAAAGTAAAGGGCGTCAAACACGATCCCCACCAGCGCCAGGTTGGCGGAAAGCTTGTTCTTGGTATAACGCAGACGATCTTTTTTAATTTCAGCAGTATTACTAAAAGTCATGCTACAACATCCTTTCTGCTGCCAATAAGACGCTTTTCTTCCTTCATCACGATTATTTTCAAAACTAAATTTACAATAAGCAGGGCGGTCACCACAAGAAGGAGCGCGCAAACGACGTAACCCATATCGAACCAGAAGGGTGAATCGGTGTAGAGGTCGACGGCATTCTTTCTTTCGAGCCACTCCTTAAGCGCCTCAAAATCCATCTGAAGATACTGTGCGCGGTAGGTAGAAACACCTGCCATCGTCCAGATCGACGCCGCGATATTGCTTACTGTGCACAGACCTACTGCGACATAGTTGCCGATGTAGTATTTTCTGCGCGAGTGGGTGCAGGTAATAAAGAGCACCAGTGATACAATGATAAGGACAATACCGACAACGGTCAGCTGTCCGTTGAACTCCTGCATATCATAGTATATCCTTGCACCTTCGACCCTGGAGCTGTCCAGGTCGCTGATATCTCTGATGACAGAAGTCGAATAGATACATTGAAGGTCCGTCATAAGACCTAACGAGTACACAAATATGAGAGCGGAAGCAATAAGGACCGCAAAACATATCACGCGCTGAAATGTCATTTGTTTTTTATACATACTAGACCTTCCTTTTATGTTGAAGGGGGAGGGTCACTCCCCCTCTTTGCAACATAACCTGGTTTTTTTACAGAGCCGTTTCAGCCCTGATTTTAGGGATAAATTGCCTGGATACGCTTATCCTACCATACCGTCGAAGTAGCTTACGAGGTCTTCCCATGCGAGCTGCTTCAGCTCGAGGTACTGTGCGCCGTGCCATGTGTCGGAGATAGTAGAGAGAGTTTCAGAAGCGGAGGAAGTGCCCTCGCCGGTGAAGCCCTTGGAGATGATGTCAACGAACAGGTTTACCTGATCCTTACCCTGACCGAAGCTGCCGCTTGTGCCGAGCTCGGTGTAGCTCTTGATCTCATCGTTCTCTGCCTTGGTGTTAGGAAGAACGGTAGGAACAGAGGTGTACCAGGGGTTATCGCAGAGTGCGAGTTCAGGGTGCTTGATAGTGCCGAGTGCGATAGCGTTGGAGATGTAGCCTGCGCCTTCCTTACCAACTGCGTGAGTGCACTGGTACTCGAATGCCTGGCTCTTTACGAAGCTAAGTGTAGAACCGAGGTACTGACGAGCGTAGTTGGTGTAGTTGCCGGAAGCCTTATCCCACAGCTCTTCATAAGTAGCGTCTGCGATAACAGGCATTTCCTTACCGTTGAACATAAAGGTCTCGCCCTGCTTGATGAACGCGTCAGGACCATAGGACATGAGGATCTGACCTTCCTCGGAGAATGCGAAGTCGATGAGCTTGAGAGCTGCGTTGAGCTTGTTGGTGTCATCGCCTACGCCAGCCTTGGAGATGCCCCAGCCATCGGTCTTAACAGAACGCCAGGATTCAGTAAATCTCATGAACTGCTCGCCTGTGCCGTCATCCCAACGTGCAACAGGAACCATAGCTGCCATGTACTTCTCGCCGTCCTGGAGCTTGGTAGCGTTCATGACGGTCTGGGTCTGGTTGTAGTCGTAGCTCATGAAGCCGAGGTCGTTTTCGAGCATTGTAGCGGAGGTTTCCTCAGACTGATCCATGAAGGACTGGGAGAGAAGACCTTCTGCTGCCATGTCGTTCATTCTCTGGAGAGCAACGTAGGTTGCTTCTTCCTGACGAGCGTCATGGAGTGCGTTGTCATTGCCTACATAGAGGTAATCCTGTCTGGACTCAAGACCACGAACGCCGAAGAGTGTGCCTGCGAAGCGGTACATATCAACACGTCTCTGGTTGTTTGCGTCCTCACGGGAGAACAGACCACGAACAGTGTCGGTGCCATTGAGGGTCTGTGCGTTTGCAACTACACAGCGGAGAAGAGCAACCAGCTCATCAGCGTCCCAAGCTGCATTCTGACCGCAGAAGAGGTTGGAACGAGTGGTTCCATAGTAACCGTTGTAAGCTTCGTCAATGTACTTACGGAGCATGTTGACAGCGTCAACACCGCTCATAGCGCCTGCTTCGTTCATCTTAGCAACGATGTTGCCTGCAGCGTCGTAATCCTTAGTAACTGTTTCAGTGCCGGAGCCGTCGGGCTTTACAACGTCAACAGTAACCTTGCCGGAAGTGGGCATGTAGGGCTGGTAAACGGGAGCAGCAGTTGTGCCGCAAGCGTCAGCGGTGAACTCGCCCTCGCCGTCGAGGAGCTTCTGTACCCAGTCAACTCTCATCAGCGGCATACGCTCAATATCGTTTACGCCGTCGAAGTACGGGGAGAAGTACATAGCGCCCTTGTTTTCACCAGTGGTAGAACCGGTGATGGAAAGCAGAACGATGGGGTTCTCTTCGAGGTAAGCCTTGAAGTTGGGCATGCTGTCGAGGTAGTCAGCGAGGTTTACAAGCAGACCAGCTGTACCATTCTCGGTAAGAAGGGAAGCGGTACCGCTTACCATATCTACCTGGTCGAGCTGTTCTCTCCAGTACTCGAACTCCTTCTGTGCGGTGTTGCCCTGGTACTTGTTCTCGAACTTGATGCCGAGCTTGTTCTCAACCTCAACCCATGTAGGCTTGAGGTCGCCGGTATTGTAGGTTTTGCCGTCAGCAAGTGTGATACCGGAGCCTGCGGTTTCTTCATCGAAGAACAGACCGGTATTTGCCTTGTTGTAGCCGGTTGCCATACGGAGTACTGTACCATCTGCATAGGTCAGCTCGTATGCGGGTTCTGTGTTGGTGCTTTCTGCATCAGTTCCGGAAGTGCTCTCTCCGTTGGATACAGTAGATGCGTTATCATTGCTGTTTGTGCTTTCTGCATCAGAACTGGTGTTGCCGGTATTGGTCGTACAACCAGTCAGAAGCGTGGAAGCTGCGAGTACTGCAGCCAGCAATGAAGCACCGATCTTGGTTCTCTTCATTGTGTTCCTCCTTTGGAATTGTGGTTTCCCTTTTGATATATGTCAGCCGCACAAGATTTGCGGTCACGACCTGTGATAAATGCTTATCCCTTTACGCCGCCGGCATTTACGCCCTTAGCGAAGTACTTCTGGATAAACGGATATATAATAAGTATAGGAATAATCGAGCAGATGATCAGTGAGTAGATCATTGACTCGGGAGCGTAGCTCTTGTTCCAGCCGACCATTGCCTCGGAGTCCTGGAACTCCTCCAGCTTGTTTCTGATGAATACCATCAGCGGCTGCTGGTTGGACTGTGCGGAGATCATCTGCTTTGCCCAGAAGTAACCGTTCCAGCGGGAGATACCGAAGAACAGTGCAACGGTAGCGATGATGGACTTGCTCATGGGGATATATACGCGCCAGAGCACCTGCATTTCTGTGGCTCCGTCAACGATAGCCGCTTCCTCGATCTCAGAGGGAACGTCCTCGAAGGCGTTTCTCAAAAGAATGATGTTCATTGCCGCCATACCCATTGCGATAACGACCAGCCACTTGTCGTCGTTGATACCGATTGCTCTGAACACCTTCTGGGTATCCAGATAGTTCAGGTACTGCGGTACAAGACCAGCGCTGAACCACATGGTGAATACCAGGAAGAAGTTGAAGCCCTTACGGAACAGCAGGCGCTTCTTGGAAAGCGCATAAGCGCCGAGGATAGACAGGAACAGCTCCCAGATAGTACCGTAGAATGTAAGGAACAGGGTATTCGCATAAGCGTTCCAGAAGCCGTTGCTTGCGAACATCTCTGCGAAAGCGTCGAACTGAATATCCTTGGGGAGCAGTACCACCTCGCTGTATGTAACTGCGTGCTCACCGCTTATCGAAGCCGAAATGGTATAGACAAACGGATAAAGACAGCAGATAGCAAACATGGTAAGAAGTGTGTAACTGATTATTTTGAATACAAGCTCTGAAATCTCTAGTCTTCTTTTCATAGCAAACCTCGTCTGATAGAATTAGTACAGCGAAACATTGGAAGCTCTGCGGGCAATTGTGTTTGCGCCGATAACCAGCAGCATTCCTATTACATTGTTAAGCATTTCTGCGGCGGAAGCAAGACCTGTGCCTCCTGCCTGTCCCATTCTCCATGCGAAGGTCGAAACCACGTCCGCAGTAATATATGTATTCTGGTTGTAAAGAAGTATTACCTTCTCATATCCGATATTGAGCAGCGTACCGATCTTGCTGATGAGCATGATAACGATGGTAGAAAGTATGCTGGGCAGTACAACGTATCTCATCTGTGCAAGCTTGCCTGCGCCGTCGATCTGCGCCGCTTCATAGCGGGTCGGCGAGATAGCGATTATCGCCGCAAAGAATACGATACTGTCGTAGCCCGCAGTCTCCCATATACCGCTTATCTGATAGATACCTCTGAAGAATGCCGGGTTATTGAGCAGACCAGCCTGTGCGGTAGCGGAGTCGATAACGCCGATGGACTCGAGCATCTTGGAGAGGATACCGATACCGGAGGTATCAGAGCCCTGCTTAACGAGCATCAGCACAAGAGAGGTCATAACAACGGTGGACATGAACTTGGGGAGGTATGTAACTACCTGGAATATGCTTCTCGCGATGTTCGAGCGGATCTCATTGAAGAACAGCGCTATAAGGATAGGCATCGGGAAGCCGAAGATCAGTCCGTAGAAGCTAAGCAGGAAGGTGTTTCTGAACGCACGCCAGAAGTTCAGGGATTCCGTAGAACCGCTGACAAGCAGCGTCCTGAAGTTCGAGAAGCCCGCGTAGAGCTGGTCGGCAACGGGAAGCACCGGGTCGGACACCTTGAAGCAGCCAAGCAGTTCATACATCGGGAAGTAACGCCACAGCAGGAACACCAGAAGCATCGGCACCAGCATCAGATAAAGACGCCAGTCCTTGATAACTGCCTTGAAAATGTTCAGCCAGTGATGTTTTTCGACATCGTCCCTGACCTGCTGCTCCGGATTTTCGATGTAGGTACCGCTTTCCTCATCAAAAATCAGATAGTCGCTAACGTTGAGTTGCATTGTTGAAACCTCCTGAATTAAATTTTCATTATAATTACTTGAATCAGTCTATGGAATTGCGTTCACGCATACGTTCTTCTTCTGTCCGTATAAGGTATTGCTTCTGATCCTCGAACAGCCCGTCCATTTTCCGCGATATCAGCACAGCCACCGCCGCAAACAGCAGCGAGAGCGAATCCGCCATCAGGAAAGAGATGATGGAGTCTATCGGCGAACCCTGTATCATGCTCACCACCCAGCGGCCTGTCTGGATCGCTATAAAAACGATTACAACATAGATAATAGCAAAAGGCACTTTAGTTCTAACCTTCTCCTTGCCGCAGGCTTTAAGTACGATAAGACCCAAAAGCGCGAAACAGTTACCTATGCAGTATACAAGATACTGCTGCGGTTCCGCCCCGGCAGCAAGGCAGAAAGCGAAACCGCCTACCACCGCGTGCACCGCCGCAAATCCGTCCCATCTCATCATGACGATACACAGAATGAGCGTCGTTGGCGAAAGCGTGTAGCTTTCCATCGGGAACCACTTTCCTGCCATAATGGTGAGCGTTTCAAACACAAATAGTATGACCGCCATTATGCCAATATCAATGGCTCTGTATTGATTAAAAGATATGTTTTTCATAAGATCTGTTCCTGCTGACCGCCAATCCTGTTCACCGAAATCAACATCAGATATGTGTTGCAAACCGACAATTATTGTGAAATAATAGTCAAATTATACGGCAATGTAAAAAAAATCGATTTGTAAACTAGTATACTTCATAACGACAAAAAAGTCAAGTACCCAGCACGCAGCTAAATGACATTTTATCAAAGCATGATTGCCTGAAATATTTATACAAAAGGGTTTAAAAGCATCGTCACAAAAATCCGTGTTAAAAATTGTTGAGTTTTCACAAAACGGTCATTTACTTAACTTAATCTGTATTCATTATAGCACTTTTTTTAAAACAATTCAACACTTTTCCAATAAATTTATAGATTTTCACCAAAGAAAGTCCGATTTAGTAAAAACGCACAAAAGATATTTACATAAAATGGTACAGTCAGAAACTCACAGTCTTAGTCAGCCGGGTACGACGCGGTTTCGGGAATAGCATTTTCGCCTATCCTGAAATCAATGCCAGCCTTTCTGGCCTGACTTATCTGATGTTTCCGCTCGATGTTGTACAGCTTTCCGTCCTTGATGAAGTGCGCCCCGGTCTGGTGGAAGCTGAACGGCACATTCTTCTCCACGCACTGCCGGCGCAGGTCAAGTATCCAGTCGTAGTTGCAGGGTCTTGCCTGAAGCCCGGACTCGCCGCTGGCGGACACCTCCTCGATACTGCCGTCAAGATAAGCGGAGATGTCTATCTGTTCCAGAAGCGGCGCAGCGATTATCGAGCGGTGCTTCACCGGAAGAGAAAGGAAAATCGGCAGCCGGAAGTCGGCTCTGTCCTGGTTTTCCACGGTGCAGCCTATCAGCACATTATCGTATCCGTCGCCCCAGTCCGGCGGCAGGCACTCCTCCAGCCGGTCTATGCGCTTGGTGAAGAAATAGAACCAGCAGTCGCTGCGCTGCTTTATCATCTTCCAGCACTCCTGCCGCCATTCGTCCGCGTCCTTAAGGAGAAAATCCGAGGTGAAACAGGTGAACACTATCCTGCCCGGCGGTATCTTGTAGCTCCCGTCGCGGTTCTTTTTCACCGGCAGGTCAAAGCTCTGGTTCCTGCGGCAGATACTGCTGGATACAGCGCTTCCGTACCGCTCGTCCTGCCGGTAGACATAACAGTATCTGCACCCGGGGCTTATTTTTGTGCAGCCGTGCCACGGATTCCAGTCGGCGTATATGCTGTTTTTCATGTAGCGTCTTCCTTTCCCGGGCGGTGTCCAGTGCCGCTTTTATTCCCCGGCGGTATTCTTTCTGGAGGTATCGCTGTAAATATTCGCCATACTGCATATTATTTCCCCAAGTTCCTTTGGCGAAACCGGGAAATCATCAAGTATCCACTGGCGCAGCATGTGATACGACCCGCATGAATAGTACGTTTTCATCAATTCCTTCTTATAAATATCCGGCTCATCTGAAAAGATAATATCATATATCGATTTCAGCCGCCCGGAGCCAAACAGCAGCGCCGCGAACTCCGACGTGGTTTCGCTGTTTGAAAACACGAGCTTTGTCAGCTCCTTGTTTTCCATGATGTATGTGCACAGCATTTCAGCGCGTCTGGATATCGTTGAGCTGTCTGTAGTATAAAGATCCTCCCACATCTCCTCCAGGTCGCGCACCATGTCCATTTCCATCTCTCTTAACACATCAAACTGGCTGCCGTAGTGGTTGTAAAAGGTGGAACGGTTTAT
>JBJFGA010000303.1:0-2070 GCA_051892275.1 Oscillospiraceae bacterium | reverse complement strand
TGTATAGTAACCAAATGCGCAGGCAAATCATTTCCACATCATTACAGCAAAAACTTTGAAAGGGACTATTTTAGCTATGGTAAGAGTTATCGAAGACAAATGTATAGGCTGCAACGCCTGTATCAGAACCTGCCCCGTTGTTATCGCAAACAAATATGACGGCAATGTCGTTCATGTCAACACCGACGCCTGCATACAGTGCGGCGAATGCGTAAGGCACTGCCTTCACGGCGCACGGGAGTACATAGACGATATAGACAGGCTGTTCGACGACCTTAGCCGCGGCAAGCGCATTTCTCTTGTTGTTGCCCCGGCGATAAAGACTGCGATGGACGGCAAATGGCGGCATGTGCTCCAGTGGCTCAAATCCAAGGGTGTGAACGAGGTGTACGACACAGCCTTCGGCGCAGATATCTGCACCTATATGCACCTTGAATACCTGAAGCGAAAGCCGGACGCAAGGCTCGTATCGCAGCCCTGTGCCGCGATAATGAACTACGTTGAGAAGCACAAGCCCGCGCTTATCCCGCACATGTCACCGGTGCATTCGCCTATGCTGTGTGCCGCGATATATGTGCGCAAGTACCTCAACAACACTGATACGCTGGTGGGACTGTCACCCTGTATCGCGAAGGGTGACGAATTCCAGAACACCGGGTTCATCTCCTACAACGTCACCTTCAAAAAGCTTAACGAGTATATCGAGGAGCATAACGTGAAGTTCCCCACAGGCAGGTCTGAGTTCGAGTGGTCAGCGTGCAGGGGCTTTGACGGAGCGTTCTATCCTATCCCCGGCGGTCTGAAGGAGTGCCTGAAGGTGCATGCCCCCGACCTTCTGGTCACCACGTCAGAGGGCGTGCAGAAGGTGTACGCCGACTTTGACGCATACCTCGCCGTGCCGGAAGCACGCAGACCGCAGGTTTACGACGTGCTGTCCTGCGAGTTCGGCTGCAACTCCGGCGCGGGAGCGGCGGACAACTTCAGCCAGTTCGGCTCCTTCAACACCATGGAGATGGTAAAGCACTATGCAGGCTCACAGCGCATGGGAAAGCGCTTCCCGAAGAAGATCTTCTCAGGTCTGAAGCTGGAGGACTTCATCAGAACCTACGTTGACCGCTCGGAGCAGTTCAGGATAGACGAAACCAATATCGAAGCCGCGTTCATTTCTCTCGGCAAGACAACGGACGCAGATCGGGCGATAAACTGCCACGCCTGCGGTTACAAGTCCTGCCGGGACATGGCTGCCGCGATAGCGGCGGGCTGCAACCTGCCGGGGAACTGCGTGGTTTACAGCCATAACGAGGCAAACCGCCTGAGGGAAGAGGTGACCGAGGAGCACAACCAGCTCACCACGGCGGTGGAGGAGATACGGGTGGCGCTCCAGGCGCTCCAGGACAAGGTGACGCCCATTGCGGTGACCACAGACGAGAACAGCACCCAGAGCAGCTATGCACGGGAGAAGATGGAGTATCTGGATCAGTCGATACAATCGGTTTCCGACTCGGTGCAGAGCATAAGCGCCGCAGTCGCGAAGGTGAGCGAGGGCATCGCCGGGTACCAGAGCATACTGAAATCCATCAAGGACATCGCGTTCCAGACCAATATCCTGGCGATAAACGCGGCTATCGAGGCGGCTCATTCCGGCGAAGCGGGGAAGGGCTTCGCAGTGGTCGCGGACGAGGTTCGTATGCTTGCCGCGAAATCTGACGAAACGGTGAAGCAGGCGGAGGAGCACACCGCAGGAATGAACGTCAGCCTTGCGGAGATAAACGACAACACCTCGGCTATAATGCTGCGGGTGAACGACACCACCGCCAGCGCGAATGAGACCACAGCGGTGCTTGACAGCACGGCGCAGCGTTCGCAGCTGGTGTCCAATAACGTCCAGGAGGTCACCGCGATCGTCGAGGAGATCACCTCAACGGTAATGCAGCTTAGCGAGTAATAACATGCTGTCGGTTTATCGACAGCATGTAAGCCCGGAGAGAGTTCTCCGGGCTTATTTTGCGTGGTATTGATACTAATAACCATTTAAACTCAGGAAATCTTTACAGAAATCCAGCACCGCTA
>JBJFGA010000302.1:0-8031 GCA_051892275.1 Oscillospiraceae bacterium | reverse complement strand
CCATGATGGCGAGGGTGTATATCATGCCGTATTTTATGCCCTGCTTTACCCGGGAGCGGCTTCCCATGCCGTAGTTGAAGGACACTATCGGTGTTATCGCGTCACGCAGACCAAAGGCGGCGAACAGGATAAACTGCTGGATCTTGTAGTACAGTCCGTAGGCGGTGACAGCGTTTTCGCTTATCCTTACGAGGATAATGTTCAAACCGTAGGTCATGACGGACATCAGCGCCTGGGCGATTATCGCCGGAAGTCCGATGGAGTATATCTTGCCGATAACAGAAGCTGAGGGCTTGATGTAGCGCAGACCGTTGTCTATCTCCTTGTTCAGCCGCAGGTGAAAGACGAGCGCCATCACACAGGAAACCACCTGACCTATTACCGTCGCCAGAGCCGCGCCGACTACTCCCATTTCCGGAAGACCAAGCCAGCCGTAGATGAGTATCGGGTCGAGGACGATGTTTGCGGCTGCGCCGGAAACCTGCGCTATGGTGGAGTACAGCGAGCGCCCGGTCGCCTGTAATGCCTTTTCAAACACCGAGAAGAAGATCATGCCAAAGGACAGCGTGCAGCATATCCTGATGTATTCCACCGACATCAGCTTTATCTCCGGGCTGGTGGTCTGGGAGCTGACGTAGGCTTCTGTGCCGAACAGCCCGAACAGCAGGAATACGATGTAGATGATCGTTGCGAGGAATATCGCGTTTCCTGTCGCTTGGCTTGCCATGGCGCGGTTGTTCTGACCAAGGCTGCGGGACATCAGCGCATTCATGCCAACGCCGGTGCCTATTGCCACAGCGACCATCAGCATCTGCACCGGAAAGGCAAGCGTCAGCGCATTGAGCGCCTGCTCGCCGGTTTCCGCTATGTTCGACACAAAGGCGCTGTCCACGATGTTGTAAAGCGCCTGAAGCATCATCGAGAGGATCATGGGTATTCCCATGGTGAGCATCAGCTTATTCACCGGTGCAGTCGCCAGCTTACTGTTTTTTGTCTGTTCCATATAGTATCTCCTTTCGTTTTTGCGCAAAAAAGTACAGCAGCTGCGGTCTAATCCGGACTTACGCAGCTGCTGCACGATTATTTCTGTATTGTTTTTGCTTATTGATTATAACACATTTCTGCGAAATAGTCAAAGGAAATTCTGCACAAAAACGCGGGGCTAACGGGCGGGAAACTTGTCAGCTGATATCGCTGTTTATCACGCAGGGAGAGCTGTTTATCACTATCTGCGTGCCGTTGAAGATAGGCGCGGCGGAGCCGGGGGCGATCTTCTTTTCCTGCTGGTTGGGCAGGGTGCAGAGCCATTCCTCGCCGGAGAGGTTCTTCAGTCCCCAGAGGGAAGGATTGAGCTTGTTGCGGACAACCTCGCCGATGGGCGACACGTTCTCGTCAAACACCTTTGCGCCGTCGAACAGTAGTATACGCTGTCGGTCGATATGCAGCGCCAGCGGCGGCTGGTAGTGATTGCCACAGGGGCAGACCACCTTTCCGTCCGGGTCGCGCTCGCTGCCGGTGATGAAACCCTGCGCCCCGCAGGTGCAGGCGCAGATATCGCTGCGAAGCCGCACCAGCAGTTCAAGCCACTGCTTTTCGATGAGCCGCTTTTCCGGCTGGAAAAGTCCGGTGGTGAAGGAATAGGTGAAAGCTTCGCGGATATAGTCGGGCATTATCCGCCAGAACTTGATGATGTTGTTGTGGACTCCGCGCACCGGGCGGTTGGAGTCGTCATCCGGGTCGTAGACGAACTTCGGCTCAAAGCCGTAGTGACGGCGCTCCGCGTCCTCGGTAAGGCAGACGCTTTTCAGCACCTTGCTGCCCTCTAAGGGGTCGCCGCGAAGCAGCAGCCGGAACAATATCACCGCCAGCGAGTAACGGTCGGTGAGCTTATCCGGGGCTTTTTCGCCGCGGACTATCTCCGGTGCCATGTAGCCGGGCTTGCCGGCAATGCCGAGGTGTTCGCCGTAGGGGGCGATGTTGTCGCAGTCGCATATAAGCACATTGCCGTCCGAGGGGCGGATAAAGAAGCCCCCGTCGTTTAAGTCCTGATAGCTGCGCCCGCTGTTGTGAAGCTCCCGGAATGCGGCGGTAATGCGTATTGCGGAATTCACCACGGAATACAGCCCGTTCAGCTTCACCCGAGCGTTCAGCACGTCAGAAAACGGCGCGTATTCCGGCGGGATAAGGTCCATAAGGAAGCCGAAGCCGTCGCCGGTGTCCGCGGTGAGCATAAGCGGCATTACGAACGCGGGGTTTTCGCTGCCCTCTGCACACAGGCGCTGAAGATTCTCGCGGAACAGCTCGGGGTTTTTCAGCTTGTTCGCGAAGTACATTTTCAGCGCGTAGTCGCGTCCCCGGTAGGAGGCGCGGTATACCGCTCCCTGACCGCCCTGCCCTAGGGTCTGGGTCACCTCGGCTTCGCCGCCGAGTTCCAGCGGGATACGGTCGCCGGGTCTGAGTATTTTTGCGGACATTGGTGTCACCTCTTATTGGTTGATAATAATAATTATATCATTATTCTGTGTTTTTTGCAAGAGGGGTGATATCAAATAATCCAATTTATGTGATATATTTTGTAAACATGTCAAAATCATCACTCAATGCGTGTATTCAGTTAAATCTGCCGTCATAGACGGGAACGTCCTCGATATATTCCGGCTGAACAGCGGGAACGTAAAATGCGCCATAATGCTTTATAGTCTTTCCGACCCCGTCGAAATCCATCATATCCGAAATATCCACCCAGAACTTATAATAGGGAATGAAGTATTCGTCAGTAATGCTGGTACGATATACCAGTTCCACCCGCGCATAATCGTCAATAGTGCAGTCCTCCGGAACAGGAACAGAGCTTGCATATTCGCCGTTTTCCAGCAGTTCAGCGGCTTCCTCTGCGGTGATGAGGGGATAATTCCCGACAAGCTCACCTGCCAGGTCATCGCGGCGAATGTGGATCTTCCGCAGGTCGCCGCTGTCGTTTGTATAAAACCGGGCATACCTCATAAAGTAATTCTCGATTCTCTGCTCAACAGTCCCGGAAGCGTCATAGACCGAAACCTCAAACATCAGCTGACTTGCTCCGCTGTCGTCGATAGCGTAATCGCCTCCGTCGATAGCAGCCACGGGATTTTCCATGTTCAGCAGGTCAGAATACTCGGATATAAGATATTCTGCGGCTTCAAGCGCTTGTTCCCTGTAAGTGGTTTTCAGAGTACAGGGTATAGAAACCGGCTGCTTGAACTCTATCCGGGTACAGAAGCTGCTGTCCGTGGTTATTATATATTCGTCAGTTTCATACGAAATATTGCTGGGAGTGAAATACCCCTTCGGGACTTCCTGCCGCCATGCCGCATAATAGCTCTCCGCAATTATTTCCCGTTCCTCCGGCGTGGGGAGGTTATCGTCAATATCATCTGCGGTAAGCTCCACACCCAGCGCTGCGGCGTTTTCTATCAGCACCGATTTCATTTCGGCGACAATTTCCTCGCTGTCAACGTCTGTCAGTATTGAGAAGCCCTGGTCTTTCACCACGCGGTTCTTATACACCGGCATTACAGTAATATCCACCCCCTCGCTCCACGGATTTCCACTAGCGTAGTCGGAGATATCCGTCACAGCTATTCCCTCAAAGCCCATTCCGGCGCTTTTCATCTCAACGGTGATCTTCGGCAGGTTCTCGTCCGCAATAAGCGTACCCTTTTCGCAGTTGCAGACAGGATCGACCAACCCGCCGGAAAAACCTTTTATCAGCATGGCAGCAGTAACTCCGCCAATCGCAAGAACCGCAGCCGCCGAGCCAATCTTCACCCACAGCGGCAGACGGCGCTTGAAGCGCCTGCCCGGGTCGGCGGCGAGTATCAGCTCGTCCTCGGTATCGGACAGCGCTTCCAGCAGCTTTTCAGCCTTATTCTCGTTGTTTTCGTTCATATCGTGATATCCTCCTTTTCAAGGAATTCCCGCAGCTGATTTCGGGTGCGCAGCAGCATAGACTTCACCTTGCTCTCGCTCATTCCCAGCTGCTCCGCGATGTCCTTCACCGGTACGAGATACCAGTAGCGCCGCAGGAATACGGTGCGCTTTTCCTCGCTTAGTTCCCGAAGGAAGCGGTTCAGCGCTCCGGAAATCTCTGCACGGTCAGCTTCCAGCTGTACTGTGTCGGCGGCGGGAATGCACTCCTCCAGCTCGTCAAGCGCCAGCGTTACTTCTCCCGCGCCGCGCTTCGCCGCATTCAGCTTGTTCCAGCGGTTGAGCGACAGATTGCGCACGATCCTCCCGAGGTAAGCCGGGAGCTTATCCGGGCGCTTCGGCGGGATAGAGTTCCACGCTTTGAGATATGTGTCGTTCACGCATTCCTCCGCGTCCTGCTCCGAGTTCAGGATATTCCGGCTTATCCTGCGGAAAAATGCGCCGTATTTCGCCGAGGTCTCGGTTATTGCTGCTTCGGAGCGGGCGAAGTACAGCTCTATTATCTTTTCGTCCTCCATGGCGTCCTCCTTTTTTATAATTTTGAAAGTACCTTCACCCATATTGACAGCAAAAACCGCCGCAGGTCGCGAAAAAACAAAAAAATACCGCAGACAAGGGGGTGTCTGCGGTAAACTCAAATCAATTCGCCGAACGCTTGGGGAAAAGCGTATTAACTCGGCTTAAATAATTGGGGAAAATATATTAAGAAGTATGTTAGCCAAATAGCTTACAATACTGTCTTGCAAATATTTATTACGGTATTATTATACCATTTTCCGCGTCGTTTTGCAACTCTTATTTATCACAAATTTATTCCATAAAATCTGGTGATTTTGTACAAGCCGACATCAGTGACACAAAACCCGCGCCGTCATTCCAGAATAATGGTAAACGGACCGTCATTGACCAGGCTCACCTTCATATCCGCGCCGAAGTCCCCGGTCTGTACGTCCGGGACCTCCCGCCTGCACACCTCGGTGAAGTACTCATACAGCCGCTTTGCCTCCCCCGGCTCCTTAGCCATAAGGAAGTTCGGGCGATGCCCCTTCCGGGTGTCCGCATACAGCGTGAACTGTGATATCACCAGCAGCGAACCACCCACGTCCTTGAGCGAAAGATTGGTCTTGCCATTCTCGTCCGAGAATATCCGCAGCCCTATCATCTTAGCGGCGAGCCGGTCGCAGTCCGCCTCGGTGTCCTCCTGCCCCACTCCCAGCAGCACCAGATATCCCTTTCCTATCTGCCCGATAACATTTCCGTCCACGCTGACGCTTGCGCTTTCGCAGCGCTGTATTACTAACTTCATGATGTTGTTCCTTTCAGAATGTGATATTGGTATTATACCACATCTCCCCGCATTTGTCCAGCCATATCCCCGCTCTCCGGAAATTCCACCCGGAAAATATCATCAAACGCTATCTCCCGCCGGACGATTTTCAGCCGCCGGAACACCGGGTCGAACTCCGACACCATTCCCTCGACAGTATCATAAAAGTCCACATTATAATACACCACCCGCAGCATAGTCCCCCGCTCCACCCGGTTAAGCGCCGCGGAAAGCTCCTCCGCTTCGTCCTCGGACAGTTCCCGGCGCGGCTCTCTCAAACGCTCCTGCTCTCTTATCTGGTCGTAGTATCCTTTCAGCGATGCAAACGGCATGAACTGCACCGCTCTGTCCCCTTTTTTACCCGCCATTGTGACCTCCCACCATATTGTTACGCCGTATACCAGTCGCCTTTTCATGTAAACTCATAGCCTTTATCAGCGCGTTCTTGCCGAACCGCCGCTTTATGTCGATTATCGCGTTCTGCATGTTCTTCTCCTTTTCCTCCTGCACCGGGTCCATAAACAAGTCCATAGTGCTGTATATCTCGTCCGTAACTCCCCCAAACCCGATGTTTATGCTGCGTATCGGCAGATTTTTCTTTGTGGTATCCCGGTAAAGCCGCTCCAGCTCCGCCGCCAGCTTACGGTGCGACCCGGTGCAGCCCACCAGCCGCCTTGAACCTCCGGTGGGCGCGTGTACGTCCTTTGAATACCCCACCGCCAGCCACACCGATTCCGCCGCCAGCTTCTTCTCCACCAGCTCCAGCACCAGCGCGTCCACCATTTCCTTGAGTACTATCAGCGCGTTGTCGTAGCTGTAATCCTCGAACAGAATCTGCCCGTTGGACAGCGACCTGCTCCTTGATTGATACGCATGAATGTCCGCCATTGTACACGGCTCTACCCCGTGCGCGTGGTCTATCAGGAACTCCGCCTTCACCCCGAACTCCCTGTACAATATCCTCTCGTCCAGCTTCGCCACACCCCGCATGTCGTACACCCCGTACTTCGCCAGCCGCTTCGCCGTGCCGTTCCCGACATTCCAGAAATCGGTTATCGGGCGGTGGTTCCACAGCTTCTCCCGGTAAAGCCGCTCGTCCAGCCAGCCTATATGGTCGGGCGCGTGCTTCGCGGTGATGTCCAGCGCCACCTTAGCGAGGTACATATTAGTCCCCACCCCCGCCGTGGCACATATCTTCGTCTGCCGGAACACCGCGCCCATAAGCTCCTGCGCCATCTGCTTCGGGGTCATGCCGTACATATCAAGATACGGCGTAGCATCGATAAAGCACTCATCTATCGAGTAAACGTGTATATCCTCCGGGCTGATGTACCGCAGATACACCCCGTATATCTCCGCCGAAACCTCCATATACCGCTTCATTCTGGGCATAGCGGTGATGTACTTCACCCCCGGCGGTATCTCGAACACCCGGCAGCGGTTACGTATACCCAGAGCCTTCATTGCGGGAGTTATCGCAAGGCATATCGCCCCCTGCCCCCTTGACGGGTCAGCCACCACCAGATTTGTGGTGAACGGGTCAAGCCCCATATCCGCACACTCCACCGAAGCAAAGAAGCTCTTCAGGTCTATACACATGTAAATATTGCCGTCCATACCGCCGCCCCCTTATGTTCATGTTTTCACAATTTTGTGAACATCTTATATTTATATTATACACCAATACGCCCCCGCTGTCACTGGTAATTTTTTATGAATTTCCAGCCACATTTTGTTCATATTCAATACAAATATGAACAGCTCTCTTGACAAATCCACCATGAGAGAGTATCATATATATAGCACAATTATCAGGAGGACATTCAGATATGACATTAATTCTTGCCGCCGACAACGACTGGGCTATCGGCAAAAACGGCGCACTGCTGACGCATATACCAGCGGACATGAAATTCTTCCGCGAAACCACCCAGAACTCCACCATAGTTATGGGCAGAAAGACATGGGACAGCTTCCCGAAAAAGCCGCTCCCAAACCGCACGAACTGCGTGATATCCCGCAGCGTAAAGAAGCTTGACGGCGCTCAGGTTTTCGACTCAGTAGAGGACTTCCTGCAATATGCCAAGACCATTGAGGGAAAGATATTCGTGATAGGCGGCGGCGAGATATACCGCCAGCTTCTCCCCTACTGCGACGAAGCCCTCATCACCCGCATTTACGAGTGCTTTGACGGCGACGTATTCTTCCCCGAACTTGACCGCGAAAAGGACTGGGAAGTCGCAGAAACCTCCACGGCGCTTGAATCCGAATGCCGCAGAATACGTTTCTTCCGCTATGTACGAAAGAACCCGTCATGACCCGGAACGCTTTTCTTGACTTCTGCCGCAGCATTCCCGGCGCTTCCACCGACCAGCCCTTTGACGAGGACTTTGAAACATGGGTCGCCCGCCACACCCTCACCCGGAAGTGGTTCGCGCTGCTGATGAAGCATGAGGGTCGTGATATAGTGAACCTAAAATGCGACCCGCAGGAGGCCGACCTGCTGCGCAAGCTGTTCACCGGAGTTATCCCAGCCTACCACATGAACAAGACCCACTGGAACACGATAATACTGGACTCCGACCTGCCGGACGAGGAAATAAAGCGAATGACCCTGAACAGCTTCGCCCTCACCGACAAACGCAAATAGATAAAAAATCCACCCCGCCGCATGACAGGGTGGCAGCTTGTCGAAACACTCTTTCGCGAAGCGAAATGGTTTTCGCTTCCTTTTGACA
>JBJFGA010000301.1:0-8039 GCA_051892275.1 Oscillospiraceae bacterium | reverse complement strand
TGCAAGCAAGCGGACGGCAAAGGCTTTAGCCGGTAATTGTGCGGTGTTGCCCTAAGCAAATCAATGAAGTGGAAACTGGATCAGACAGGGACTGCTCATAACTAAAATCCCACAAAATCGAATGGTTCTTATTGCGGTTCACTTTCCGCAGCACCTCTTGTATTTCTTTCCGCTGCCGCATGGACATGGTGCGTTTCTGCTGATGGGTTTAACTGAATTGCGGCGTTTCAGCTCTTCCAGCATAAGTATTTTGATCTGCGCCGGGAAATCGCCATTGATTATCTGCATGGCAAGCTCGTTTGAGCTGACTTCTCCACGGTCGAGTGCACCCGATATATTCTGCCCAAAGACTATTCTTTCCGGCATTCCCGATGTACCGCTCTGTCTTGCAAGCTCGACAGGCGTGAAGCCCCGGTTGCGGGATATACGGGTATTGTTGTGAAGGTCTTGGAACATCGCTATAAACTCTTCAAGCTGGTCAACATCCATGCGGATATCCATTCGTTCGAGCATACCACTTACTGCGTCAAAAGGATTACCGTTCTCGCATTTGATGATTACTACACATTCGCCGACGATATCCTCAGCTGTGGTATTGCCAAGTTTCAGTTTTTTGCAGAGAAAATCATTCATTGCCCTAGTCTCGGGAGTGGAGCAGATATAAAGGCTGTCCTTGTATTTCAGAAGCTCCTCCCTTGACGGAATATAAAGCGGCTTTCCGCTCTGGGCTTCTGCTATCTGATAATACTCCTCAAACGAGAATAACACAAGGCTTTCATGCACAAGAACCCGGTCTATCGGCTCGCTTTTTTCGCCGTCGGTATAAAGCTCGTCCTCGGACAGAATATAGTACTGATGCTCCTCGTGCCGTGCTATTTCTGAAAACGCAATAAACTGCTCACGGGAAACTAACCCTTTATTATGCCTGTCAATTATCTTATATGCGTCCTTCAGCGGCAGGACCTCATAAAAATTCGCCATCGCCGTGAAATAGTCGAAAAGCAGGGCTGTCGTTTCAGGAGGCAGAGCCAGCTTTTTGTACATTCGTTCTAGTGTACTTGCCGCATAAATTCTTGGAAATTTACTCATTATTTTTTCCTCTTTCTGTAATATGATAATTATCCCTGTATTTTAGTCCTGATCAAGAAAAGTAAGCTGTTTTCCATGTTCTTCTGCTGATTAGAATTGGTTTTTTTCAGCAGACTAAGGCAGGATATCCCCAGCTTTTCAGAAAGCCTTAGAGCGAAATTGGGCACCATGCCGCTCCTTTGTGACGGGACATATTCATGCTCTGCAATAAAATCTGAAAGAACCTCTGCGCTTTTTTCGACCAGTCTGGCACATAAGCTGCTGCCCTGATACTTTCCCTGTCTGACAAGCTCACCGTACACCGGGTGACCGTATCGTGAAAGACATATCCCGGGTTCGTTCGGCTTGTCGATGTTCGTCATTCCGGTAGTAGAGGTTTTCGCCCATTTAGTGCGCGGTTCTATCCGAATTATACTAGACTCTATTGCAAAATCATCGATTTTGCAATGTCCTGCAATTGTATTGCAGGACGGCGGCTGTGCCGCCAAGAGCCGCCGTTCATACGCCCTCGCAAAGCCATCGGGATTTGCAGCCGCCTTTGGCGGCATTGCAAACAACGATGTTGTTTGCAATAGAGGGCAGTATATAAACCGACTTCGACTCCAATTCCGTCGGGAAAGCTGTATCTCTGAAATATTTCTGAATATCAAGGTCTTCCCTGCCGCTCATAAGAAACTTATATGCCCGGTCGATATTTCTTCCGGCTCTGCCTATCTGCTGGTAATAAGCAACATAATTCTGCGGCATCTGATAGTGGATAACAAAAGCAATATCACCCTTATCATAGCCCATTCCCAGCTTAATAGTAGCGACAAGTGCCTTTACACGGTTATCCATAAAAATCGCCTCGGACTGCTCGTTTTCCTCACCGGGTAATCTGCTGTGATATGCTCTCGCCGAAATTCCGTTTGCTGTCAGAAAACCGGCTATCTCATTGCAGTCCTGCTGCGTCAGGCAATACACTATACCGGAACCGTTCAGTCTGTTTATTTTGTCGAGCAGCCACGCATAACGGTGCGGCTTGTCCTCCTGCTTAAGCACCTGTATCGAGAGATTATCCCTCATAAGCTGCCCACGGGAAACAAATACATCTCCGCCGAGCTGCTTTTTTAGGTCATCAACAACACGGTCATTCGCAGTCGCTGTTGTCGCAAGAACAGGTACATTACGCAGCATAGAGCCTATTACCCTGTTTAGTCGGCAGTAATCCAGCCGGAAATCGTGTCCCCAGTCGGAAATGCAGTGCGCCTCGTCAATAACAAACAGACCTATGCTTATCATAGGCAGCGCCTCCTGAACCTGCTTAGTAAACAGTGTTTCAGGTGTAGTAAGAACGATATCCAGCCTGTTCTGCTTCATATCGTCAAGAATAGCAGATTTCTCCTCCAACGACTTTGAGCTGTTCAACACCTCGCATTTTAGCCCTGATGTCAGTCATTTTGGATCTCCTGAAAAGTTTTAGGCAACACCGCATAATTATTGTCGTGCGATTGCGCAGTCAGATTATTCCGCATTAAGCTGATTTTGCTCTGTGACGTATATATCCGAGAGTTTTGAAAACATTTCTGTCGATATTTTACCGGAAACGCTATCCTCATAGAGCTTTGAGATAACCTTGTCAAGTTCCTCCACCTATACGATAGAGCGTTCCGTTTATATTATGAGATGAGTGCATATATTTACATATCCATGCTGCTATCATTAGGCAGGAAATCATACACCACGATAACGAAAAGACCATTCTCTGTGTAGATTTCGATAGGAGAATTACATTATTTCATTTGCACAATTCACCCAAAGTGATATAAAAAATACAGGAGGGAAAAGCTGCCCCTTATTTATTTATACAGTCTTATGTCAGAAAAGAGCCGCAACTCTTTCCAGAATACCGATTACCTCGTCTGATTTGTTGAAATAGAGCCGTTTGACGCTGTTGCGCATACTATGCAGCGTCAGCTTCCGCACGAACACCGGCAGCTTTTCCAAAGCCCCGGAAGCTGCCACCATGCTGATAATTCTCAGATATGAAAAGAGTTCCACAATTTGTCTGATAAATTTCTGTTCCTGAGAGGGTATATCGGAAAAGCGCTGCTCGAAAACCCTGTCGAAGAAATACGCCGCCTGCTTCTTTTCAAGCCCCACAAGCTGCCGGAAAAGCTTTGCGGGTACTCTTGACATCAGGACGAGCGACATATACATGCTGCCCAGCTCGAACAGCGGGTGTCCGGTGCTGGTGTCTGCCATGTCGATGAGGATAAGCTCATCACCCTGCACGAAGATGTTGCGGGTGTGAAAGTCCCCGTGAACAAGGGTGTCACGCTCCGGAACAGAGTTTATCAGCCGCTCCAAAAGCCGCTTCTGCTCCGGGCTGAACAGGCGCTCCCCGGGAATTTATCCGTCCGCCTGTTCCAGCAGCTTCAGTGATATGTCCGCATATCTTGGGACACGTTGAATAAAGCGAAGCGTACCAAATTCAGCCGCGCGAGTATGCTCGTTTGAGCGAGGCGAATTTGGTTTAAACAGCGTTTCCTTTGGAAAGCTCCCCGGCTGCGGACGGGCGTTCGCCAGTGTTTTCAGAAGCTCCGCCGCCTTTTCCGCGTATTCATTGGTGCGCTGCGGTTCGGAGCATATCGCCTCCGCCAGTGAACGTGCGTTTATCAGTTCATAGACATTTCCGAAACGCTCACCGACCTTCACCGTATCAAAGGGTATTGCGGTTGGAACTCCGCACAGGAACGTCGCCTTTGCGCTCGCTCTCTCCCGCTCTATGTCCTCAGTGGAAACACCCTCATGGTACACCTTGACTATCGTTTCGTCGTCCAGCCAATAGGTAGTGCCGAAGCTGCCGCTGCCAAGTTCCCGGCAGCCCTCCACTGATATCTGACGTAACGCCTTCTTCACGTCCAGCATCTGGGTGAAGCCGGTCATGTTGAGGATGTCATACACCTCTCTGCTGACATTCACTATCCGGGTGCAATTTACCCGCCTTTTTACCTTCAGCAGCACCCGCAGACCCACACTGGAAATGTACTCCAGCTTCTCCGCGTCCAGTGTGACTTCGGTGGGGGAGCGCTTGTCGAGCAGCTCTATCAGCTGTTTTTCGACCTCCGCGGCGTTTGACGTGTCTATGCGGCTGTCCAGCTTCACCAACAGCACATTGCCGTCCATCTGTCTTCCTACTTGAGATGTATTTCCCTGAGCTTCACAATATCCGCGCCGTAATTCCGCATAATGTACGCAAAACTGATTTTTGCTTGCTTTTATCAAGAATTGACCCAGAGTATATGATAATTATATCACGTCAGTGGAATAATTGCAATATTTCAATCAAAAAATGCTTCGCCAAATGTACTACTGATACTAATAACCATTTAAACTCAGGAAATCTTTACAGAAATCCAGCACCGCTATCGTCGTCAAAGAAACTTGACGTACATAAAGTACGCCTGCGTTTCTTTTCCTAGATATCGGCACTGTCTTTCTGCAAATCTTTTCCTTCGTTCAAACGGTTATTAGTATGAAATGGCTTAAAGAACCGGGACAGGGAACGCGCACGATTCCAGAATGCTGCTGAACAGACAAATGCTCAGCCGAATGAAGCGGAAAGCTCCGAACGGCTGATCCTGATTTTATGCGAAATTCACGCCTGACTGTGATATCCATTCCTTTGCTGCTTAGGGTGACAGTGATCTCGTAGGAGCTGAAGGTTTCTGCGTCCTTTGCGGTGATGGACTTCACATAAAGCTCTTTGGTGCCGTCAGTCTTGTAGTCTTTGACCTTTACTTCCTTTAGAGTGTCGTAGTTTACGGGTCTGCCATTGAACGAATAGCCGTTTTCCTCTGCGTAGGTTTCAGCATAAGAGCCTTCCACGCCATAGATAACTGAAAGCGCGGAACCCCCAAATGCCTGCGGGTGGATATAGGTTACGCTTTCGAGGATAGTGACAGCGGTTATCGCAGTACTCTGGAACGCCCAAATGCTACCCAGAACGTATCACCAACATTAAATTCCGCGTGCGTTGAGCTTTCTTCGCCCTCCGCGAACACCACCTGTGGCAGCGCCGCAGCCGCAATGCTGACTGCAAGCTTGCCGCCGCAAATTTTCTTAGCTTCATAAAAATCAATCTCCAGAATTACTTTTTTCGGCACTTATGTACACTGTCAACATTCTATCGCAAAAAAATATATTTGTCATTCATTGTCATCACGCTTGTATGTTATCACATTGCAAAAACTATACATTCTTCTTATGGCAATAACGCATAATTATTTTCGTGCGATTGCGAGCCGCTAGTTGTGTCAATATTTCGCTTCGCTGATTGACACAACTCGATTTTTTGTCAGGTTGTACATGTGCTCGGCGTCGGCATTGCACCAGTCGATAAGCAGCTGCTTGAATGAATCCCAAGTCCAGTTGTTCTCAAGATACAGGCGGTACGGGCCGGGCAAGGAAAACTCTTCAAGCGCCTTACGGTTATAGTTCAATGCACAATCTTTGTGCGTTATTGCATTAATTTTTTAAGCGTCTATCATTTATCGCAACAATAACAGCGGATAATCCAAGGGATACAGCCAATGCCAGGACAGGCAGGATGTATTTCCTTGTAGAATCCGGGCAGTGCAAGCACCGCAAATATCTCAGCCAGCGTTGTCCCGATAAGGTAATGATAGATATAGATGTACATGGAGTACTTTCTTCCGAGGGTATTGATGCACCCAACCCCCTTGCAATCGCTGTATATCATGCAGCAGATAAATACAAGAACCGCCGTAGATATCTTGAACGGCTGAGAGATATCTACCGAACCTATCTTTACATTCACAAACAGAAATACCATCAGCGCAGAAATAACCGTCGCAGTTACCACGGCTTTTCCATTGAGCTTTTTAATACGCTCTTCCTTGCAGTGCAGGTAGTTTCCGAGAACCATTATCGGAAGACCACCCACGAGGAAATTGCCGGCGTAATGCCAATCCAGCCAGTCGATAAACGAGAATGAGTTCACATAGGTTTCGACTGCTATACGCAGTAGTATCAGGAACGGAAGAACGGCATAGAAGTACTTATTCAGCCGTTTCTTCTCGATCATATACATTATCGGATAGCAGATCAACAGCGCTGTCATGTACCAGAGTGCGTCTGCATTAACAAGACTGAAATCACCGAGGATAATCATTTTGAAGTAGGTCATGGGATCGCGAAAATTAGCTATCCAAACATCAAATGTTCCATGAACCAACTGCTGAATAATTGTGAAAGAAAAGTAGACAAGCAGCGCAACAAGAAGGATCACCAGGTTCCTTTTAAATCTGACCAGCAGCTTGTCGGCTTTGCTTCCGTCGGCCGAATAGGATTGATAGCCGCTTATAAGAAAGAAAAAAATAACTCCGGTAGTGCCAAAAGAAGCCAGTATCTTTCCCAGTATCCACGGAAAAGGGAAATGCACGAACACAACGCCTATTGCAAATATTCCCTTAAAAAAATCCCATATCAGTTTTCTTTGTATCGTTTTCTCCATTGCTTTCTCCTAATCTCCTTTATGAACTCATGTTTGCTATAACGCGCTTGTATTTCTTTTTGCATATACAGCACCATACGAACGCTGCAACAGCCGCCGCAGCGCCGATGGGGTATGCGATAGCCTGATCTATCGATAAGCCTTCGGGAGCCATCAGGATATATGTCACACTAACTGCGGTCATGAACGCACCGGGTATTGCAGCAATCAGGAAGCTGTACTTCTTTCCGCTGCGTATCAGGAAGCCGGAAGCGCACCACAGTGCTATCATTGCGAGGGTCTGATTGCTCCAGGAGAAGTATCTCCAAAGGACATTGAAGTCCATCTGTGTGAGGAGCGCGCCCACGCCAAGAAGCGGAAGTGTAAGTATCAGACGGTTGCGGATCTTGTCCTGCTTAAGACCTGTCCATTCGGAGAGGATCAGTCGAGCGCTGCGGAATGCCGTATCTCCGGAGGTGACAGGGCAGGCTACAACTCCTATTAAAGCGAGGATACCGCCAACACTTCCGAGAACACCCTTGGAGATATCGTAAACCACTGCGGACTGACCTGAGCCAGTGATTGCTTCAAACAGCGAACCAGTGTTTCCGTAGAATGCCATTCCTGCCGCTGCCCATACCAGGGCTATGACCGCTTCAGTTATCATAGCGCCATAGAATATTCTGCGCCCCTGTTTCTCACTTGTTATGCACTTTGATATCATCGGGGACTGGGTCGCATGAAATCCTGAGATAGCTCCGCAGGCTACGGTCACGAACATATACGGCCAGACTTGGAGCCCAGCGGGGTGGAGATCCTGCAGCGATACCTCAGGTATCTGATATCCACCAACAAAGATCCCACCAATTATGCCGACAGCCATGATTATCAGGGTCACACCGAATACCGGATAGAGTCTGCCGATTATTTTATCTATCGGCATTAGTGTTGCGAGAATGTAGTACGCCAGAATGATGACGATCCAGAACGTGGAGTTCATGTAATCAGGGGTCAGCTCCGCAAGCAAGTAAGCCGGACTGGTTACAAATACCGTTCCGACGAGAATAAGCAGTACAATGGAGAAAAAACGCATGATATACTTTGCGGCACGTCCGAGATATATACCGGAAAGTTCCGCAATGGAAGCGCCATTGTGGCGTTCGGATATCATGCCGGTGAGGTAGTCGTGAAACGCGCCACCGAGTATCGAGCCACAGACTATCCACAGAAACACCACCGGGCCGAATACCGCTCCCATCAGCGCACCATATATAGGACCGGTTCCGGCGATATTCAGCAGCTGAACAAGAAATGCTTTCCAGCCCTTCATTGGAACAAAATCCACGCCATCATTCATGATGTTTGCTGGGGTTTTGCGATCATCGGGCGCAAATGCCCTTTCCACGAACCTTCCATAGAAAACATATCCAATTGCAAGCAGCGCAATGGCAAC
>JBJFGA010000300.1:0-8061 GCA_051892275.1 Oscillospiraceae bacterium | reverse complement strand
TTTTACTGCAGCCAGAAAAATGCATTATCAATAAACACGAGGTGTAAATTATGGACAATATGCAAATAAAAAAAGGCAGAAAACCAAAGGAAAAACGCTATGATTCGAAGTTCGCAGAGGTTCTTAGAACATTATTGGCGGGAAAAGAAAGAGATGGAATAAACCTTAGTTCAGTAGCCGATGAATTAGGAATTACGCGCCAATCATTGGCACAGTATCGGGACGGCAACAACATTCCCGATATTGTAATACTTGGGCGCATGGCAGAATATTTCAATGTAACAACCGATTATCTTCTTGGGCGCACCCCATATCCAACAGTAGAACAGGATTTAAGAATAGCCGAAGAGGTCACCGGATTGTCCGAGCAGTCTATAAATGCTCTATGTTTACTAAAGGAACAAACAAATTCGATTAATCCGAGTCCATATTTATCAGTTTTATCAATTGTTGACTTCCTGCTTAATAATTTAATAGACGATTCTTCGAGCAATGACCATATACCAAATCCAAATACCATATTCCTAATTGCTTTAGCAGAATATTTGTCGTGTGAAGGGCTTCCAGAAAACAAAGAAAAAATTGAATATTATATAGCCAATGGTGAAATAATTATTAGTTCGCGTGATGGTATTCCATTGCCTAAATATGATTTGATATCACTAAGGCGAAAAAATGATGGCTCTATGTCGAGCATCTTGACTGTAAAAAAAATCAAGCAAAGCGAATTGATTGAGAAAATGCTTTTTGATGGAGCGTGTGAAAAGATGAAAGAAGCTAAGCTTTATTATGAGAAACAGAAAGGAGCATCCGACAATGGCAGCAATAACCCCCCGAAAGAATAAGAGCGGCGAGATCATCAGCTACACCATTAGAGTATATCGCGGCTATGACAGCAGCGGAAAACGGCTCAAACCGTACACCATGACATACAAGCCAGAGAGCGGCATGACACCGAAGCAGATTGAAAAGGAGCTGAACCGGCAGGCGGTACAGTTCGAGGAAAAGTGCATGCACGGCGGTGTAGCAAATCCGACAATGCGGCTTGATGAGTTCTGTAATCAGTACCTTGAAATTGCAAAGTCAACGCTGTCACCTCTGACCCTTGCTTTCTACAAAGAGCAGATAAACAGCACGATAATCCCGGCATTGGGGCATTTGAAGCTAAAGGACATCACCGCCGCTCATGTTCAGCAGTATATCCAGCAGCTTTCCGAAATGCCGAAAGTTACCAGAGCGGGGAAGAAGTCCGAGAGCGGCGAACTGCTTTCGCCCTCGACAGTCCGGCGGCGGCTGGCAGTCCTGCAAGCCGTTCTGAAACAGGCTGTGAAGCTGGGACTTATCCCGGACACACCCGCCAAAGCCGAAAAGCTCACCATTCCGAAGATTAAACAGCCGAAAATAGAGATATTCAGCAAGCAGGAAGCCGCTCAGATGTTGGCTTGTCTGGAAAAGGAAGATTTGCAATTCCAAACGCTGATTCAGCTTGCAATATTCATGGGAGCAAGGCGGGGCGAGCTGGTAGCCTTGAAATTCTCTGATGTGGATTTTGAGCAGTCCAAAATCACCATTGAACGAGCGGCGGTGAAGCTCAAAGGCGAAAAGACAATAATAAAGCCCCCGAAAGATTACGAGGTGCGAACGGTCACGGTAAATCAGAGCTGCCTTGAACTTATCCGGCTATTGCAGGCGGAGAAGCGGCGAGAAGCCCAGCGGCTCGGCACTCAATGGCACAATGAGGGCTGGCTCTTTACCACATGGAACGGCGAAATAATGAACCCGCAGACACCTACAAAGCAATTCAGCAAGTTTTTGAAGCGGCACGGGCTTCAACACCGGAAATTCCACAGCCTGCGGCACACATCAGCCACGCTGCTGCTTTACGGCGGTGTGAACATCAAGCAGGTGCAGGGGCGGCTCGGACACGGCGACATTGAAACGACAAACAAGTATCTCCACGTTCTGGAGGAAGCGGACGTTGAGGCGGTCAAAGTCCTTGACCTTATGCTTGCGCCTAAACAGCAGGACGAAAAGAAGCAGAATGTATCATAAAAAGCTGCGCCGCTCGTTTGATGAGCGGCGTTGTTCTTTGTATGTCGTTAAGTATAATTCAGCCTTGTTTAAAGAGCATGGCGCACTAATAGCGCACTTTCGGGAAAATCACCGGGCAAAACAGAAAACCGCCCTGCAAGCCTCGTTCAGCCCGCAAAGCGGTCTTACGCATGGTCGGAGTGACAGGATTCGAACCTGCGGCCTCAACATCCCAAATGTCGCGCGCTACCAACTGCGCTACACCCCGATAACTACTTAATTATATCATAATCAGGAAAGTTTGTCAAGCACAAAATTATCATAAATTCCCTTGACATTTTGACGGATTTGTTGTAAAATAAATACATCAAAAACACTTGTGAAAGGAGTTCATCATGGGTTTAATAAAAGCTGCTATAAACGCAGTATCCGGCAATCTTGCCGACCAGTATAAGGAATACATATACTGTGAGTCCCTGTCCAACGATGTTCTTGCGGCAAAAGGTCATAAGAGGGTAGGCTCAAGGGGTACGAACAAGGGCGATGACAATGTCATTACAGACGGCTCTGCTATTGCTGTCAACGAGGGTCAGTGCGCGCTTGTCGTGGTTGACGGCAAGGTGTCCGAGGTCGTGGCAGAAGCCGGCGTGTTCGAGTTCAAGTCGGCGCTTTCTCCCTCGGTATTCTCCGGCAACCTCGGCGACAGCCTCATGAATACCATCAAGGATATCGGAACTAGAATAACCTACGGCGGTCAGGCAGGTCACGACCAGCGGGTGTACTATGTCAACATCAAGGAAATAATGGGCAACCGTTACGGTACGGTCAACCCCATTCCGTTCCGCGTTGTTGATAATAATATCGGTCTGGACATTGACGTTTCGCTGCGCTGCAACGGCGAGTATTCCTACCGCATTTCCAACCCGGTTCTGTTCTATACCAATGTCTGCGGCAATTTCGGCGAGACTTACAGCCGTTCCGCGCTTGACAGTATGCTCAAGACTGAGATACTCACCGCGCTTCAACCCGCTCTTGCTAAGATATCCGAGCAGGGAGTAAGACCCAGTGCGCTCCCGGCTCATACCACAGAGATTTCTGAAGCCCTCAACGAAGTCCTCTCAAAGAAGTGGGGCGAGACCCGCGGCATGGTCGTGGCTTCTTTCGGCATGAACCCCCCTACCCTGCCCAAGGAAGACCAGGAGATGATAACCAACCTCCAGCGCACCGCAGTTTACCGCAACGCAAACATGGCTGCCGCAACTATAGTGGACGCACAGGCGAAGGCTATGCAGACAGCAGCCGGTAACAGCGGCGGTGCTATGATGGGCTTTATGGGCATGAATATGGCGCAGCAGCAGGGCGGTCTTAACGCACAGCAGCTGTTCCAGATGGGCGCACAACAGCAGGCGGCTACCGCTCAGCAGGCAGCACAGCAGGCTCAGCCCGCTCCCGCTCCGACAGCACCCGCGCAGAATGCGGCAGGCTGGACATGCGAGTGCGGCACAACCAACACCGGCAAATTCTGCGCTAACTGCGGCAAGCCCAAGCCCGCACAGGCAGAAGGCTGGACATGCGCATGCGGCGCTCTGAACAAGGGCAAGTTCTGCCAGAACTGCGGCAAACCCAAGCCCGCCGGCGCTCCGTTATACCAGTGCGACAAGTGCGGCTGGAAGCCGGAAGACCCCTCGAACCCGCCGAAGTTCTGCCCTGAATGCGGCGACCCCTTCGACGCGAACGACCTTGTTTAATTAAGCACATAAATCATATACGCTCCGCCCGCAGAACCCTCTGCGGGTGGGTTTTGTGCGTTAAAAAGAAAACCGGATAATTCGGCAGATCTTTACCATGATAATTATGACAGAACACCGAAAGGCGGAACAGATATGTCAATAGCAGATATCTTAAAGAAACTGGAATCCGAGCGCAAGCCTGAACCGCAGGGCTCGGTCGAGTATATAATATGCGGTCTGGGCAATCCCGGAACGCAGTACGAGGGTACACGTCACAACATCGGCTTCATGACGATAGACACCCTCTGCGGAAAATACAAGCTGGACTGCAAAAAGCTGAAATTCAAGTCACTGACCTGCGATGCATTAATATCCGGCAAACGCTGTCTTATCATGAAGCCCACCACCTTCATGAATAACAGCGGTCAGGCGGTAACAGAAGCTATGAGCTTCTACAAAGTGCCGCCGGAGCGCACTATAATCGTATTTGACGACATCTCACTTGAACCGGGCAAAATGCGTATCCGGCGCAAGGGCAGCGACGGCGGTCACAACGGCATAAAAAGCATAATCTACCTCTCCGGATCGGACGAGTTCCCCCGCATTAAAATGGGAGTAGGCGCGAAACCGCACCCCGACTACAACCTCGCGGACTGGGTGCTTGGGCATTTCAAGAAGGAGCAGGCGGAAGTCCTCGAAGCCTGCATGGACAACGCTGTTACCGCGCTGGAGCTTATGGTGGACGGAAAGATCAACGAAGCTATGAACAGGTTCAATTCCTGAGGTGAAGCAATGGATTTCTTTATTAACGCGGCGGAGCTGATACCGGAATACCGGAAGCTCACAAGCTATCTTGAAGGAAATAAACCCCTCCCGGCGCTTGTCACCGGGGTTTCGCACATTCACAAGGCGCACCTTATCGGCGCTCTGCTTATGCGGCAGGAACAGCGCCCCGCGCTTATCGTTGCGGAAAGCGAAGCGGAGGCACAGCGACTGGTCAACGACATTAATTCAATGTACCAGCCCGGTACGGCACTGCTCTACCCCGCAAAGGAACTGCTTCTCGCGGATTACGAAGCGGCTTCCCGTGAATACGAGCACAAACGAATTTTCGCGCTGTCGGCTATGCTGAACAGCGGCTGCCGGGGCGTTATCTGCTCTCCGGAGGCGGCGGCACAGCTCACTATCCCGCCGCAGGAGCTTACCGCGCGGACGATAACATTGTCGCAGGACTCCGAGATATCGCTGGAGGAGCTTACCGCCCGGCTTATCGCCGCAGGCTACACCCGGTGCGACATGATAGAGGGCGCGGGGCAGTTCTCCGTCCGTGGCGGTATCGTGGATATCTTCCCACCCAGCAGCGCCTCCCCCTGCCGTATTGAGCTGTGGGGGGACAACATCGACAGCATATCATATTTCGACCTTGAAAGCCAGCGCCGCACCGAGCCGCTGGAGGAAATTCGCATTTCCCCGGCGGGGGAAACATTGTTCGATTCGGCAGAAATTCTGTGCGAACGCATTGAAGCCCTGTCCAAGAAGCTTCGCGGAAAGAACGCGGAGGGTGTCCGGGAGCGCTTTAACAGCGACATCAGCAAGCTGCGCGGAGGAATCGCACCTGCCGGAACGGACAGATATTTCCCGCTGTGCTATGATACCGAAGCCACGGTGTTCGATTACGCCGGGGCGGTTTTCGTATGCGAGAACACCTCTGTGCGGGAGGGCATCCGGGGCGCGGCGTTACAGCATTCCGAGGACCTAAAGATACTCACCGAGGAGAAGAAGCTGTGCAAGGGGCTTGACCGCTATATGCTGTCAAAAAATGAGATGTATTCCGAGCTGGACAGCCGCACCCGGGTGTACTTCGATACCTTTATCCGGGGCGGCGGGTTGCAGCTTGGGTTAATGCTGGACGTGCAGGCGGCTATCCAGACAAGCCCGTGGAGCGGCGAACAGGCGGTGCTGAAGTCCGAGCTGGACAACTATCTGTCGAACGGGTTCGCCTGCCTTATCTACTCCGGCACGGAAAAGGGTGCACATACCCTCGCCGCTGATTTGCAGGAGGACGGCTACAAGGCTGAATACCTGACCAAGCCGGAAAAGCCGCTGCCCGGCAGGATAATCGTAACACCGGGAACGCTCACCGCAGGCATCGAGTACACCGCAAGCAGGCTGGCGGTATTCACCCACACCGCGGTACACGCGGACAGAAAGCGCCCTCCCAAGAAGAAAAAGGGCGAGGAGATACGTTCGCTGGCGGATATTTCCATCGGCGACCTTGTGGTGCATTATTCCCACGGTATCGGCGTTTTTGAGGGCGTTCACAAAATCGAGGTCGATGGCGTGGCAAAGGACTATATCAAGATTCGCTATGCCGGCGCGGACGTACTGCATATCCCGGTGACGCAGCTTGACCTCGTTTCCCGCTATATCGGCAGCGGGGACGCGTCCACCGTAAAGCTCAACAAGCTGAATTCCGACCAGTGGCAGAAGTCAAAGGCAAAGGCAAAGGCGGCGGCAAAGGAGATGGCGTCCGAGCTTATCGAGCTGTACTCCCGCAGAATGCGCAGCAAGGGCTACGAGTTCCCGCCGGACGACCAGCTTCAGGATGACTTCGAGGCGCATTTCAGCTACATCGAAACCAATTCACAGCTGCGCTGCATTGACGAGATAAAGGCGGACATGATGAAGCCCGTACCCATGGAGCGGCTGCTGTGCGGCGATGTGGGCTTCGGCAAGACCGAGGTGGCTCTGCGTGCAGCATTCAAGTGCGCCGAGGTAGGCAAGCAGTGCGCGATTTTAGTCCCCACCACCGTGCTTGCGTGGCAGCACTTCCAGACCTGCTGCAGCCGTATGGAGGGCTTCCCGATAAACGTGGCGCTGCTGTCACGGCATAAGTCCCCGGCTGAACAACGTGAAATACTGCGCCGGCTGAAAAACGGCAGTATCGACATTCTCATAGGTACACACCGTATCATTCAGGAGGACGTGAAGTTCAAGGACTTAGGGCTGGTCATTATTGACGAGGAACAGCGCTTCGGCGTGGCTCACAAGGAGAAGTTCAAGGACGTGTTCACCGGCGTGGACGTACTCACCCTCTCCGCGACCCCTATCCCCCGGACGCTGAACATGGCTATGAGCGGTATCCGGGACATGAGCGTTATTGACGAGCCGCCGCAGGACAGACAGCCTATCACCACCTACGTCATAGAGCATGACTGGGGCGTAATCATTCAGGCGATACAAAAGGAGCTGCGCCGCAGCGGTCAGGTGTACTATATCCACAACAGGATAGATTCCATTTACAGCTGCGCCGAGAAGATACGCTCGCTGCTGCCGGAGGCGCGAATCGGCGTGGCTCACGGCAGAATGACCGAGGAGCAGATACTGGAGGTATGGCGGCAGCTTCTGGACGGCACCCTTGACGTGCTGGTATGCACCACGATAATCGAAACCGGCGTGGACGTTCCCAACGTAAACACGCTGATAATTGAGAACGCGGACTACATGGGTCTGGCGCAGCTCCACCAGCTTCGCGGGCGGGTCGGACGTACCAACAAGCGCGCATACGCGTATTTCACGTTCCAGCGGGGGAAGGTGCTGTCCGAGATATCCCAGAAGCGGCTGGACGCTATCCGGGAGTTCACCCAGTTCGGCAGCGGCTTCCGCATTGCGCTGCGGGATTTGGAGATCCGCGGTGCGGGGAGCATTCTCGGCGCGAGCCAGTCGGGACATCTCGCAAATGTCGGCTACGACATGTATTTGCAGCTGCTTGACGAGGCAGTCCGGGAGGAGCGCGGCGAAAAGGACGTCCACAAGGAGGAGTGTCTGGTGGATATCCGCATTGACGCGTATATCCCGGAGGACTATATCAGCAATCAGGCGCAGCGTGTGGACTGCTACCGTAAGATAGCCCGGATACAGACCGAGGAGGACAGTATCGACGTCACCGATGAGCTTATCGACCGCTACGGCGAACCGCCGAAGTCGGTGCTGGGGCTTATCGAGGTGGCGCGGCTGCGCAACACCGCAAGCAATTCCGGCATTGTGGAGATAAGTCAGGCGAAGAACGACCTCATCTTCTACATGTCGAAGTTCGACCCGCAGAAAATAGCGGCTCTATCCGAGGTCTACGGTAACAAGTTACGGCTGGAGACCACCGACCGCCCGAGTATCAGAGTGACCCTTGACAAGAGCGACAAGCCGCTGGACGCTATGCGGACGGTGATAACGACAATGGATAAAGCATAATACTAATAACCATTTAAATTCAGGAAATCTTTGCAGAAATCCAGCACCGCTA
>JBJFGA010000299.1:0-8081 GCA_051892275.1 Oscillospiraceae bacterium | reverse complement strand
ATTCGAACCAATGACACCCTGGGTATGAACCAAGTGCTCTAGCCAACTGAGCTATACCGCCATATCACAATCGCTAAGGTACTCTCAACGACTTAGTTATTATACCACATAAAAACCAGTTTGTCAAGTGTTTTTTTAAAAATTTTTTCAGAAACGACGAAATTCTCGGAAAACGGGGGGGACCGCGCTGCTCTCCTGCTGGAAGCGGCGCAGGCACTTCCCCCGCTCCGCCCGCACTTCCCCGGCACATGCTTACCCCCGCCGCGGCTCACCACCGCATTCCTGCGGGTCAGGACCCGCACCTACGGATACGCCACGCGCACGAACTCCCCGCACAGAAAAAAGGGCTGCCATCAGGCAGCCCCAAAAAGGGAAAGGGAGCGGGATATCTTAAAGCGAGAATACGCTTTAAGCCAGTGTTTAAGCCGCATACTCTATCTTTTCTGCGGGAGTTCCCGGGATCAGACGTTGAACAGAAGCTCGTCGTAGGTCGGGAACGGCCAGTACTCCTCGCCAACAATGGTCTCCAGTTCGTCGGAAACCGCGCGCAGGCTCTGCATTGCAACAAATACCTCATCGCAGTAAACCTTTGCCTGCTCGGGGATATCGGAGATGCCCTGCGCCTTTACGATAGCGGCATTCAGTACATCTATCTTATCGTTGAGGGATACGGTCAGGGTGTTCACCTTGTTAGCAACGCTAAGCTCAACAGTCGGTTCAACGCCCATTGCCTTCTTGCTTGCTGCAATGTCGCAGATGTCCTTCGCGTACTTCATAACAGCCGGCAGGATCTCGGTCTTAGCCATATCGCTGGTGGTCAGCGCTTCTATGTTGATGATCTTGGAGTAGTTCTCGTAGTTGATCTCCTGTCTTGCGTGAAGCTCAACCTCGCTGTATACGCCGAACTTGGTGAACAGCTCAACAGACTTCTTGTCGGTCAGGCAGGGAACAGCAGCCACAGTGGACTTCAGGTTCGGCAGACCTCTCTTCTCAGCCTCTACCGGCCACTCTGCGCCGTAACCGTTGCCATTGAAGATAACGCGTCTGTGCTCCTTGATGGTCTTAACCAGCAGGTCGTGGAGCGCGCTCTGGAAGTCGTCAGCCTTCTCCAGCTCGTCTGCGAACAGCTTCAGGGAGTCAGCAACGATAGTATTAAGTACGGTGTTCGGACCTGCAATGTTCAGGTTAGAACCGCACATTCTGAATTCAAACTTGTTGCCGGTGAATGCAAACGGAGATGTTCTGTTTCTGTCGGTGGTGTCCTTCGGGAAGCTGGGCAGTGAGGATACGCCTACATTGAACATCGTGCCGCTCTTGCTGGTGTAGTCAGTGCCGTCAACCAGCGCGTTCACAACAGCCTCCAGTTCCTCGCCGAGAAAGATGGATATGATAGCGGGAGGTGCTTCGTTTGCACCCAGTCTGTGGTCGTTTCCGGCAGAAGCAACCGACAGTCTGAGCAGCTCTGCGTACTCATCGACAGAACGAATGATAGCCGCAAGGAATGTCAGGAACTGCGCGTTCTCCATCGGGGAGTTGCCCGGGTCGAGCAGGTTCTGACCATCATCGGTGGACAGCGACCAGTTGTCGTGTTTACCAGAGCCGTTAATGCCTGCGAAAGGCTTCTCATGCAACAGGCAAACCAGACCGTGCTCCAGCGCGATCTTCTTCATCAACTCCATTGTGAGCTGGTTCTGGTCGGTCGCGAGGTTGGCAGGAGCGAAGATAGGCGCGTTCTCGTGCTGTGCGGGCGCAACCTCGTTGTGCTTTGTCTTTGAAGTGATACCCAGCTTCCAGAGATGCTCGTCCAGATCCTTCATGTAGTCGGAAACCTTCTGCTTGATAGAACCGAAGTAGTGGTCCTCAAGTTCCTGTCCCTTGGGAGCGGGAGCGCCGAACAGCGTTCTGCCGGTGAAGATGAGGTCTTTTCTCTTGTCGTAGGTCTTTTTATCAACTAAGAAGTATTCCTGCTCAGCGCCGACAGTCGCAACAACTCTCTTGGAAGTGGTGTTGCCGAACAGTTTCAGGATACGGAGAGCCTGCTCGGAAACGACGTCCATGGAGCGAAGCAGCGGGGTCTTCTTGTCCAGCGCTTCGCCGGAGTAGGAATAGAATGCAGTCGGAATGTAAAGAGAACCGTCCTTTACAAATGCGTAGGAAGTCGGATCCCATGCGGTGTAGCCTCTAGCCTCGAAGGTGGCTCTGATACCGCCGGACGGGAAGCTGGACGCGTCAGGTTCGCCCTTGATGAGTTCCTTGCCGGAGAACTCCATGATAACGGTTCCGTCACCAGCGGGTGAAATGAAGCTGTCGTGCTTCTCTGCAGTGATACCGGTCATCGGCTGGAACCAGTGGGTGTAATGTGTTGCACCCTTCTCGATAGCCCAGTCCTTCATTGCGCTGGCTACAACGTCAGCAATACTGCTGTCAAGCTCCTTGCCCTCGGCGATGGTCTTCTTCAGCGTCTTGAAAACGTTCTTCGGAAGCCTCTGCTTCATCGTTTCCTCGTTGAATACGTCTGTGCCGAACTGCTCGACAACATTAAAATGTTCTGCCATGTCCCTTTTCCTCCTTGATAGTATGTGTAGATTGTAAAACAAAAAGCGCCCCGGTGCAGACAGAAAGCCCGCTCACCGAAACGCCGTTGTTTCTTGATTACATATATATTTTAGCCGAAAAAGTCGTTTTTGTCAATCACATATATACACAAATCGGTTCATGTAATTCTTTTGTTTTAGTACATATTGCACAAAAGAGTCGATTTCTGCTGCATAAACCGCAAAAACAACTTTCAGCCCACACCGCATAACACCGCAGTGCAGAATGAATTGCAGGATATTTTTGCAGGATTTCTTGCAGGGAATTGCAATTTCATCAGGTGATGTTTTCCAGTGATTTTTCGAGGAACGCCATCGTCTTGGGACTTCTCGGATTGCCGAAAACCTCGTCCGGCGTGCCATACTCCTCGATAACACCGTCCGCCATGAATATCACCTTGTCCGCGGCGCTCCTTGCGAAGCCCATCTCATGGGTGACGATTATCATCGTTCGGTCGGAACTTTTAAGCTCGCGGATAACCTTGAGCACCTCGCCGGTAAGCTCCGGGTCAAGCGCGGAGGTGGGTTCGTCAAAGCAGAGTATCACCGGTTCCATGGCAAGCGCCCTCGCGATAGCAACGCGCTGCTGCTGACCGCCGGACAGCTCGCAGGGGTAGTTCATCAGCTTGTCGGAAAGTCCCACCGAAGCCAGTATCTGCCGGGCATTATCCTCAATTTTCTTGCGTATCTGCGATTTTTCTGCGCGGGTGAGCTTTTTCTCGCTCTGGTTTATCAGCATAAGCTCCGGCGCAAGGCAGACGTTTTTCAGCACGGTGTACTGCGGGAACAGGTTGAACGACTGAAACACCAGCCCGAAATGCAGCCGCTTCTCGCGTATCTCACGGTCGGTGTACTTCCCTTCTGCGTTGTAAAGCTCCTTGCCGTCCAGCACAATGCTGCCCATGTCCGGGGTCTCGAGGAAGTTCAGGCAGCGCAGCAGGGTGGTCTTTCCGCTGCCGGAGGAGCCGATTATTGCCAGCACCTCGCCCTTTTCCATCGTGAAATCTATACCCTTCAGCACCTCTGTCCTGCCGAAGCGCTTGAATATGTCCTTAACCTCTAAAAAAGCCATATCGCACCTCCGTCAGCCTTCGTAGTAATTCAGCTTCTTCTCTGCGAGGTTCAGCAGAACAGTCAGCAGACCGGAGAACAGCAGATAGAACGCGCCGACATAGAACAGCGGCCAGATAATGGACTTCTGCGAGATGATGTCCTGGGCGGACTTTACCAGCTCGATAACGGAAATTACTCTCGCGAGGGAGGTATCCTTTACCAGCGTGATTATCTCGTTGCCCATGGGCGGAACGATACGCTTCACCACCTGGAACAGAACAACCCTGAAGAAGATCTGGCTCTTTGTCATTCCGAGTACCTGCCCCGCTTCATACTGCCCCTTGGGTATGCTCTCAATACCGCCGCGGTATATCTCGGAGAAGTAGCACGCATAGTTGATGATGAACGCGACAATTACCGCGAGAAGGCGGTCTACCTTCAGATCCCATCCCACAAGCCCCGGTCCGTAGAACACAAGGATTATCTGTAACATCAGCGGAGTTCCGCGGATGATCCACACGAAAACCTTGAATATCCACTTTATCGGCTTGAATTTTGACATTGAGCCAAAGGTTATAAGCAGCCCCAGCGGAAGCGCCCCCGCGAGGGTTATGCCGAATATCTGAAGGGTTGTCAGGAAGCCCTTTGCGAGCTGCGCGGTTACTTCAAGAAATGACATTTTTTGACCTCAAATCCTTATTATAAATAGGGTGGGGCGATATCGTCCCACCCAGTCTGTGTTCTGTAATCAGTTGAATGCGTATACATCAGCAAGATCGTACTTCTCGGCGATCTGCTTCAGTGTACCGTCAGCCACCAGTTCGTCGATAGCTGCGTTCACCTTTGCGAGAGTTTCAGTGTCATCCTTACGCAGACCGACAGCGTACTCCTCGGGCATAAGCTCAACGCTGTCAACGATCATCAGGTCGGAGTAGTCAGTGCCCTCGCCAACGGAAGCCTTAGCCATAACGTAGTCGATAACGCCGATCTCGATGGTGCCAGCCTTTACTTCCAGCAGAACGTCCTTCTGCGCGGAAGCGCCGATGAACTCGTTCTGGGAAAGCACGTCGCTTGCCTCGATAGCGGACTGACCCGCGGAGCCGCTTTCAGCCGCGCAGGTTGCGCCTGCCATGCTCTCAATATCCTTGTACTTTTCAGCGTTGTCAGCCTTGATAACAACTACCTGCTTGTTTCTTACATAGGGGGTGGAGAACGCCATGTTTTCCCTGCGCTCCTCGGTAACGGTCAGACCGTTCCAGATAGCGTCGATGTTCTTGGAATTAAGTTCCAGTTCCTTCTGCTCCCACTCGATCTCCTGGAACTTAGCCTCAACGCCAAGCTTCTCGCATACAGCCTTGGTGAACTCGGTCTCGAAGCCGGTCAGCTCGCCGTTCTCGTCATAGTAGTTCATCGGCTCGAACAGGGTGATGCCTGCAATAAATGTGCCCTTGTCTGCGATGTAAGCCCAGTCGCCGCCCTCGGAAGCGGTCGTATCTGCTGCGGCGCTGCTGGAGTCAGTGCTGGAAGCACAGGAGCAAAGACCTACTGTCATAATGCTTGCGAGCAGCATAGCTGCTATTCTTTTGATCTTCATGTTGTCGTATCCTTTCCTAACCAAATATCTTTAGAGGTGACCTTTATACTGACTGCGTTATGCAATCACTTTAATATGATATCACAATTAAGCGGTTTTGTCAACCTCGGCGGGGTTCGCTTTTTGATGAATTTCGGCGGTTTACAGAGCCGTTTTTCGTCAGTTTGACCGCTTCTGCCCGTAATAAGCGTTCGCGCCGTGCTTTCTGAGGTAGTGCTTATCCAGAAGCTCCTGCTGCATAGGCGGTATTCCGGGGTCCATCATCTGGTTGTGCCATGCCATGAACGCAAGCTCCTCCAGCACCACTGCGTTATGCACCGCGTTGTCCGGGTCAGTGCCCCATGTGAACGGGCCGTGGCTGTGCACCAGCACCGCCGGAATGTCCGCCGCGGACTTTCCCGAAAAAGTCTCGACTATCACGTTTCCGGTTTCACGCTCGTACTCCCCGGATATCTCCTGCGGCGTCATTTTACGGGTGCAGGGTATCTCGCCGTAGAAGTAATCGCCGTGGGTCGTGCCGAGGGGCGGAATTCCCCTGCCCGCCTGGGAGTAGACTGTCGCCCAACGGCTGTGGGTGTGGACAACTCCGCCAAGCTCCGCATACGCGCGGTACAGCACCAGATGCGTTGGCGTGTCAGAACTGGGGTTCAGTGAACCCTCCACCCGCTCGCCGGTTTCCAGCGATACCACCACCATGTCGGACGGCTTCATCTCGCTGTACTCCACCCCGGACGGCTTTATCACCACAAGTCCCTTTTCCCGGTCGATACCGGAAACGTTGCCCCATGTGAACGTCACAAGCCCGTGCTGCGGGAGCTTCATGTTCGCTTCGTATACCTTCTGTTTCAGTTCTTCAAGCATGTTTTTCCTCATTTCCCGGCGGCGGAAGTCTGCTTCTCGCTGTCGTGATTTGCGCTGAATATGTCAGCGACCTCGTTTATCGTTATGTAGGCGGAGGGGTCTATTTCGTGGACTATCCCCCGCATTCTGCCTATCTGGAAGCGGTTCACCACAAAGTACAGCACCGTCCTGCTCGTGCCGGAATAGCCGCCCTTCGCGGGTATCTCGGTGATACCTGTGCCGAAGGCTTCGCCCAGCGCCTTTACCACCTCGTCCGGGCTTACAGTGACTATCAGCGCAGCCTTTGACCTGCTAATACCCTCGACAATGTAGTCCAGCGTTTTCAGCGCCACGAAGTAGGCAACAATCGAATACAGCGGCAGTACCCAGCTTGAGAACACGAACCCGCAGGTGACGTACAGTATCACGTTGTAGATCATCACGAACGTGCCCACCGTCATGCCCAGCCGCTTTGAGAAGATGACCGCAAGCACCTCGATACCGTCCATTGCGCCGCCGAACCTCACCGAAATGCCGCTGCCCATGCCGGAGATAACGCCGCCGAACAGCGAGCACAGCACAAGGTCGTTCTCCGCCAGCGGCGACGCCAGCGACACGTCTATCGGCAGGACGTAGGTGATGAGCCACGACCCGAGGGAGTACATCGCCACCGCCCATGTCGCGTAAATCGTGAACGCCAGCCCCTGCCGCTTCAGCCCGTAAAGGAACAGCGGGACGTTCAGCAGTATCAGGAACAGCGACAGCGGCAGGTACTCCGGGGTGAGGTACGCAAGCAGCATTGACGTGCCGGAAATACCGCTGTCGTACAGGTTCACCGGCATAAGGAACACGGTTATGCCGAACGCGTTGATGAAGCCCGCGACGGTCAGCATGATGAAGTTCAGCGGTTTGAGTTTTTTCAGTTCGTTTGCCATCATTTCCTCCGTTTATCCGCCAGAAAAAATGCTCCTGAAATCCTCTGCGGTGTAGGAGTACGCCAGCGCCCACATAGCGCGCATCACCGCGTATTCCGTGGTCATTCCGGCGGCGGGTATCACCCCCGCGTTCATTGCGGACTGTCCCACCTCGTACACCGACAGGTCGCAGCCCCCGGCGAACACCTGCGTGGTCATTATCACCCGAACTCCACAGAAGGAAAGCTCCTCCAGCGCGTGTCGGAGCGCCCCCCCACCGTAGTCCGGTATACCCCCCAGCCCGAAGCCCTCCACCACGAGCGCGTTCACATGCACTCCGAGGTCGTGCACCATTTCCGCGGAAATGCCCGGGGTGAGCTTCAGCACCGCCGCCTTGCTGTCCAGCCGGTTGTAGAACACGATGCCGCCCTCCGGCGGTTCCCGCCCGGGCTGACAAAAGTCGCCCACCGTCCGCTCCTCCCCCGGCGTAAAGCCGCGGAACGCGTCAAAGTCGGTGGTGTGCACCTTCCGGGCGGCATTCCCGGCAATGACCCTGCCGCAGAAGCACACCCACACCCCGGCTTCCCCCTGCTGTGCGCAGCGTAACGCGTCCGCCAGATTACGGGGAGCGTCGCTGCCCGGAGCTTCCATGGGAAGCTGCGACCCGGTAAGTATGACCGGCTTGTCGGGGTGCTGTATCAGGCAGCAAAGCGCCGCCGCGCCGTAAGCCATGGTGTCCGTTCCGTGGGCGATAACGAAGCCGTCAAAGTTAGCCCACTCGTCCCGGAGAAGCACCGCAAGCTGCACCCAGTTCTCCGGCGACAGGTTGGTGCTGTCAAGCGAAAACGGCTGGCGTGTGTGTACCTCCACCCCGGACAGAGCGGCTTCGCCAAGTCCCGCCAGCAGAGTTCCCGCCGACAATTCCGGCATTAACCCGCTGTCGGTGGGGGCGCTGGCTATTGTACCTCCGGTGGCTATGAACAGTATCTTTTTCATATGATCTCCTGGGAACCTCTAAAAACCGGTTTGAAAAGGGAAAATGGGTAGAGTTCTTTCGGTCAACCTCTCCGGCACTACGTGCCACCT
>JBJFGA010000298.1:0-34833 GCA_051892275.1 Oscillospiraceae bacterium | reverse complement strand
GGTAAAATACAACATATTAAAAGGCGTAATAGCCGCCGGGCTTACCCGGCAAATTCCGATTTCCTCCATATACAAAGCGGCCCGAGAGCTGAACTCCCGGGCTGTATTTTATTCTTTGGGAAGTTTTTTGCGGATATCCGAAAGCCGTTCAAGTGCCGCGTTGAGCGTTTCGTCCTGCTTTGCAAAATGCAGCCGGATATAGCGGTTCTCCGGCTCGCGGAAGAAGCTCGACCCCGGAACTGCGCCGACGCCAACATACTGCGCCAGTGCTTCACACAGTTTAACATCGCTGGCGTAGCCGAATTCCGACACGTCCACCATGACGTAATACGCGCCCTGCGGGACGTTATGCGGTATCCCTATCCTGTCAAGACCGTCAAGGAACAGCCCACGCATGTGGGTATATTTGTCCTGAAGCCAGCGGTAATACTCATCGCCGAAACGAAGCCCCACCACCGCAGCTTCCTGAAGCGGAGCAGCTGCGCCCACCGTCAGGAAGTCGTGCACCTTCTTCACGCGGTCGGTCATCTCCGGCGGGGCAATGACGTACCCCAGCCGCCAGCCGGTTATCGAGTAGGTTTTCGACAGGGAACTGCAGCTGATAGTGCGGCTGCGCATTCCCGGCAAAGCGGAGAAGTAAACGTGCCTGTTCGGCTGGTAGACGATATGCTCGTACACCTCGTCGGTAATGACGTACACATCGTATTTCTCCGCGAGGTCGGCGATGATCTGCAGTTCCTCCCGGGTGAACACCTTTCCGCAGGGGTTGGAGGGGTTACACAGTATCAGCGCCTTCGGGTGCTGACGGAACGCGTCCTCCAGCTGCTCCGGGTCGAAGCTGTACTCCGGCGGCACAAGCGGCACATAAATCGGCTGAGCGCCGGAAAGAATCGCGTCCGCGCCGTAATTCTCGTAAAACGGCGAGAATACTATCACCTTGTCGCCGGGGTCGGTGACGGAGAGCATTGCCGCCATCATCGCTTCGGTGCTGCCGCAGGTCACGGTCACTTCGCTGTTGGGGTCGATGTCGTAGCCCATGAAGCGCTTCTGCTTCGCCGCGACAGCTTCGCGGAAGTTCTGCGCACCCCATGTGGTGGCGTACTGGTGGTAGTCCTCTTTTGTCACCGCCGCCAGCCTGTCCAGTATCTCCTGCGGTGGCTGGAAGTCCGGGAAGCCCTGGGACAGGTTCACCGCGCCGTACTTGTTGGATATTCTTGTCATGCGGCGTATCACTGAATCGGTGAATCCCGCCGTTCTTGCTGAAAGCTTTGTCATGTCGTTCCTCATTCAAGATAGGATATATGGTCGTTCAGGATATGCTTTTCGTCCATCGCGGACTTGATCGCGCGCATAACCGCGAGATTGTCCGGATTGACCGAGCCGAGGTAATAGGGGCGCTTCGCAACGCCGATGCCGTGTTCCCCGGAGGTAAGTCCCCCCAGCGAGTAGGCGAAGTTGTACACCTCGGTCATGTTCTGGTTCAGGTCATGCTCCCACTGCTTGTCGTCACGGTCGCCGCGCACCATGCACAGATGAACATTGCCGTCCCCGGCATGCCCGAAAGCCACCATCTGCATTCCGGACTTCTTCTCCACCTCGTGGACATGCTTTATGAAGTCCGCAGTCCTGTCGATAGGCACCACAAGGTCAACCGGCTCCTGTTCACTGACAGCCTCCACCGCCTTTACAAGACAGCCCCGCACCTTCCAGATATCCGCTGCGTAAGCCGGGTAGTCCAGCGTGATGAAGTCCAGTGCGCCCGCCTTTTCTGCGGCGGCTTTGAGAAGCGCCGCGTTGCCTGCGACCTCGCTCTCACGCCCGTCCAGCGTGATGATTATGTACGCTCCTGCTTCGGGACAGGGGAATTTCAGTCCGGTGAAGTCCTCTCCCAGCTGTATAACACTGCGCTCTGCGAACTCTATCGCTGTGGGATTCACGTTAGCCCGGATAATGCCCAGAACGGCGGAAATGCCGCTGTTGAGGTCGGAGAAAGGGATAACCGCCGAAAGTGAACTCTGCGGCTTTGGAATCAGCTTCAGAATGCACTTGGTAATGACCGCCAGCGTCCCCTCAGAACCGATGATGAGATTTTTCAGCGAAAGCCCGCTAGCGTCCTTGACGTTCTTGCTGCCCACAGTGATTATCCTGCCGTCCGCTAGAACCAGCTCCAGTCCCCGGACGTAGTCCCGGGTCACGCCGTACTTCACTGCTCTCATGCCGCCGGCATTGGTGGAGATGTTCCCGCCGAGGGTGGCGGTTTTCTCGCCGGGGTCGGGGGGATAGAACAGCCCGCGCTGCTCCACCAGCCGCTGGAAGTCCTGCAAGACTACCCCCGGCTCGACCACTGCGGTGAGGGTGCTTTCGTCTATTTCAAGGACGTGGTTCATCAGCGACAGGTCGAGGATTATGCCGTTTCCGTGGGGGACAGTCGAGCCGACGAGGTTCGTACCAGCACCCCGGGGAGTTACCGGAATGGCATTCTCGTGGGCAAATCTCATCACCCCGCTGACCTCCCCGGTAGAAACCGGGAATACCAGTGCCGCCGCAGTGCCTTTAAGTCTGCCCAGCGTGTCGGAGAGGTATTTGTCCTCGATACCGCCCAGCTTCACCCGTGACGGATCTGAAATAATGTTTAACAATTCTTCCATGCCGATACTCCCTTTGCTGAAATCACATCTGATGAATTACGATAAAGTCCAAGCCGGAACGAAGAATCCCTTGAACAGGTCGTTGTAGATATCGATGGTGTCCTGGGTCTGGTAAGCCTCAACTATACGCTTGTAGACGGGGTTATCCTTGTCCTCGGTGCGTACCGCGATAAGGCAGTAGTAGCTGTTGTCGGCGTATTCGCTCTCCTTGTAGATAGCGTCCTCGGCGGTAAGTCCGCTGTCGAGGGCGTAGTTGCCGTTGATTACAGCGAGGTCAACGTCCTGGATCACCGAGTAAACGAGGTTTGCGTCCACTTCAACGAACTCAACCGGGACAACGTAGTCGGTGATATCGGTTATCTCCGGGGAAGCGCCCGCATTCTCGTCAATGGTGAAGAAGCCCGCGCTTTCCAGCAGACGAAGCGCTCTGCCCTCGTTGGTGACGTCGTTCGGAACAGCGATCTTCAGCGTTTCAGTGGAAGCAAGAGCGTCCTCAACGGTCAGCCCCTTGGAGGTGTAGATGTTCATTGCAACGATATAGGTGTCGCCTATCGGGGTAAGGTCGTAGCCGTTGGTGGCAGTGTCATTGTTGAAGTAAGCATGGTGCTGGAACGCGTTTATCTCGATCTCGCCGTTGTTCAGCGCGTTGTTCGGGATATTGAAGCTGGTGAACTGCTGGTATTCGAGATTTATTCCCTCGGGAGCGAGCTTTTCCTTGATTGGGTTCCATATCTCCTCGTAGATGTTGCCGGTCAGACCTATTCTGACGGTAACGGGGTTCTCGGGGGAGTAGGCTGCTTCACTCTCGGGAGCGGTGCCATCTGCCGCGGAATCCTCTGCGGGAGTGCTTTCAGCCGCCGGAGCTGCGCTGTCGGAGTTGCCCGCGTCGGAGGCGGGAGCAGAGGAAGAGGTGCTGCCGCTGCTGCAAGCGGTGAGGGAAATTGCGGCAAGAACCGCAGCAAGTGAAAATGCGAATTTATTTCTGATAGACATGGTTATTATCTCCTTATTATGTAAATTATTTCTCGCTCTTTTTAGCGATGATGTTTCCGATTATCTGAATTATCTGCACAATGACCACCAGTACCACCACAGCGGCACAAATGATGTCGTAGCAGTTGCGCTGCACACCCTGAACATAGGCGAAGTTGCCCAGACCGCCCGCGCCGACTGCGCCAGCCATTGCGGTAAGTCCGACAAGATTGATGAGGGTTATCGTGATACCGCGGGAAAGCGCCGGAACGCTCTCCTTAAGGTACACCCGGAAGATGATACCGGGCTTGGAGCAGCCCATTGACTGCGCCGCTTCTATAAGTCCGGGGTTCACACCTGCAAGAGCCGCCTCCGCCTGCCGCGAGAAGAACGGCACAGTGCCGACGATAAGCGGGAATATCGACCCGACAACGCCGATAGACGTGCCGCAGATAAGCCTTGTAAGCGGAATCAGCAGGAACAGCAGAATGATGAACGGCACCGAGCGCAGCAGATTTATGATGATGTCCAGCACACGGTATACCGCCGCGTTTTCCATCAGTCCGCCCTTGCGGGTGACTGTCAGCAGAATGCCCAGCGCCATTCCCAGCACCAGAATGAACAGCGAGGAAATGCCGGTCATTTCGAGGGTCTCCAGTGTGGCTTCCCACAATGCCGGGAGCTTTTTCAGCACGTTCGGCATGATGTTCTGTATGAATTCAGGCACTCCGGATCACCTCCACTCCGACGTTTATGCTGAGCAGGTATTCCACCGCCGCGTCGATATCTTCCGGCTTGCCGTCGGCAATAACCACAAGCCCGCCGATAGGGTGCTCGCCGATTATCTCGATACTGCCGAACACTATGTTCAGGTCAATGCTGAACCGCCGTGAAATGCTGGACACCAGCGCTTCGCAGGCGCTCTTTTCGAGGTATCTGAACCGCAGAATGCGCTGCCCGGGTCTAAGCTGAACTACCGGGGAGTTTTCCTCGATAAGCTCGTTTATCCCGCTAAGACATGATGTTGTGTCCACAAAGGAGCGCGTCACTTGCTGCTGCGGGTTTGCGAATATCCCGAACACGTCGCCGAGTTCCACGACTTTGCCGTTTTCCATGACCGCAGTGCGGGTGCATATCGATTTCACCACGTTCATCTGGTGGGTGATAAGCACTATCGTAAGCCCAAGCTTCGCGTTCAGCGATTTCAGCAGGTGCAGGATAGAATCGGTGGTCTGCGGGTCGAGGGCGGAGGTCGCTTCGTCACAGAGGAGTATCTCCGGGTCGCTGGCGAGCGCTCTTGCGATGGCGGCGCGCTGCTTCTGACCGCCGGACAACTCCGAGGGGTATGCTCCCGCCTTGTCCGCAATGCCGACAAGCTCCAGCAGGTTCATTGCCTTTTCGTGAAGCTCCTGCCGTGAAAGCCCGCTGTAACGTATCGGGAAGATGACGTTCTGCAGCACCGTCCGCGAAGCGAACAGGTTGAAGTGCTGGAATATCATGCCTATCTTTCTGCGCTGCCGCCGAAGCTCTGCACCGCGCAGGGAAGTGATGTCCCTGCCGTTTATCAGCACCTTTCCGCTGTCTGGGCGCTCCAGCAGGTTGATACAGCGCACCAGCGTGGACTTGCCAGCGCCGGAGAAGCCGATTATCCCGAATATCTCGCCCTTTTCGATTTCAAGGCTCACGTCGTCGGCGGCGTTGAAGTGCTTACCTGCGTTCACGTAGGTCTTTGTAATGTGTTCAAGACGTATCATAGTTACACCTCGGTCAAATGTGATAATGTCGCGGGCAGCGTCACATTCGTCCGAACCGGAAGTTCCTGCGCAGCAGGGTAGTGAATATCGCGTTCATTTTTCCGTTCTCTCCTTTTTATGCCTATATATTTGGTAGGCTTTATGTGTGTTATTATATCAGTAAAATCCGAGTTTGTCAATAGGTTTTTGAGAAATCATATAAATTTTATAGGTATTGTTATAAGCGATATATTTTGGTAAGAAAAATTGTGTTGTTTGCACAAAAAGCGCAGCCTTGTGAGGGACAGTACCCAAAAAGGCTGCGCTGTGTGAATATCATCTCATTCAACCGGGAAGCATTATTTCAGTATTTCGTCCGGGACGATGTCTGCCATTCGTTTGTAGCCAAGCTTGCTGGGGTGGAGGTGGTCGCCGCTGTCATATTCCGGGAGCATTCGGGTGGGGCGCTCCGGGTCGGCGAGAGCTTTGTCGAAGTCAATGCAGCCGTCAATGAGGTGGTTTGTGCGTATCCACTTGTTGAACTCCGCGCGGACTTTTTCGCGGAATGGTGCGTAGGTGCGCCAGCCCTCTATCGGAAGAAGCGTGCCCACATACACTTTATAGCCGTACCTTCGGGACTCGGAGATGTAGTACTCCATGAAACTGATAAGCTCCGCGGCGGTGGGCATGTCGCTCATAGGGCGGAACGGGTTCACCTCTGTGCCGACCGGGTGGATAATGTCATTGATACCGTGCTGGATTATGACCGTGTCAGCTCCTGCGGTGGGAACTTCGTGTGAGAAACGCTTCTTGCCCATCAGACCGTAGGATTCATAGGTTATGCAGTCGTATTCCCGAAGCATTCTCGTGCCGCTCGCTGCCCGGCGGATGACTGCGGTGTGCAGCTTGTCCTCGCGGTTACAGCGCAGGGTGAGGTATTCCGGCCAGTCCTGCGCGGTTATCGAGTCGCCGTAGCAGACAATGGTGCGGTTTTTCTCGTCGGTCAGCACTGAAATGTTGCTAAGAAAATATATGTTGTTGATGGAGCGGGATATTTCCTTGGGAATATCCTGTGTTTCGGTCATGTCCCCGACCGCGTAGTAGCCCTCGGTGAGCGGACCACTGGTGTACACCGCGGAACGCAGCTGGGTGAAATCCCTGAACCAGAAGCTGACGGTGATAAGGCTCTGGGGCTGGATATCGCAGCTAAGCTCGTCCGACACTATCTTCCCACCGGCGGTGATGTGAGCTTCCCGCCCGCCGCCGAAGGTCACGGGGTAGAACTTCCCGTCCACAAGAACGGTGACCTTGTTGAACACCACCGCTTCAGTGCCGCAATAGTTGTCGAAGGTAAGACGCAGAGCGCTGCCTCCGAACTGGGAGTACACCGGATAGCGGAAGGTGAGATTCCTGTTGTAGCTTTCGGGGCGGTTTTCTGCGATAGAAATAGCGTTGCCCCACACGCTTGCCCAATGGTTCATATTGTTTCCTCTCTGTTTTCTAAATCTGTTACCTATTATATAACGAAGTCGCATAAAAGTCAAGTGCCGGTGTAAAGATTACCCCTTGACAAATCATATAAAATATGATATATTAATTATTGTGTTCAGACCGGAAGCGGAGTATTCCTCTGACGGAATGAAATAAGGGAACCTCTAAAAACCGTTGTGAAAAGCAAAAATGGGCAGGGTGAACCCGATTCAAGGAAAGCCGACGACGCAAGGCTGTATGCCTTGCTAGGAGGTTTGACGCAGAAGATGGTTTGCACTGCACATCTTTGCTCACAAGAGGTTTTTAGAGGTGACCATAAAATTATTTTCTGCTGCTGAAACTTCCATAACGGAACTTGAGGCAAAAGGTGTGATAGGACGATAGCTCCGCTGCGGAAGCTGCGGCGGAGTAATGCTGTGCGCCTTTCCTTGCGGGAGGCGCTTTGTTGTTGCAGGGGGTGTTTTTGTGCAGGAGGAGAGCCGTGTTGCGGTGATTTCCATGATAATCGACAGCGAGGACAGCATTGCTGCGATAAATGACATGCTGCATGACTGCCGGGAGTACATCATCGGCAGAATGGGCATTCCTTACCGCGAAAAGGGACTTAACGTCATCAACGTTGTTCTGGACGCACCAATGGACGTGGTTTCCGCTCTGTCCGGCAGATTGGGCAGGCTGAAGGGCGTCACCTCAAAGGTCGTTTACTCGAAGCAGTCGGCAGACAAACAGGAGAAAGGACAACAGACATGAGTATCACAAGAAAATTAAAGGGCGCGCTTGCGGCGGTTCTCTGCATGGGAATGCTGGCAGGCTGTGCTTCCGGCACCACCAGCAGTTCCCAGGAGAGCGCTTCTTCCTCCGCGGCTGAAAGCACCGCAGAAGCTGCGACCACCGCCGGGGACGCTTCCAATGCAGAGCCGGAGAAAGCTCCTACCGCCGAAGTACCCACCGCTGAAGCTCCCGATGACGGAGCAGAGCCCGCCGCGCCGGACGTTATCCGCGTTGCTGCGCTGAAAGGTCCTACCGCAATGGGCATGATAAAGCTGATGGACGACAACAGCGAGAACGCGGGCTTTGAGTTCACTATTGCCGGCGCTGCTGACGAGATAACACCATCTATCATTCAGGGCAGCACCGATATCGCGTGTGTTCCGGCGAACCTCGCTTCTGTGCTTTACAACAAGACCGAGGGCGGCGTAAAGGTGCTGGCGGTGAATACGCTGGGCGTGCTTTACATCTTACAGAACGGCGAGCCGACAATTGCGAGCGTGGCTGACCTTGCGGGCAAGACCATCTACGCCAGCGGCAAGGGCGCGACCCCGGAATACGGTCTGCGCTATATCCTCAGCCAGAACGGCATTGACCCGGACAACGACGTTACCATCGAGTGGAAGACGGAGCATACCGAGTGCCTGTCCGCACTGCTGAATGACGAAAACGGCGCAGCGCTCCTGCCCCAGCCGTTCGTTACTACCGCGCAGACAAAGAACGAGGGTATCAGCATGGTTCTCGACCTCAACAGCGAGTGGGAAGCGCTCAACAACGGCAGTGCGCTCATCACCGGCGTCGTTATCGCACGCAGCGAGTTTGCGGAGCAGTACCCCGAAGCGGTTGACAGCTTCCTCGCGGAGTACAGCGACTCTGTTGATTACGTCAACGCGAACGTTGCGGACGCAGCACAGCTTATAGGAAAGTTCGATATCGTGCCGGCTGCGGTGGCAGAAAAGGCTCTGCCCAAGTGCAATATCGTGTTCATTTCCGGAGCAGAGATGAAGGAGAAGCTCTCCGGCTATCTGAACGTGCTGTTCGAGAGCGCAGCGACTTCCGTTGGCGGAGCTGTTCCGGGCGATGATTTCTATTACGGTGCATAAAAATTTGAAAACTTTTCAGGGAGGGCGCGTTCCTCCCTGATGTTCTATCAGGAGGGAGCTTATGAAAAAGCGGCTTATTACGCTGGGCTGCGTATTGTTCTGGCTTGCGCTGTGGCAGGTCGGGGCAATGCTGTTCGACCAGAAAATACTGCTGGTTACGCCGCTGGAAACTGCGGCGCGGCTGATACAGCTCGTTCCTTCTGCGGAATTCTGGCGCAGCGTCGGGTTCTCGGCGGCAAGGGTGCTGCTGGGCTTTGCGCTGGGGTTGGCGAGCGGCACTCTGCTGGCATTGCTGGCGGGAAAAGTCCGGTTCGTGAAAACGCTGTTCTCGCCGCTTATTTCGGCGGTGAAAGCCGTCCCGGTGGCAAGCATGACCCTGCTGGCGCTTGTGTGGGTCAGTTCCCGTAATCTGTCGGTGCTTGTGTCGTTTCTTATCGCATTGCCAATAGTGTACTCCAACATGCTGGAAGGCATAGAAAGCCTTGACCCGAAGCTGAGCGAGATGGCAGAGCTGTTCCGTATCCCGGCGGGGAAGCGGTTCACCGGTATCTATCTGTCGCAGCTTCTGCCGTACTTCCGGTCGGCTTCAAGGCTTGCAATGGGACTTAGCTGGAAAAGCGGCGCGGCGGCGGAGATAATCGGCATACCCTCCGGCTCTATCGGCGAAAAGCTGTACGAGTCCAAGATATACCTCGAAACCGCAGACATGTTCGCATGGACTATCACTGTTGTACTGCTCAGCTGGGTGAGCGAGAAGCTGTTCCTGCTGCTGGTGAACGGCGCGGCGAAGCTGGTTTCCGGCGGGGGAATGCTCCGGCGGGAAACGCTCCTCCCGGGCAGGGAGTACGCCCCGGCGGGGATATCGGTGCAGGGTCTGGCTAAGTCCTACGGCAGGAATACCGTGCTTGACGGCTTTTGCTGCGAGTTTCCGGCGGGGGAGATAACGGCGGTGATGGGGGCTTCCGGCTGCGGCAAAACCACGCTCATCTCGCTGCTGACCGGGCTTCTGGAGCCGGACGGCGGCTGCGTGGAAGTCACCCCGGCGAATGCGGCATTCTCGGCGGTATTCCAGGAGGACAGGCTGTGCGAGAATCTGACGGTTGCGGCGAATATCCGGCTGGTGTGCGGACATCACCGCAGCAGCTCGGAGATAGAGCGGACGCTGGACGCGCTGGGGCTTTCCGGCTGGGGCGACAAGCCGGTGCGGGAGCTTTCCGGCGGCATGAAGCGCCGTGCGGCGCTGGCAAGGGCGCTTCTCGCGGACTACGGCGTAATCCTGCTGGACGAGCCGTTCAAGGGGCTTGACGAAGCAACAAAGTCGCAGGTCGTATCCTATTGCCGTGAAGTGCTGGCGGGGAAGACCGTGATACTTGTCACCCACGACAGCGAGGAATGCCAGGCGCTGGCGAAAAACGTGATAAAGATATGAGCGAAGCCCGGAATACGTTTCCGGGCTTTGTTTATACTTAGAACCTGTCCACATAGGCGTATACGTACGTCTTTTCGGCAAATTTTGCCGCAGACTGCGTTAAAAATGCTTGACGGGCACCAGCCCGCCTGCGCATTTTTGCCTTGTCTGCAACATAATTATGCTCGAAAATCCGCACACATATCCTATGTGGACAGATTCTTACTCGCAATCGTCTGCTTCTGCCGGCACAGCGATCCTCAACGCCCCGGGAACGACCTCAATGACCGCCGAGGTGTACTCCCCGCCGTTTTCGCCGTCCAGCGTCCAGCGGAACGGTTTCTCGCAGGATATCTCAAGCCGGGAGGTCTTTATGCAGACTACGTTGTCGCTGTCGAAGGAGTGGTTCATGATTATGCGGTGTATATCGTCCAGGTCGGACAGGGTGCGGGGCATTTTGATGAACATGCAGTCCAGCTTGCCGTCGGTGAGGGAAGCGCCGTCCGGGACGAGGTTTTTCAGCCCGCCGACCGAGTGGGTGTTCCCGACCATGCAGTAGATGAAGTCGTCCTCTATCTCACCATTCTCCCAGCTTATCTTCACCCTGCCGGAGTTATCGCGGAGATACTTCGGCTCAAAGGACTTCAGCCCCTGAAGGAAGTATGCGAACGCGCCGAGGACGTTTTTGGTCTTTTGGTTGGTGGTGTAGCTTACGTCTGTGAACCAGCCGAACGCGCTGATATAGGCGAAATACCCGCCGTTAAAGCGCCCCAGGTCCACCGGCTGGAAGTTCTCCTGCATTATCATCTCGGCGCACTTTACCATGTCCTTCGGGATATTCAGCGAGGACGCGAAGTCGTTAACCGTGCCGGAGGGAATGTAGCCGCAGGGGGTGGTGATATGTCCGGCAGCTACGCCGTAGGCAAGCTCGTGCAGCATTCCGTCGCCGCCGCTGCTGACGATAAGGTCGAACTCATTGCCCCGCCGGGTGATGAACTCCAGCGAATCCCCGGAGCAGACGGTGGGGTGCACCATCACGTCATACCCGCTCCGGGTGAACACGTCGATAATGTCGGAAAGCACCTGCTTAACAGCGCCCTTTCCGGAGTTGGGATTGTATGTAAATAAAAGCTTCTTCAATTTCCCGCCGCCTTTCTGTTTTTATAAGATTATAGCACTTTTGCCACGGTCTGTCAATAGCGCCGGGGTTTGGTATTATTCCGAATTTAGGGGGATTATTCTGCGCAACTTTATACAAAAAACCACCTTGAAATTTATGAGGTATTGTGATAGAATAGTAAAGTGAAATATAATGCGGAAATATGCCCGTTTCGGGCGGAAAAGGAAGAGGAACACATGGAACCACATGATTACAAAGTTACGAAAATAGAGGGCGAATACGCAACGCTGACCGAGCTTTCCACCGGGGACGAGCTTTTCATAGCGCTGTTCCTGCTGCCTGACGGAACGGATATCGGCACGCTGCTGCACTATGAGAACCTCTGCTATGAGATAACCGGGCAGGAGGGCTGAAAATGCTGCTTATGCTGGTAGTTGTCGCCTGCTACACGATAACCTCGCTAAGCGACAAATACGCCGTGGCGAAGCTCAAAATGAACGGCAACACGCTGACATTCATCATGGCGGCGGCGACCTCGCTGTTCATGCTGGTTTATCTGCCGTTCGACAGCCGGCTGTTTGACGGGAGCTTCACCGCATATCTTGCGGTGATACTGATGGCGGCTTCAAAGATGCTGGAATTTCAGCTGTCGGCGGTCATCCTGAAAGAGATGTCCGCGTTCGAACTTAAAGCGTGGCTGGGGCTGACGGTGTTCCTGTCCTACGGCACGGATCTGCTGCTGCAAACGGAGACTCCCGGTATCGTTACGGCGTGGAAGTTTCTGTTCATCGCAGTGACGGCGGTGGGGCTGTTTCTTATCGCGAAAGCCGGCGGAAAGAAGATAAACTACAAGAAGATACTGCTGCCGATGGCGGGGTATCTGCTGTGCAAGTTCGGCTACGGGCTGGTGGTGACTTTCACGAAGCAGAGCATTTCGCCGTCGCTGGCGCTGTTTTTCGCGCTGGTGCTGCTGACGGTAGTGCTCGCGCCGTTAGTACACCCGATAAAGCTGTGCCGGGAGCAGACCAAGGGCGTGCTGTTCGTGGGGCTTACAAAGATACCAAACGTTATCGGGCTTGTGTGCGAGAATATCGTTGCGACCCAGAGCATGGCTAACTACTCGTTTATTCAGCCGATGATACTGGTTTCTCTGTTCTTTATCGGCGTTATCCGCAAAGAGGAATGCACAAAGCTGAACATAATCGGTGGTATCGTGTGCATTCTGGGCATACTGGGCTTCCAGTTCATCGGGTACATTATTCCGGCTTAATACATATAGAAAGAGTGTGTAGAAATGAAAGACCTTACTTCCGGCAAACCGCTGAAGCTGATAATCGGCTTCGCGCTCCCGGTGCTGCTGGGACTTGTGTTCCAGCAGGCTTATAACCTCACAGATACAATAATCATCGGCAGACAGCTGGGGCAGGAAGCCCTGGCGGCGGTTGGCTCGACCACTGCGGTGGTGTCGCTGATGTTCAACATCATAAACGGACTTGTGACCGGCTTCGCGATAATCATTGCGAAGAACTTCGGCTCGGGAGAGCATGACGAAATGCGCCGCACCATCGCCCGGACGATAACCTTTTCTGCAGCGGCGGTGGCGGTTATCATCGTGGGCATTGCCTGCTTCATTGACCCGCTGCTGACTGCACTCCAGACCCCGGGAAGCATATTTGATAACGCGCGTACCTACCTGCTTATCGTAGATTTCGGACTAGTGGCAACGCTGGTTTACAATCTTGAGTCGGCGATACTCCGTTCAGTGGGCGACAGCGTGATACCGTTGGTCATTCTGGTGATATCCACGGTGCTGAATATCGGGCTGGACGCGCTGTTCGTCTGCGGGCTGAACACCGGTGTTGCCGGAGCGGCGCTCGCGACTGTCATAGCGCAGTTGGTGTCTGCGGTGATATGCTTCATCTATCTGATAAAAAAGCGCCCGTTCCTGATGATAAAGCCGAAGGACTTCCGTTTCACTGCTTCCTCGACCGCGGAGCTTCTGTCCGCCGGCTGCGGCATGGCTCTGATGTACTCGATAGTGGATATCGGCTCTATCGTGCTGCAAAACGGCATAAACGGCTTCGGCGAGGACATTATCGCGGCGCACACTGCGGCGAGAAAGCTGTTCAGCTTCACCATCATGCCTTTCTCGGCAATAAGCGCCACCCTCGTCACCTACACCAGCCAGAACCGCGGTGCGGGGAAGTACAGCCGTATCGGCAAGGGCGTCCGGGCGGGGCTGCTCCTCGGCTTCGGCTGCGCGGCATTCGACGTGCTGCTCGTTTACACGCTGGGGCGGACTATGGTCGGCTTTATCCTGCCAGACTGCGCACAGTTCGTCGAGGACACGGCGGTGCTTTACCTCAAGGTGAACGTTCCGTTCTACTTCTGCCTGGTGGTGCTGCTGGAGCTGCGAAGCACATTGCAGGGGCTAGGGCGCAGTGTTATTCCGATAATCGCGAGCATTATCGAGCTGCTGTGGAAGATATGCACGGTGCTGTTCATGATACCGTGGCTGGAGTATATGGGTGTGATCCTCTCCGAGCCGATAATCTGGACGATATGCGCGGTGATAATCGGAACTATCGCGCTGGTGACTATACGCAGGCTGCCGAAGGACGCGGACGCACCGCATAACTCCCCGGAGCTTGAAACGGTGAAAGGAGAAAACACATGATTCAGGAACTGTCGGACAAACTAATAAACAACGTTTCCCTCGCAGTAAAGGGCAAGCGCCACGAGCTGCGGCTGATATGCGCGGCAATGCTTGCGGGCGGACATGTCCTGCTTGAGGACGTGCCCGGCACCGGAAAAACGCTGCTGGCGAAATCGCTGGCGAAGTCGGTCAGCGCGGATTTCCGCCGCATACAGTTCACCCCCGACCTGCTGCCCTCGGACATCACCGGCATAAACTTCTTCAACATGAAGCAGCAGGAATTCCAGCTGCGAAAGGGAGCGCTGTTCGCGAACATAATCCTCGCGGACGAGATAAACCGCGCCACCCCGAGAACGCAGTCGGCGCTGCTGGAGTGCATGGAGGAAAAGCAGACTACCATTGACGGCGAAACCTACCCCATGGAGCAGCCGTTTTTCGTAATAGCGACCCAGAACCCGGTGGAGATACAGGGAACATATCCCCTGCCGGAGGCGCAGCTCGACCGCTTCATGATACGGCTGGCGCTGGGCTATCCCGACCGTGAGCAGGAGATATCCGTTATCGGCGGGGCAGTGGCAGAGGAGCTTGCAGCGGTATGCTCGGCGGAGGATATCGTTTCGGCGCAGCGGGAGGTAGCTTCCTGCAAAGCCGGGGAAGCGGTGTGCAGCTACATCGCGGACATCGCGGCGGCTACGCGGCGGCACGGCAGCGTGAAGCTGGGACTTTCCACCCGAGGCGCGGTGGCGCTGCGCAGAATGTCCTGCGCTCTTGCAATGCTGTCCGGGCGTGATTTTGCAATGCCCCAGGACGTTATCGAAGCCGCGCCGTTCGTCATAAAGCACCGTCTTATCTGCCGGGGGTACTCCGGGGTATCCGGCGGGGCAGAGAAGGCTGCGGACGAGGTACTGCGGCAGGTTCTGGACAGCGTGCCTGTCCCCACGGAAAACTGACATGGAACTTATAGTAATGGCGCTGATACTCGCCGCGGCGCTGCTGGCGCAGTACTTGTTGTACCAGCGTTTCGGGCAGAAGAGCCTGCGTTACACCCTGACGGTGAGAAATCCCGGCAGCGACGGCGTGAACGCGGAGCAGGGCAGGTTCATCATTGAGGCGTTTGAGGACGACTACATCGAGATAGTCGAGGAGATAGACAACGCGAAGCCGCTGCCATTGCCGTGGGTGCGCACCGAGATAAACTGCTCCCGGTGGCTGAGCTTTTTCGGGCAGGCGGAGATAAAGGACAACGCCCAGAAAGGGCTTATATCCGGCATATTCACGCTGCGGGGACGGCAGAAATGCCGCCGCACATGGCGGGTGAAGTGCGAGAAGCGCGGCGTTTTCAGCATTGAGGACGCGACCGTGACGGTAAGCGACCTGTTCGGGCTGGTGAAGTCCGCGCGGGTCATAAAGATGAACCAGCAGATACGCGTACTGCCGATACCTGTGGATATGGAAGCGGCGGGAATGTCCAGTGATGTGTTCATCGGGGATATCTCGGTGCGGAGGTTCGTGCTGCCCGACCCTTTCGTGATAAGCGGCGCTCGGGAGTACACCGGTCGGGAGCCTATGAACCGCATTCATTGGAAGCAGAGCGCCCGGAATGGTTCGCTGATGGTGTACAACAACGAGTTCACCACCGAGCGGCGGGTGCTGATTGTGCTGAACATGCAGCGAAGCTTCCACGGGTTGAATCAGCAGCTGTCCGTGCCAACTCTGGAAGCGCTCATCAAGGGCGCGGCGTTCATGCTGGACTGGTGCTGCAACACCCACACGGCATGCGCTCTGACCGCGAACACGACCGTGCCGTTCCCCGCAGAGCCGGGGGAGGGCTACGAGCACACAATGACCCGGCTGCGGCAGCTTGCGGAGCTGAAAAACGGCTGCGGCGAGCATATAGACGACTTTGCCGACAGGCTGAACTACACCGACTGGACGGACGTGGTTTTCATCAGCAGCTTTCTTGACGACCACTGCGCCGACCTGCTTCGGACGCTCTCCGAGAACGGCAGGAGCGTGCTTATCCTCACCACGGACATCGAGGAAACAGACTTCTGCGAGGTAAGGCACATTCCCCGCACGAAGCACTATTTGCCGGACGCTGCCGGATAAAGGACGGTGATATCATGCACAAACAGATACTTCCTGCGCTGGCGGTGTTCTGCCAGTTTCTGGCGCTGTTTCCGTTCATCGTTCTGACCGAGGGTATCGGCTTCGGTGGGTACACCCTGTGGCATTACGCGGTGTTTTACGCGGCTGTCGCGGTGTTCTATCTCTGCGGGCGGCTGCTGGGGATATGCGCGGCAAACCGGGGACTATCCCGGCGGGCAAGACCCTGGGTGATGTTCCTGTCGAGGATAGGGTTTATTGCTCCAGCAGTGGTATTCTGCGTTGTTTGCGCGGTGCTGGAACTGCATTCCGGGCTGTATATCTACCTGCTGCCCGGGTGCGTTGCAGGATATTTTGGCGGGTATCTCTCAACGGGCAGGGAATACAGCGACATCTTCACCCGGGGGTGGTTCGCGGCGTATTTCGTGGCGGCGATACTTGCGGCGGGGCTGCTTAGCTTCACCCGCGACAAGGCGCTTTCCTCGGCGGGAATGACCCAGCTTTGCGTTGGCTTCGGGGTGATTATCGTCCTCGCGGCGGTGCTTACTAACCAGACGAACATCGACATGCAGACCCGCCAGCGCGCCGGGGGCAGGGCGGTGCTGCCCAAAGGCACACGCAGCTACAACGCGCTGCTTATCGCCGGGGCGGGGGCGCTGGTGGTAGGACTTTTCCTGCTGACAGGACCCGTCACGCGGATTTTGATGGACGGCATAAAAGCGCTGCTGCGGTGGCTGCTTTCGCTGCTGCGGCAGGACGAAGCAGAAGACCTCGTTGACGGCGAAATGCAGGAAAACACCAACAGCGAGATGCAGTACTACGAGAACGACAATCCGTTTGCAGACCTGCTGATGCTGGTGTTCTGGGCGGTCATTCTGTTCCTTGCGGTGAAATTCCGGCGGCAGATATGGAACTTCTTTAAGGAGATATTCCAGCCGCTGTTCAAGGTGCCGCAGGACGAAGAGCAGGCGCCGTTCGTGGACGAACTTAGCGCCAGCGGCGTCACAATGCAGTCCGAACGTGAACAGCGCCGCAGCGAGCGGGAGCTTTACCGCCGATACCGCCGGGAAACCGACCCGGTGCTGAAATACCGGCAGGGGTACGAGCTGTTCCTCGCAAACCTGAAACGTACTCCGTTCAGTCAGCTCGCAACGGACACCACCACGGTGCATTCTGACAAGGGCGACAAGGCGTTCAGCACCCGGGTATCAGAACAGGAACTGGACGGAATGATAAAGGTATACGACCGGGTGCGCTACGGCGGGGAAGTCCCGCAGCCGCAGGAGCTTGAGGCTCTCGACCGGATAATAGAAGCAATAAATGGGAAAACGGGGGATAAACAATGACCTTCAACGAATTACTGAAAACCGACGGACATATCCTGCTGGACGGCGCTATGGGAAGCGTATTGCAGCAGAAAGGGCTGAAGCTGGGCGGGCTGCCCGAGGAGCTGAACTTCACACAGCCGGAGCTTATCATGTCGGTGCACCGCAGCTACATTGAAGCCGGAGCAAAGGGTATCTACACCAACACCTTCGGCGCGAACCGCCACAAGCTCCAGCACAGCCAGTACACTGTCGAGCAGGTGGTGAAGCAGGCGATATCCCTCGCCCGGAAAGCCGCCGAGGGAACTGACGTGCTGGTGGGTCTGGACGTAGGCTCACTCGGCAGAATGCTGCGCCCCACCGGGGATATGCCGGTGGACGAGGCATACGACATGTTCAAGGAGATAATGACCGCCGGACGTGACGCGGATTTCATCGCTATCGAAACCATGACCGACCTCATGGAGATAAAGACCGCACTCCTCGCCGCAAAGGAGAACACCGACCTTCCGGTGATATGCACCATGTCCTTTGAGCAGAACATGCGCACCTTCACCGGGTGCAGCGCGGCGGCAATGGCGCTCACGCTGTGCGGTCTTGGCGCGGACGTTGTGGGCATGAACTGCTCCCTCGGACCGCAGGAAGCGCTGCCTATCGTTGAGGAGATACTGAAATGGAGCAGCGTCCCGGTGCTTATCCGCCCGAACGCGGGACTTCCCGACCCGGCGACAAACCTCTACACCACCACTCCGGAGCAGTACGCGGAGGTGATGGAGAAGATAGCCGGCATGGGCGTGAAGCTGCTGGGCGGCTGCTGCGGTACTACCCCGGACTATATCCGGGAGGTCGCAAAGCGCATTTCCGGCAAGACCTGCGTAATGCCGAAGCCGGAGATACCGGCGGCGGTGTGCAGCGCTTCTTCCGTGGTGACTGTGGATACGGTCAGAATTATCGGCGAGCGCATAAATCCTACCGGAAAGAAGCTGTTCAAGGAAGCGCTGAAAAAGCACGACCTTGACTACATCATGCGGCAGGCGCTGGAGCAGACCGGCGCGGGCGCGGAGATACTTGATGTAAACGTTGGTCTGCCGGACATTGACGAAAAGGAAATGATGCTGGCGGCGGTGAACTCTATCCAATCGGTAACGGACGCTCCGCTCCAGATAGACACCACCGAGCTTCCGGTGCTTGAAGCGGCGCTGCGTGTGGTTTCCGGCAAGCCTATCGTGAATTCTGTCAACGGCGAGGACGAAAAGCTGGACACGGTGCTGCCGCTGGTGAAGAAATACGGCGCTGCGGTGGTGGGACTTACCCTTGACGAGCGCGGCATACCTAAGACCGCCGAGGAGCGCTTCGCCATTGCCGAGAAGATACTGAACCGCGCGCTGGAGTACGGCATACCACGTCAGGACGTGTATATCGACTGCCTGACCCTCACGGTTTCCGCCGAGCAGGACGGCGCTGCCGAAACGCTGAAAGCAGTACGCATGGTGACAGAGCGGCTGGGGCTGAAAACGGTGCTGGGTGTGTCCAACATCTCGTTCGGACTGCCGAACCGGGAGTTTATCAACTCCACGTTCCTCACCACCGCCATGAACAGCGGTCTGACACTGCCGATAATGAACCCGAACATCGCCTCAATGACCGGAGCGGTGCGGGCGTACCGTCTGCTCTCCGGCTATGACAGGCACGGCGCGGAGTTCATCGAATGCTACGGCGCAGAGGTGAAGAAGCCCGCAGCGACCGTTGCAGCAGATATGGACATTGCGGACGCGGTGTCCGCCGGGCTAAAGTCGGAGTGCGCGGCGGCGGCAGAGAAGCTGCTGTCCTCCGGCACCGACCCCATGGACGTGATAAACGGCAAGCTCATTCCGGCGCTGGATTCCGTGGGCGCGAAGTTTGAGAAAGGCACTATCTTCCTGCCGCAGCTTATTCAGTCGGCGGGGGCGGCGCAGGCTGCGTTTGACGTCATCAAAAAGGCGATATCTGAGCGCGGCGGCAGTGGCGTTTCCAGCGGCAGGGTAGTACTCTGCACCGTCAAGGGGGATATCCACGATATCGGCAAGAATATCGTCAAGACGCTGCTGGAGAACTACGGCTTTGACGTTATCGACCTCGGCAAGGACGTGGACTACCAGACGGTGGTGGACGCCGCGATAAAGTATGATGTGCGCCTTGTGGGACTTTCGGCGCTGATGACCACCACTCTCAAGAGCATGGAGAACACCATAAAGCTGTTGCGGGAGAACAACGTGAACTGCAAGATAGTTGTTGGCGGCGCGGTGCTGACTCCGGACTACGCCGAGAAGATAGGCGCGGATTTCTACGCGAGGGACGCAAAGGAAACGGTGGATATAGCACGTAAGGTATACGGAGTATAAAAATCGGCGGCTGCACTTCAAACGTGCAGCCGTTGTTTTTATGAGTTGTCAGCGCTGTCCTCCGCTTTTTCAAAGTAGCGGCACTCGGATATTGCGGAAGCCGCCGGGCGGGTGAGGTCTTGCAGGGTGCAAAGCCCGTCGCTCTGCCAGCGGCAGTTTTCCTTGCATGGAACTAAATTCATGCTGCGCCTCCCGGAAAGAGTTTTGTTGATATTATGTGGAGTTCCGATGGGATTATTCTGTGTAATGTTTCCACGCTTTTGTCTGATTTTTCATCGTTTCTTGAACTTTTCCGGCAGGAATACAAACACCGCCGCGACAATTACCGCGACCCCGAGAACTACGAACCTCGCCGGCGCTTCGCAGAAATACTCCCCCACAGCCGCGAACCGCTCGATGTCCCAGAACAGCACTACCCCAATGATAACCGCGGACACCGCCGAAACCAGCACCGCACCGGCGGCGCAATCCTTGCAGCGGCGGATATGCTCGTCCTTTTCCGGGGAAACCTTGTCGCACAGCCGTTCTATCGAGGTATTGAAAAGCTCCGCAGAAAGCACCGCAGCGAAAGTCAGCAGCAGTACCGCCCATTCGGCACGGGAAAGCTCATAGAACCGCAGCGCAAGCCAGCTAACGAAGCAGACCGCGCAGACATGCACCCGAAAATTCCGCTCGGTAAAGCCGTGGATTACCCCTGCGGCGGCATAAGCGAAGCCCTTCAGGAAGCGCTTCATCAGCCGTTCTCCCGGGTTATGCCCAGCTTGTCCAGCACCTTTTCCTGCTTGCCGAACATTTCCTTTTCCTCTTCCTCGCCGTTCACATGGTCGTAACCCAGCAGGTGGAACAGCGAATGCGTGATGAGGAACGCGACCTCTCTGCGGTAGGAATGTCCGAACTCCTCCGCCTGCTGCGCCGCCTTTTCCAGCGAAATGACGATATCGCCCAGCATTATCGCGTCGTTGTCCGGGTCTATCTCGTAGCCGTCATCGTCGCCGAGTGGGAAGGACAGCACGTCCGTTTCCCGGTCGATGCCACGGTGTTCGTTGTTCAGCTGACGTATACCCTCGTTGTCCACTAAGGTGACGGACACCTCGGCGGTGTCGTCTATGCCCTCCTCCTCAAGAGCGGCAGCGGTGCAGTCCTCTATCAGCTTTTCGATGTCCTGCGGCGGGTCGAGTTTGTCCTGTTCGTTGCTGAGAAAAATCTCTATTTTCATGTAGTCCTCCTGAATTTCTGCTGCTGAGCCATGTTCGCTTGGTTGTAGGTGTCATAAGCCTTTACGATATCCTGAACCAGCCTGTGGCGAACAACGTCCTTCTCGCTGAACTTATTCTGTGCGATGTCCTCAACGTTTTTCAGCACCCGAAGCGCTTCGATAAGTCCGGATTTTGAGGAATCCGGCAGGTCTATCTGTGTGATGTCCCCGGTGATGACCATTTTGCTGTTGAAGCCAAGCCGGGTGAGGAACATCTTCATCTGTTCGCGGGTGGTGTTCTGGGCTTCGTCAAGAATGATGAAGCTGTCGTCCAGAGTGCGCCCTCTCATGTACGCGAGGGGAGCGACTTCAATAGAGCCGCGCTCCTGATGCTTCGCGAATGCCTCCTGCCCGAACATCTCAAAAAGAGCGTCGTACAGCGGTCGGAGGTAGGGGTCTACCTTATTCTGCAGATCGCCGGGCAGGAAGCCAAGCTTCTCGCCTGCTTCGACCGCGGGGCGGGTGAGGATTATGCGCTGTACCTCGTGCGCCTTGAACGCGCTCACCGCCAGCGCCACCGCGAGGTAGGTCTTGCCTGTTCCCGCCGGACCTACGCCGAAGGTGATGGTGTTTTTGCGGATAAGGTCGCAGTACTTCTTCTGTCCGAGGGTTTTCGGGCGGATAGGCTTACCTGCGTAGCTTACGCAAACGCAGTCGGAGGAAATGCTGTCAGCTTCGGATTCCGTGCCGTCGTTCACCATAGAAATGACGTAACGGACATTCTGCTCGTTTATCGGATCGCCCTTGAAGTACATCTTTGACAGCGCTTCAATACAGCGCTTTGCGGCACTGACGGAGCTTTCGCTCTCCCCGGTTATCTTAATGTCGCTGCCCCGGCTGAACACGGTAACTCCGAACGCTTTCTGTATCAGGTTTACGTTGCTGTCAAAATCCCCGAACAAAGCGTGAAGCTGTTCGAGGTTTTCCATTGTGATCTGTGCTTCTGACATATTGCGCCTTTCTTTATGGCAACACCGCATAATTATTGTCGTGCGATTGCGCAGTCAGATTTTTCGTCAGGTTGTACAAATTGAGTGCAGGCGGGCTGACGCCCGTCAAACGAAATTTGTGCAAGATGACGGAAAAGATGCAAGCAAGCGTGCGGCAAAGGCGTTAGCCGTTAATTGTGCGGTGTTGCCTTATAAAAGATTTCCCTTTAATTATACACCGAACAAGCCCGCTTGTCAATGAGAATAATCACGCATTTTCAGCTATTTTCTGCAATACCCAGCAGCCGCGCCGCATTGCGGTACAGAATATTTTCCCGCTCCTGTTCAGTCAGCGGCAGCAGGTCGAACCGCGCCAGCTCGTCCACGGCGCTCCACATTGGGTAGTCCGTGCCGAACATCACCCGGTCAGTGCCGAGGGTGCGGATAAGCAGGGCGGCGTGTTCCGGGGACATTGCGTACAGGCTGCTGGACAGGTCGGCGTATATCTGTCCGCCTGCGAACAGTTCTGCGGCTTCGTCCCATTTCGTCCACCCGGCGAGGTGTGCGCCTATGATCGTCAGCTTCGGAAATCGTTTCATGATGTTATACAGCCGTTTCGGCGAAGAAAAATCGTACCGGTTATCTCCGACATGGAACAGTATCGGAAGCCTGCCCTCGGCGGCATCGTAGACAGGGAACGCGCGTTCGTCGTCAATATTGAACTGCTGGAAGTCCGGGTGGAGTTTTATGCCCTTTAACCCCAGTGAGATGATGTGCTCTGTTTCGGCTTCAATTCCGGGGAAATCCGGGTGGAGCGCCCCAAACCCTATAAACTCTTTCGGGTGGAGGCTTACCTGCTCCGCAATGAAGCGGTTGATGCTCTGGACCTGCTCCGGCACAGTTGCCACCGACTGCACCAGCGCCATGTCAATTCCGGCGCGGCGGTTCACGTCCAGCAGCGAGCCGACAGTGCCGTCAAACTGCACCCTCATGTTATAGAACTGACTTATCCCGTCAGCTGCACGGGCGGCTATTTTATCAGGGAAAATGTGTGCGTGAGCGTCGATTATCATAGTGTTCCTCCATAGGTTTGTTGTAATTATGTGTGTTTCAGAAAGGAAGAGGTCGGGGGAAGAATTAGTAATTAAGTACAATAATTAATTTTATACATAAAAATTACAATATAAAAATCCGGCTGCCAAGTACTGACAGCCGGAGAAAATCAATCGTTTGAACCGGATTCTTTGAGGTCCTTAACGCTGTCGCGGCGGACGAGTTTTCCGGTGACGAGGGTGCGGCCGCGGCGGTAGTTCACATCTCTTATCTTGTGCAGGATTATCTCGACCGCTTCGTTGCTCATTACATGGCTGTTGACGTCTATCGTGGTGAGCCGCGGGGAGCATATCGTGGAATAGATGTGGTTGTCGTAGCCTACCACTGAAACGTCCCCGGGTACGGAATAGCCCGCTGCCTTCAGTTGGTTCACCAGCTTGTAAGCGGTTTCGTCACAGTTGCAGACGAACGCTGTCGGCATGTCGGCTGGGAGTGTGAACTCGGGGTATATGTCGCTCTCGTTCGCGCGGTCGTTCAGCACCCAGTCCTGCCGCAGCGGAATGCGGTTTTCCAGCAGCGCCTTGTAGTAGCCAAGATATCTGTCCTGAATGCTGCTGGTGGAGCTGATACTGCCAAGGAAACCGATACGGCGGTGTCCGTTCTCAATAAGGTGGCTGGTGATCATATACGAGCCATAGAAGCTGTCGGACAGCACCGAATCAACATCGTCCCGGCTGCCGTAGAAGTCCAGGAAAACGGTGGGCAGCTCGTGGTGCATAAGACATTCTATATATTCCTCGGATATCTGCCCCAGAACGATTATACCGTCAACCTTGCCGTCCAGAACGGAGTTCGGCAGTACCTCCGGGGTTATCTTTCCGTCGAACACCGCGTCATCGATGACCTCCAGCATACCGTAGTAGTTCTGCTTCTGGAGCAGCTCCACTATGTAGCGGTACACTATCCAGTAGAAGGAACTAGCGTCGCTGATGAAGTGCTTCGCAACGATAATGGCTATGTTGTAGTTCAGTCCGTCCTTCGCGCCGTGGGTGCCTGCATGTACGCGGTAGCCCATCTCGGTCGCCTTGCGCTTTATGCGCTCGCGCAGCTCCTCGCTCACTCCGTCACGGTCGCCCAGCGCCTTGGAAACGGTAACTGTGCTGACGTTCATTGCCTTAGCGATATCGCTCATGGTAACAGCTTTTTTGGTCATTTCTTATATCCTTTCGGTCGGAATTATCACATACTGTCTACTTAATATTTTAAGTAATTTCAACCAATTTGTAAAGTGACTAATTAACCAAAGTTTTGTTACCTTTTTTAGGCATTATGCAGAAAAGCGGATCAAACAAGCTCCAGCGCCAGAATTTTGCCCCGGTAATATCCGTTTCCGGACTTGTGGGAATCATTCAGAAACTCCGAACTGATGTTTCCGACAGTAGCTTTGACCTTTACTGGAGTTCCGTCCAGCGGGATAAGGGAGGACCAGTCCTCTCCGGAGTAGCCGGTGTATTGTCCGAGTGAGAACTGGCGGTCGTATTCATTACCCCACCTGATTTCGTTAAAGTAGGTTTCGTAGGTGTTTGAAAGGCTTGCGACAACTCCATAATGGAGAACAGGGAACGTACACCCTTCGGCGGTGGGGATAAACATCAGGTCGCCTTTTTCGTCAAGAAAAATGGTTTCGGTTACATAGTAGAGGTACCCTGTCGTTTCGACAGTTCCGTCAAATTCCACCCGGCAGCCGTTAAAGAAGCTGCTGCCGTCTGACGTTTCAATTAGGGTCTGAGCGTTTGTTATCGTAAGCCCGCATATCGTATCTCCGGTATTATAACGCTTGAACCCCGCAGGGGTGAACTCCGGCATATCCGGTATGCTTCCGTCGGTGGAAACAACGGCAAAGCCCCGCGGCTCTGCAAGCCATGCGAAGCCGTCGAACCGATATTCCTGCCAGTACCCGTCGTTGTCAAAGAAGGTGTAGGTGTTCGGGTCGGTCGTGTCGATCGGAGTGCCGTCAAAATCAAGCAGAACAACGTCAGATGTGGGTTCAGGCTGCGCGTCCTCTGTTCCGGGGGAAGGCTCGGTGGTATGCCCGGGGGCTTCGGCGGTTGAAGGTGCATCTGCGGTGGGTTCGGCGGTGGGCTGTGTTTCCTCGCGGGTGGAACGTTCCTCCGGGGCGGAGTTCTCCTGTGAGGCAGAACGGCTCATGCACCCGCAAGCCGCTGTAACAAGCGCCGCAGACAATAAAACAGATATGTATTTTCTCATACGAATTACCTCCTCAAATGAACATGAAAGTGTATTTCACCTAATATAACAAACCCCGACCATGAAAGGTTACATATCCCTAGACAGATTATACACCACCGGAAAAAGCAAGTCAATAATTATGCGGTGTTGCCCTAAAAAACTCTTGTGAGCAAAACTGTAACCGAAATCCCACCACCGGAATAATATAAGGCAGGGAAAAGATGAGCGGGGGTGACACGATGAGAAGACCACGAAAGCGGAAGAACCGCTGCGGTATCGGCGTAGTTCTGGCGGTGGCGGCGTTTCTGGGCGCACTGATGTGCATTTCGTTCTTCTCGCTGAAGGTGCTGCTTTTTGTCGTCGCGATACTGCTTATCATAATAGGTATTTTCCTGTTGAGGGTTTGATTTCACGAAAGGAGCATACATAATGAAGATAGTAGTGCTGAAAAGTCCGAAGCTGTTCGCAGGGCTGCTTAGGGTGATGTTCGGTATCAGAAAGCAGCAGGTAGAATAACAAGAAGCGACTGCCGTACAATGTGCGGCAGTCAGCTGGTTTTTCATAATATAAATCGTAATTTGCCGGGTAAGCCCGGCGGCTATTACGCCTTTTAATATGTTGTATTTTACCACAGGTATATCAACGGCGGGATTATTATGTGGCACAAAATCAAAAATGAAGGCACGTTATTTGTTTGTTATCACACCCGTAGGGGAGGGGCTTGCCCCTCCCGCCTATACAAATCACCTTATACGGGAGGGGCAAGCCCCTCCCCTACGGTATTCTGGTAATTTAAATTGATTTGTCCTTGCAACATAATAACCCCGCCGTTAGTCTACCTACGGCAAATTGCATGGGATTACAAGGCGGAATCGCCGGCGGGCGTACCCGCCTAAATTACGATTTGTCTTTACAACCTTCCCTAAAAGTGATATAATATAGAAAAAACAAAACCGGAGGAACTTATGGACCCACGAAAGCATTTCAGCGCACTGAACATAATCCACAGAGTGATAAGAGAAAAGGTACAGCCCGGCGACATCTGCATTGACGCCACCGCCGGACGCGGCAACGACACGCTGCTTCTGGCGCAGCTGGTAGGTGAGAGCGGACATGTCACCGCTTTCGATATCCAGCAGGACGCGGTGGACAGCACCCGGGAGCTTCTCGCCGCAAACGGCATGTCCGAGCGGGCGGACGTGCATTTAAAAAGCCACAGCGAGATGGGGGGATTGTTCGAGGAAAACAGCGTTTCCTGCATCACCTTCAACTTTGGCTGGCTGCCCAGGGGCGACCACAATATCTTCACCAGCAAGTCCACCAGTATCCCGGCGATAGAGCAGGGGCTGAAGCTGCTGAAAAGCGGCGGCGTGATGACGCTCATCATCTACTACGGCAGGGAAACCGGCTTCGAGGAGCGGGACGCGCTGTTGGAGTACCTACCCACCATTGACAGCAGCCGTTTCACGGTCATTGAAATGCCGTTCGTAAACCGCCCCAACTGTCCGCCTATCCCGATAATCATACTTAAAGACCTTTGATATTCCGCATATTGACATTTCACTGGTAATGTGATACAATAAGTGTGTAAAACTGGTTTATGCCGCGCATTTCGGCGCGGCGTGTCTCAAGGAGGATAACCTATGATATGCAATAAATGCGGCGCACTGCTGCCGGAAAACGCGGCGTTCTGTGAGAACTGCGGCGCGGCGGTGGAAAGCTCACAACCTGATTACAGCCAGCCGGTGCGCTATACAGCACAGCCTGCACCCGCGGCTGCCCCGGCGAAAAAGCGCAGCAAGCTGGTTCCCGGTATCTGCATTGCGGCGGGAGCGGCAGTGGCGCTTGGCGGAACCGGCGCTGTTGTATACAACACCAACAGGGCGAGCATAAACCGCCTGCTTATGGGGGACGCGAACTATGCGTATTCCGTTGCGATGAAGGCGGCTTCAAGCGTCACCTCTTCCGTTGAGGGGGTAAGCCCGGCGGTCAATGCCATGATGAAGACCAGCATGAACAACACCGCTGTTGCTGACGCCGTTGGGCTGGCTTCGGACGCGGCGAACGGCGAGCTGACGGGCAGCGATTTACCGGATACTGACGACGCACTCGCGGCGGCGGCGACCGCCATGGAGATGGGCGCGGTATACATAAATGAGATGACCGGAATGTCCGGCGCAGAAGTCACCATGTCCGGCAGCCTGGAGCTTTCGGACAGCGTTAAGGAGCTTATTCTGGACTCCGCCGGCGGAGTTATCGACAGCACCGCGCTGGACAACATCGTCGGGGCGCTGAACACCACTGTATTCACCACCGCCGAAAAGGACAGCGGCAGCGCCTATGAATACATGCTGGACCTCACTTCAGGCGGCGACAGCATTGTCAGCGCGCAGCTCCGCTACGAGAAGGACGGAACGTTCACCATGGTGTTCCCGGGGATATCCGACACCGGCTTCACTGCGCAGCTTCCTGCGGCTTCCGCCGGGAAACAGACCGCTGATATCACCAAGTTCGACCTTATGCAGCTTTATACAGAGATAACCGCCGGCTTCAGGTCGGAGTTACAGAAGTACGACATTCAATACACCGCCGGCGAAAGCAGGGTCGGCAACCTTACGTTCAACGGACTTAACATGGAGATGACCCTCGGTGCGGACGAACTAGCGGACATGATAATGGTCGTCGCGGACGCGATAGAGGGCGATGAGGAGTTTGAAAAGTACCTCGAAGCGCTTGACAGCTCGTCCAGCCTTGACGAGATAGTGGAGAAGCTGGAGGAGGGCGCAGATGAACTGCGGGAGCTTAACTCCGACCTCACCACAAAGCTGATATTCTACATCAACACCGATGATACCCTCGCCGGCGGCAGGCTTACGCTTATCAACAACGGATACAGCATGGATTATGCAGTATTGTCCGGCGGCAACGACTATGAGGCGACTTTCACCGTGAACGGCACGGAGTACTTCGCGGTACATTCAAAGGGCACCTCTAAAACCGACGGCAGGGTGGAGTTCGATTTCTCCGGGCTTATGCAGATGTTACTGACCAGAAGCGAGAGCATTACAACCGACAAGTACGCGCTTTATATGGACTACACCGGCGCGGGTACGGCTGAGATCTTTGGTATTCCCACAAGCGTAGGTACATATAAGCTGTCGCTGTCCTCCGGCGTTGCCGGTTTGTTAAGCGGCGGGGACGTGGGTATAAAGCAGACGATAGAGCAGTCCTCAATTACCGTTTCCATGCAGCCCCAGGGCAAGGGTGTTGTGTGCAGCTGCGGCGCGGACGTCAGCGGCTACGGCAGGTGTGAACTGGTGCTGACCCTTGATGAACCGAAGGGCGAGGTCGCACCCAAGCCGGACGACAGGTACAAGCTGGTGGACATCAACGATGCAGAGGAAGCTGCGGACGCACTTACTGTTGACCTAATGGCGCATATTTCCGACCTCTCCTCAAACAAACTGGTAGGCACGATAGTCGGGTTGGTTTCCGGCGGCTCTATGCTGTATGACGAGCCGAATACCGGCAATAATTTTCAGTATTTTACTTTCTGATATGGCAAAGCCCCGGGGTCAAACGCTCCGGGGCTTGTTTATATAAGGTCACATTTTTGCTTTTCACAACGGTTTATAGAGGTTCCCATAATTTATTCCTTGCCGTACCTGAAAAACATTACCCAGAACAGCACCCCGGCTCCCGCCAGCGCACAGCCCAGCCCGGTGTAGAACACCGCGATGAACATCTCCGGCACCAGCCCGGAATAGCGCAGCCAGATACCGCCGCCCATCATGAACGCCATTATGCAGTAGGCTTTCAGGTCGAAGAAGTTCCAGAACGGGCGGGAAGGCTCGGCGTAGCCTTTTATGCGCCTTGTGTGCTTAATGCTCATCTTGTAGAACATCAGTCCGAACGCGGCGAACACCGCCAGGGACACCAGCGGCTGCCAGAAAGCGAACTCGATGTTGGTGTAGGCAACTACCCCAAGCCGTGCAACGTTTCCCCCCGCGATAAGCCACACGCAGCCCGCTATCGCCAGCAGGGTACGCTTTTTTACATGGTAAAAGGGTTTGCTCATTCCTCTGCCCCCGATTTCGCACACTTTTTCAGCGAAATGAGCAGCAGAACTATGCCTGTTCCGGCGAGAATATGCCCGATACCAGCGATGCCGGAAATAGCCCCATTAGCGCCCTTGGAAAGTTCCATGCCCAGAACTTCGGTGACGCCACGAACCGCCATCATCACCGCGGTGAGCGGCACTCCGACATTGTAAACGCACAGGAACGCCTTGAAGGTCTTTTGACCGTGAAGCTGCTTGAAATGCGCGGTGAACAGCGCCGTTATCAGGAACATCACCATTCCCAACAGGAACAGGTGGGTATGTACCTTGCCGAGGACTGTTGTTCCCTCAAAGCCGTTGAATTTCGTGAATTCCCGGTAGAAGACGCCGCCAGCCATTGCAGCAATGGCATAAATAAACGAGATGTTCAGACACTTTTTCATTTTGAGATATCCTCCTTCATTGCATTAAATCCGATAAGCACCGTCCAGACGTAGGCGCAGGTCTTTGGTATCATCAGCATACCGATAAGCGGCACAGCGTCCGCAAAAAGCACGACCGGAATGTAGAACCCGAAGCTCAGCACTACCGTCAGCCACAGGAAGCGGAACCTCCGGTCGCCGGTGTTGTGTGCGCTGATGAAGAACAACACGACAATGATACCACCCAGCACCGCGAACGGGATATTGCGCCATATCCCCCAGGAAAGCGGAGCGTCCGGGCTTGTCCATTGGTTCTGCGGCATGAGGCAGAGCAGCACCCGAAGCGCCGCATGTCCCCAGACCAGGGCGGTGAGCCATTTCTTCCCGCTGACCTTGTAGCGGCGGCGCCAGACGTAATACAGCAGCACATAGAACGCGGTCATAGTTACCGAGGTGATGAGCTTGCCTATGCCAAGCGCGGCGGTGTAGCTTTCCAGCCCGGTGGTGCAGAGCGCCAGCGCCCTCGGCACAAGGTGGAACGCGTCCCCGGCGCCAAGCGTTACCGCCATAATTCCGAACAGAAGATACTGCCTGCCACCGTGGCTGAACGCGCCAACATCCGTTTCTTCTGATGAAGCGCCGGCGGTGAGGCTGCGCCTTATCATGATGATACCAAGCGTGACCACCGTCACGAGGTAAACTGCGTCGAACAGAGTTTCAAATATTGCCTGCATGATGTCCCTCCTGATATATAGTTCGCCTGATTATTTCGGTGAGCGGCTGGCAGGACTTGTCCTGTGACAGGAGCAGAATGATATTTTGCAGCACGAACTCCACGAAGCCATCTTCGGTTATTTCCACGCCGAACGCCCCGGCGCTTACCGAGTTGTCCTGCCGCAGCGCTTTCAGAAGCGCCCCTCTGATGTGCCCGAAGCACTGCTCCATAGCGTCCCTTGCACGGCTTTTCCCGCTGCCCGCTATCGCCGCCGAGTGCGCCGCGAAGAACCCCGGGTACTCCCGGGAGCGCTCCTGAACCTGCCGGAACAGTCTGCCGACATACTCCGGGAAGGGGAGCGGTTCGCTGTTATCCGTCGGCAGGTGGAAAATATCCTGCCACACGCTTCCGACAGCCGCAATTACCAGCGTTTCTTTGTCTGCGTAGTAGTTGTAGAGCGTACCCAGCGCAATGCCGCATTCGCCGGCGACAGTGCGCATGTTCAGCGCTTTCAGTCCCTTTTCCGAGGCGATTTTCCGGCAGACACGCATTATCTCTTCCTTCGACGTTATCTCGGGATTGATGACTGTCACCTCCTCAACATGAACAATGTTCATCTTGGGGTAATTATAGCACTAAAATTGCGGTTTGTCAATACCTATGTCACAAAAACACCCCCGCCGAATTATTCATACTAATAACCGTTTGAACGAAGGAAAAGATTTGTAGAAAGAGAGTGCCGATATCTAGGAAAAGAAACGCAGGCGTACTGTATGTACGCATTATCCGCTGCGCGGAAAACGCTCAAGTTTCTTTGACGACGATAGCGGTGCTGGATTTCTGTAAAGATTTCCTGAGTTTAAATGGTTATTAGTATCAGCGGAGGTGTTGAGGTATCATGCCGTCTGCGATTTGAGCGTTTTCTTTTTAAGCCTGTGCCGGCAGATAGAGAAACTCACCACATGCGCCGCCACGGTTATCACCCAGGAAACCGGGTATGAGAGGTACACCGTGTCCGGGGTGTGGAACTGCTCTATCTGGAACACCGTTGCGAGCCACACCAGCCGCAGTCCGCAGGCGCCCACCAGCGACACTATCATAGGGGTTACAGAGTAGCCCATGCCGCGCAGCGAGCCGACCAGCACCTCCATAACGCCGCACAGGAAGTAGGTTCCGCAGACGTACAGCATTCGCCGCAGACCGGCTTCGATCGCCGCGTCACCGCTGGTGTACAGACCGAGCAGCGGTCTGCCGAGGGTCATACATATCCCCAGCCCCAGCACTGCCCAGACAGTTACCACGCAGAGCAGACCGCACAGCAGTATCCGGTTTATGCGCTCGTATTTTCCCGCGCCGATATTCTGGCTGGTGAAGGACAGGGTGGACTGGTAGCAGGAGTTCATCGCCATGTAGACGAAGCCCTCGATGCTTGCCGCCGCGGAGTTCCCCGCGATAACAGCCTCGCCGAACAGGTTTATCGAGGACTGTATCACGACGTTGGACAGCGAGAACACCGTCCCCTGAAATCCTGCCGGAAGCCCTATCTTCACTATCATCAGCAGTTTGTCTTTGTGTATTTTCAGCTTTTTCAGCTCCAGCTTCAGCCCGGACTCCTCGGACTCCCGCATAAGGCAGCGTATCATCAGCACCGCGGATACTCCCTGTGAAGCGGCGGTCGCAACGCCCGCGCCGGCTGCGCTCATGTGCAGCACGATAACGCAGAACATATCCAGCAGAACGTTCACCACACCCGCAATGGTGAGGTATACCATCGGGCGGTTGGCGTCCCCGGCGGCGCGGAGTATCGCGTTGCCGAAGTTGTACACCATCATGAACGGCATTCCGCAGAAATAGATCCTTAGGTAATCCGTCGCCATGCCGATTATGCTTTCCGGGGTCTGCATCAGCCGCAGCATCTGCTCCGCAAGGCAGATACCGACCACCATTAGTATCACGCCGCAGATAACGCTTAGCAGCATTGCGGTGTGGACGGTCTTTCTAAGCTCTCTGATGTCCTTTGAGCCGCAGTACCTCGCGGCGACAACGTTCACGCCTATCGACAGCCCGATGAACAGGTTTGTCATCAGATTTATGAGCGCGGTGTTGGAGCCTACCGCCGCGAGAGCGTTGTCCCCGGCGAACTTTCCCACCACGATTATGTCCGTTGCGTTGAACAGCAGCTGCAGCAGTCCAGACAGCATAATAGGCAGCGTGAACAGTATCATTTTGCGCAGTATAGAACCGCTGCACATGTCAATATATCTTGCTTGCTTCATGGTTGCTTCTTTCTGTGAGGGCGAATTACTCCACCAGCTCAAACCGGAATTTCTGCGCCGCCTGTGGGTATTTCACCCTGTCGGTCTCCGACAGGAACATCTCCAGCGGACGCGCGTAAATGCCGCCTTCGCCGTACAGTGCGCGGTATATCACCAGCTTTTCCCTGGTTTCGGTGTGCTCCGCAATGCCGATTATCTCGTAGAGGTATTTCGTGGAATTTCCGCGTTCTTCTGCGCTCATCATTAAACGCTTGAAATGCCGGACGATACGTCCGGGGGTGAGGTCTTTCTCTGTCATAATAATCTCCTTAAACCACTTGAAAGATGTAGAATTTCAGATAGTCCGTTTCCGGGACGTTCCATAGTATCGGGTGATCCGGGGACTGCCGCCGCGCCTCTATCTGCCGCAGGGATACCCCTGCGTCCTGCGCCGCGTCGTGAAGCATGTGCCGGAACAGCGTTTCGGTCATGAAGTGGGAGCAGGAGCAGGTCGCGAGATATCCGCCCCTCGGCAGCAGCCGCATTGCCTTGAGGTTTATCTCCTTGTAGCCGCGCTCCGCGGACTTCACGGTGCTGCTGCTCTTGGTAAACGCCGGCGGGTCGAGGATAATGAAGTCGTAGGGCGAGCCGCCCTTGCGGTACATCTCGGTCAGCAGGTCGAACACGTCCGCCTTTGTGAACTCCATGTTGGTAAGCCCGTTCAGCTCCGCATTGCGGCGGGTCATTTCCACTGCGTCAGCGGAAATGTCCACGGCATTGACCAGCTTCGCCCCGGCTGCGGCGGCGTTCAGCGCAAACGCACCGGTGTGTGTGAAGCAGTCAAGCACCGTTCTGCCCTTGGCTATGCGGCGGATAGCCTGACGGTTGTACTTCTGGTCGAGGAAGAACCCGGTTTTCTGCCCGTTGATGTAGTCCACGGTGTATTTTATGCCGTTCTCTGTTATCTTGGTGACTCCGGAAAGGTCGGTGCGAAGCCCCTCGCCGGGGTAGAAGCCCTTGTATTCCTGCATTCCCTCCAGCTCGCGTATCTTCACGTCGTTGCGTTCGTAGATGGCGGTGATATGCTCTCCCATGTCCGCGAGGGTCTGCACCAGCAGCGAGTACAGCATGTCCTTTATCAGCTCCGTGCCAAGGGAGAGCACCTGTGTCACAAGAATGTCCCCGAACCGGTCAACTGTAAACCCCGGGAACATGTCTGCCTCGCCAAAGATGAGCCGACAGCAGCCGAAGTCCTCCGCCATAACAGTTCGGCGGTACTCCAGTGCATAGCGCACCCGGCGCGCGTAAAAATCCCGGTCGAAGCGGTCGTTTGCGTTGCGGGAGATCACCCGAATGCGTATCTTGGAGTGGTCGTTGATGTATCCTGTGCCGAGATAGCGCCCCTTGCGGCTGAGCACGTCCATAAGCCCGCCGTTCTCATACTGCCCGGCGATGTTGGTGACTTCGTCAGCGTACACCCACGGGTGACCGCTGCGCAGCGCCTTTTCGCCCTTCTCGGTTATAGTTGCCTTGGGGTAGAACCTTTCCATAAAAATACCTCTTATCCTGCGTTTTTTACGAATTAATATTATACTACTTTTCCATTGAATAGTCAAGTGAGGCTGGCGAAGTAAATTTCCGGGCACATAATTGATAAATGTTTTACCTAAAATACTTAAATATACCTGCGTATGCGACACAATATGCTACATTATGAGAATATTCTTGTTGTATAACGTCCGGTTTATGAAAAATCACTATATTTTTTTCAAATTTTTAATGAATACTATTGATTTTTTTTCGTTCATGTGATAAAATGGCGATAACGGTGTGGAATTGTAAAATTCCCGTTACATCTGTGGCGCACGCGTGTGATGTAAATTCACCGCCGCTGCCTACCAACTTGTAAGGAGGACCTTATGTCCCCAAAATTAAGCGAGCTCATCACCCTGCTGAAGGGTCACCGGGTCTTTATACAGACTCATAATTTTCCCGACCCGGACGCGATAGCCAGCGCATTCGGGCTGCAGGTGCTGCTGGAGAAGTTCAAGATACCTACCACGATATGCCACCACGGTAATATCGAGCGCACAGCCACTGCGAATATGGTGCAGGAATTCGGCATAAAGCTGACCGTTGACAACGATCTGCGCGATATGACCAGCGACGACTATATAATTACC
>JBJFGA010000297.1:0-8111 GCA_051892275.1 Oscillospiraceae bacterium | reverse complement strand
CGAAGCAGGCGGTGTGCTATACACATTTTCACTCAAACGAGGTTTTTAGAGGTGACCTTCAGCAAATAACAACATAAAGGCGCTGCAAAAACAGCGCCTTTCAGTTTTTTTCAATCCCCGGTGGATTCCCGGAGTATCAGCCGGTGCGGGAGCTTGTATGTCCCGGTGTCCTTATCCTCTGACTTGATGTTGTGGATAAGCTTCTCGATTACCGCTTTGCCTTGCAGGTAGCAGGGCTGCTCAACAGTTGACAGGTGCGGAATGAACATGTGAGAGTACGCAATGTTGTCAAAACCGAAAAACAGCACGTCCTTTCCGACCTTTATCCCGTTCTGGAGCGCGTAAGTCATCGCACCGATAGAGATGGTATCGGAGATGGAGAAGATCGCGTCCGGCGGATCCTGGAGCGACATCAGCACCTCGCAGCCACGGGTGCCGCTCTCGGCGTTGTAGTCGCCGTAGTACAGCAGTTCCTCGTCCACCGGTATCCCGGCTTCGGTCAGAGCGCGGCGGTATCCGTTCTCGCGGTCTACCGAGGACTGGCTGCGCGCCTCGGTGGTGAGAAGCCCTATGCGCTTTCTCCCCTTGCCCAGAAGGTAGTTGGTCGCGTCGTAGCCGGCGCGTTCGTTGTCAATGGTGACGCACAGTATCTCGCAATCGTCCAGACGTTCAAGGCACATGGCGAGGTGGTATTTCTTCGCGAGGTCTGAAATGGTCCTGCTGTCCAGCTTCGGCGCAAGAAGCACCGCGCCGTCAACCGCCTTTGAAAACAGCATTCCCAGCAGATGCATCTCGTGGTCAGGGTCGTCGCGGGTGGTGGCGATAAGCACATCATACCCCTGCATATATGCGGCGTCCTGCATTCCGCGCAGTACCTCGGAGTAGAAGCTCTGCTCCGTGGAAGCAATGATCGCGAGGATACGCTTTGTTTCGCTCTTTCTAAGGTCTCGCCCAAGGAAGTTCGGACTGTATCCCAGCTCTTCCACCGCCTTGTTGACCGCCTGAACCGCTTCGTCAGAAACGTTGGTTTTTTTGTTCAGCACTCGGGAAACGGTGGCAACAGATACGTTCGCTGCCTTTGCGACATCTTTAATGGTAATATTCAAGCAGGAACCACCTCTCAATTTATTAGTGTATATTTATATAATACACTAAAAGTTAATCGTTTTCAATAGGCAAATTGCACAAAAATCATTTTTAACATTAAATTTTCAGTAAAAACAATAGGATATTCGTCAAATTATTCACAAAATGTGATTTATTCCTGCTCTATTGTAAAAAAAGACTAACTTTTTTCAAAATTGCGCTGCTTTTTATAAAGAATGGCGAATTTTCAGGCAATGCACATTTTACACATCTTTCTTCTTGCAAAATACAAAAAAAAAGTATATAATAATGTTGTATATGAGAACTTAACGCATTACTATGAGTTACTGCACACGGGTATTTGAAATAATGAAAACTGTACTGAAATGGCTTGGAAATTACTTCCGGCATATAGACTGGATACTTATGCTGATCTGCCTGTGCATTTCAGCCTTTGACATATACCTGCTGTACTCGCTGAACGTTATCGGCTATGTGAAGCAGGACGATATAGACACACAGGTATTCGCCATAATCATCGGCGTGTTTGCCGCTATCATAATCGGCATGATAGACTACAAACGCATGGCGAAATACTGGTTCGTTTATGCGCCGCTGGCGGTGATATTACAGCTGCTGCTGTACACTCCGCTGGGAATAAAGCGCGACGACGACCTCGCATGGCTGAACCTCGGCTTTATCACCATTCAGCCGTCCGAGATACTGAAGCTGGCGTTCATTCTGTCGCTGGCGTGGCACATCTCAAAGCTGGGCGAGAAGATGAACTCGCTGCCGCATTTTCTGCTGCTGTGCGTGCATTTCCTTGTCCCGTTCGGGATAATCATGGAGCAGGGTGACGCAGGCTCGGCGCTGGTGTTCCTGTTCATATTCATCTGCATGATGTTCGCCGGGGGAATGTCCTGGAAGTACATTGTCGCCGGGCTGGCGTGTATACCGGTGGTGGGGTATGTCGCGTGGAACTTCGTCATGGGCGACCACCACAGAAAGCGCTTCCAGCTCATCTTTGACGAGGAGCTTCAGCAGGAGGAGCGCCTGGGCGCGTATCTCCAGCAATACAACGCAAAGGTGGCTATGGGAAGCGGTCAGCTCACCGGGCTTGGCACTGACGCCACCACCTATACCTACGTCCCCGAGGGCTACAACGACTTCATCTTCGCATACATCGGCATGGTGTTCGGATTTATCGGTTGTATGGCGGTGGTCATCGCTCTGGCGGTGCTCTGCCTGAAGCTGCTGTCCGATTCCTCCTCCGCTATCGACCCGCTGGGCAAGCTGATATGCGTGGGCGTGTTCGCGCTGTTCACCTTCCACTGCGTCATCAACATTGCGATGGTGCTTTCCGTCGGACCGGTCGTGGGTATCCCGCTGCCGTTCCTCAGCGCCGGCGGCACTTCACTGGTAATGAGCTACGCTTCACTGGGACCGGTTTTGTCGGTTGTTTCCCACCGGGAAAAGAAGAAGCACATGTTCTATCAGGAAAAGGAATAATAATTCAGACACAAGCGGAAAATATCCTGCCTCAGCCTGTCGAAAAAGTCACCCATTCAGGGTGCGGTTTATCGACAGCCTGGATCGGTCAGACCGCCTGACATAATACTGTTATCACGAAAGGTAAAACCACATGAAACCTGTTATTTCAAACATCAATGACCTCTACCCCGCAGCACAGGCAGAAACCCAGAAGCAGCGCTACAAGAATGCAGTAGCCGCCTTTGTGGAACACTTCGGTTCGATAGGCGAGCACCGCTACTTCTCCGCTCCCGGCAGAACCGAGATCTGCGGCAACCACACCGACCACAACCACGGCAAGGTGTTTGCGGCGAGCGTCAACCTCGACATAATCGCAGTAGTAGAGCCGACCGGGGACGGTAAGATCGTCATCAAGTCCGAGGGCTTTCCGGAGGACAGCATCGATCTGTCCGACCTCGAAGTTCACCCGGAGGAAAAGAACACTTCTGCTTCCCTTATCCGCGGCGTTGCGGCAGGATTTGAGAAGGACGGGCTGAAAACCGGCGGCTTCCGCGCCTACACGACCTCTGACGTAATGAAGGGCAGCGGTCTTTCCTCCTCTGCGGCGTTTGAGGTACTGGTCGGTACTATCCTTTCTCACCTCTATAACGGCGGCATGGTGAACCCGGTGAAAGTAGCGCAGATCTCCCAGTATGCGGAAAACGTGTACTTCGGCAAACCCTCCGGACTGATGGACCAGATGGCTTCTTCTGTCGGCGGATTTATCGCGATAGATTTCAAGGACACCGAAACCCCGATAATCGAGAGCATTCCCGCGGATTTCGAGAAGTTCGGTCACGCGTTGTGCATAGTTGACGCAAAGGGCGACCATGCCGACCTCACCGATGAGTACGCGGCTATCCCCACCGAGATGAAGAGCATTGCGGGCTTCTTCACCTGCGAAAATCTGCGCCAGCTGTCCAAGGACGACATCATGCTGAACATAAACGTGCTCCGCGAGCAGTTCGGCGACAGAGCGGTGCTTCGCGCTATCCACTTCTTCGATGAGAACGAGCGTGTGGACAAGCTGGTTCACGCACTGAAATCCGGCAGCTTCGAGGACTTCCTCTCCAGCGTTAAGGAATCCGGCGACAGCTCCTTCAAGTACTTACAGAACATCTACGCAAATTCAGATATAAAGCACCAGTGCCTTTCCATCGCGCTGAACGTGGCTGAATTCTCGCTGCACCGCAAGGGCGCATGCCGCGTCCACGGCGGCGGCTTCGCTGGTACGATCCAGGCATTCGTGCCGCTGGATATGCTCCAGCAGTTCAAGATGAACATTGAGCGCACCTTCGGCACAGGCTCCTGCCACGTGCTCAGCGTAAGACCTGTCGGCGGGACTGAGGTCAAGATTGACGAGTAAATTTAATTCGGAATTCGGAATGCGGAATTCGGAATTAATGATGCCGCTTCGCGGCAATATCAAAAATGCAGTGACTTGACCTGTTATACAATTATAATTCACGAAACGGAAAAATAATTGCGCTTTTCGGCTTGCATCATTTGAAATCCGTCCGCGATAGCGGACACATTCAATTCCGCATTCCGAATTCCGCATTCCGAATTAAAAAAGTGGCGCAGCCATATATCCGCGCCACTTATGAGAATTATTCGCTCTGATATGCCTCCATCTGCTTTATCAGCAGCTTGTCCACCAGCACGTCCAGAAGTACGCCGCTTTCGGTGTATTCCTCCGTGAACACCTTGCCGTTTTCGCGTATCTTCGCCGAAAGCCCCGCCTTGTCGTAGGGCAGAAGCAGCTTCATGCGCTTGGCGGTTTCAGGGAGATTTGCGGCGATGACCTCCAGCAGACGGTCGATACCCTCGGCTTTGAGGGCGCTTATCTTCACGGTGGAGCTGTCCTCCGGAATGTTCTGGGTCAGCAGGTCGCACTTGTTCAGCACGGTGACTACCGGTATCTCCGCCGCGCCTAAGTCCGCAAGGGTCTTGAGCGTGACGTCCGCTTTTTCGGCGGCTTCCGGGTCAGACGCGTCACAGACGTGGATTATGATATCTGCGCAGGCAGCTTCCTCAAGAGTGGACTTGAATGCTTCAACCAGATGGTGCGGCAGGCGGCGGATAAGTCCGACCGTGTCCACCAGCAGCAGATTTCTTCCGTCCGGCAGCTCGATAGCCCGGGACGTAGGGTCGAGGGTAGCGAACAGCTTGTCCTCGGCGAGAACCCCTGCGCCGGTCAGCAGGTTCAGCAGCGTGGATTTACCCGCGTTGGTGTAGCCAACTATCGCGCCCACCTGCACGCTGTCCTTGCGGCGGCGCTCACGGGTGTAGCCGCGGCGCTCTTCCAGTTCCCGAAGTTCTGCGGACAGCTTGTCGATCCTGCGGCGGATATGCCGGCGGTCGGTTTCCAGTTGAGTTTCACCCGGGCCGCGCGTTCCGATACCGCCGCCCAGCCTTGACAGCGAAGCGCCGATGCCCATGAGCCGCGGCAGCCGGTATTTCAGCTGCGCCAGTTCGACTTGCAGTTTGCCCTCACGGGAAACCGCGCGCCCTGCGAAGATATCCAGTATCAGCATGGTTCGGTCGATGACACGGACGTCGGTTTCGTCCTCGACATTGCGTATCTGCGACGCAGTAAGCTCGCAGTCGAATATCAGCAGTTCCGCACCGAGAGTTCCGCACAGCTCCTTCACCTCGGCAAGCTTTCCCTCGCCGATAACGGTGGCGGCTTCGTAAGCTTCCCGCTTCTGAATGACCCGGGCAAGCTCCTGCGCACCGGCGGTCTGCGCCAGCTCGGCAAGCTCGTCCATAGAGCTTTCGGCGTCGTATTCCCCGGTGTCAGCGCCGACCAGAATGGCTCTTGTGAGTTGTTTTTCTTCCATTTTTGTTACCTCCGTTCACATACTCCGGTAACGGCAGAGTATCTCTCTCCTGCCTGTGAGTACGGCAGGAACGTTTATCAGATCGTACACATATCGTTATTATATCAGCAATACGGCGATATGTCAAGATATATTAAGAACGGCGGCTTTCCCGCTAAAAAAGAAAGGCTGATCACTTTGAAATTCCAAAGGTATGACGTAATAATCGTAGGCACCGGTATTTCCGGTATCTACACTGCGCTCAATCTCGCGCCCGACCTGCGCATACTCATGCTGAGCAAGCGGGAGCTTACGCTGTGTAATTCCGCGCTGGCGCAGGGCGGAGTTGCCGCGGTAATGGACAAGGAAAACGACAGCTACGACCTGCACATCAAGGACACGCTTATCGCCGGTCACTACAAGAACAACCTCGACAATGTGAAGATACTTGTTGAACAGGGACCCACTGACGTTATGCGGCTTAAAGAGAAGTACGGCGTTGAGTTCGACCTGAAGCAGGACGGCAGCATTGAGCTGACCCGCGAGGGCGGACACTCCCGCCGCCGCATTGCCCACCACAAGGACACCACCGGCTTCGAGATAGAAACCAACCTCATCAGGCAGGTGCAGGAGCTGAAAAACGTCACCGTTGTTAATAACTCGGTGCTGTGCCGGCTGGAAAAGCAGGACGGTATCTTCTTCGCGGACGTGCTGGCACACAACGACATTCCCGGCGGCGCGGTTCATGAGTATTACTGCGCGCACGCGGTGGTGCTCGCCACAGGCGGTATCGGCAGAGTGTATGACTTCACCACAAACTCGGCTATCGCCACCGGCGACGGTATTCAGCTCGCCTACAACCTCGGCGCGAAGATAAAAAACCTCAGCTATGTGCAGTTCCACCCCACCGCGTTCGCGGACAGAAAGAACCGCGAGTGCTTCCTCATTTCCGAGGCAGTCCGCGGTGAGGGCGCGTACCTGCTCAACTGCCACAAGGAGCGCTTCATGCAGAAGTATGAGCCGGAGCGCAAGGAGCTTGCCCCACGGGACGTGGTTTCCCAGTGCATGATGAAGGAGCAGGAGCTGACCGGCAGCGACGAGTTCTGGCTGGACATCTCCCACAAAGACCCGGAGTTCGTCAAGGGTCATTTCCCGATGATATACGGCAAGGTGCTTGAAAAGGGCTACGACATGACGAAGGAGCCATTCCCTGTATACCCCTGCCAGCATTACCTCATGGGCGGTATCAACGTTGACGGCAAGGGCGCAACCAACATTCCCGGGCTGTATGCCGCGGGGGAATGCTCCCACACCGGCGTCCACGGACAGAACCGCCTTGCAAGCAATTCCCTGCTTGAAGCGCTGGTGTTCTCGCGGCTCATCGCGGAGGACATCACAAGCCACCGCGTCGATGACAAGCGGGAATCTGTGGACTACCCCATGGCAAGCCCGGAGGGAAAGCCCCTCCCCAAGGGTATCCGCACGGAAGTACGCCACATCATGCAGAAAGCCTACTTCATCTCCCCGAATTACGAGGAAGCCGAAAAGGGTCTTGCCCGCATTAAGGAACTGAAAGACCTTGTGGAGAACAGCGGCTTTGAGATAACCGCGGACTTTGTGGAAACCAAGTCGCTTGTCACCGTTGCTTACATAATTCTGTCGGAAGTAATTGCAAGAAAGGACGAAAAGTAATGACCCTCTTACCGTTTTATGTTGACGATATAATCAAGACCGCCCTCACCGAGGATATAAACTACATAGACAGCACCGCCGACCTGCTTATCCCGGAGGACAGCGTTTCCTCGGCGTATTTCATGGCAAAGGCGGACGGCGTTCTGTGCGGGCTGGAGGTAGCGCTGCGGGTGTTCACCATTCTCGACCCGGATATGAAGATAGAGTGCCATTTCAAGGACGGCGACAAGGTGAAGAACGGCGACATAATCGCGGATTTCACCGGACACACCCGTCTCATGCTGAAAGCGGAGCGCACTTCGCTGAACCTGCTCCAGCACATGAGCGGGATAGCGAGCTACACCAACAAGTGCGTGGAGCTTGTAAAAGGCACTAACGCCAGCATTGCGGACACCAGAAAGACCCTGCCGGGGTTAAGACCGCTCCAGAAGTACGCGGTAACCGTCGGCGGCGGGCGCAATCACCGCTATAACCTCACCGACGCGGCAATGCTCAAGGACAACCACATCGACGCTTACGGCGGCATCACTCCGGCGGTAAACGCGCTTCGCAGCAAGGCTGGACACATGCTCCAGATAGAGGTGGAAACACGCAATCTGGAAGAGGTCCAGGAAGCGGTGGACTGCGGCGTGAACGTCATCATGCTGGACAACATGGACTGCCCCACAATGGCGCAGGCGGTGAAGCTGGTAGCGGGTCGCGCCAAGCTGGAAGCCAGCGGCAACGTCACCATGGAGAATATTCGGCAGGTTGCGGAAACCGGGGTGGATATTATCTCGCTGGGCGCACTTACTCACAGCGTTAAGGCGTTTGATATCTCTATGAAGTGGAAGAAGTAAACTTATTTTAGAAGCGGCTTTCCGTTTAAAATACTCTCTTTATAACAAAAAAGGCGCTGAATTATCACATCAGCGCCTTTCAGCTTGGCGAAATGGTTTTCGCTTCCTTTTGACACAAAAGGAAGCGGGGTGTGGGGCAGCG
>JBJFGA010000296.1:4001-8135 GCA_051892275.1 Oscillospiraceae bacterium | reverse complement strand
GCTGCCGGAACTGTCGAAACGATTGCTGACAGCGTGCTGTCGAACATAATCGCTCAAATTATTTCGCCAGTCTGAGTCTTTGATTATGCAGGATAATGTATTAAACTGATTATCGGACTTGCGATAAATCAGAATATTGACGTCAACAGTTACTTTGGGGAACACTTTCTCACCCGAAAAGTCGATAAGCTGGACAGGGTCAGTCTTTGTAACAAGGAAATTGCGCAAAGCTTCCCCGTAGCCTGCCCTCATCCACTTGTTTGAGGAGATATACGCAAGCATTCCGTTTGGCTTAAGCAGCTTATAGGCAAGCTCATAAAACAGGCAATATATGTCACCTGTTCGTGCGTATGTAGCATAATTCATCTTAGCAAGTGTGTCAGCGCCTTTATGCATGGTCTGAAGCTGAATGTAGGGAGGATTTCCGATAACGATGTCAAACCCGGTAAACTTTCCATTCTCGTCTATGACCTCCGGGAATTCAATAGCCCACTCGATAGCGTTTTCAAACTTGTTATCAGAATTCTTTTTATCGTCAAGATGCTGCTGGGCGTCGTTGTAAAAGAGATTATCCTTGATCTGCCTTATCCTTGAGATGATCTCTTTCTTTTTAGACTTATCAGAACAGCTCTTGTATTCCTTGACAGAAGCACGATAGTCCTTGAGAGTTTTAAGATCCGCTGGAGAAACATCACTGGAATTCTTGTTTGACTTGATGATACTTTCCCCGACCTCAAAATTTGCATAGTATGTCAGGGAATTTCCTGTTTTAATGTTGATGTCGATGTTCGGCAGAGTTTCCATTACACCATTTTCGTAGTAGGCATTTTTCAGAAGCTCGATCCACAAGCGAAGCTGGCAGATAGACACAGCTGTAACGTTGATGTCAGACCCGAACAGGCAGTTTTCAATAATTGTGCGCTTCTCGTTGAACAGCGTACCCTGTATTTCACGTGATTCGTTGCTTTTGCGCTTGTATACAAAGGGAGAGCCGTCACCATATTTAACACACAGTACGTCCCTTTCGACCTCAATAGAGCAATCTTTCAGCAGCTTGTCCGTTCCATAGATAAAAAGAACCTCGCATTCTTTCTTTGCTGCGATCAAATAATTCAGCACAGAAACCAAGAAATGCCCGGAGCCTACCGAGGGATCGCATATCGTGATAGAATTGATAATCTCATTAACTCGTTTTCTCTGTTCCAGAGTATCAAGCTTATTGCGAATATCATTTAGTGATTCGCAATTCCACCCCATTTCAGCATTTACCCTGCATAATACGGTCTGTTCAACTGTTTTCTTTGCAAGATAATCAGTAATTACAGATGGTGTATATGTAGAACCATCGCGGTATCCGTTGAGTTTTTCGAAAATCAGACCTAGAACAGCAGCGTCAAGAATTTCCCGGGAGCTTGTTTCATCAACATTAGCCTCGTCCGATGCAAAATTATAGCTGTTCAGAAAATCAATAATGTAGGTGAGAATATCGGGATCCTTCTTTACCTTTTTGCCAAGCACAGAGGAGGGATAAATTCGGATAGGTTCGTTCTTCAGCTCACTTATCATTATTCCATTGTGATATGAACCTTGCCCCGTTTCAACGTCCTGCTTTTCAAACAGAGAGCTGTTAAGGTAGGGTATCTCTGCAAATCTGTTGAAGAAGTCGTTTTCTTCACGCTTCTTTCTGCCAAGTACCTCAAAGAACAGGCACTCCAAGTCCTCAAAACTCTGTATTTTCTCATTGTCGAGAATATGGTATGCCGTTTCATCAGAATTGAACGAAATAAGCTGACCCTCAAACAGCTTTATAAATAGAAGTCTGTTTACCCAGATTATTACCAGTTCATATATGCGCTGGTCTATTTCCGACTCCGGGGTATCCTTTTTGTTCAGCAGTCTGTTGATCTGATATGAAAGTGAATTCTTGATACTGGTATCTATTTCAACAACAACCCTGTTGTCCTTTTCAACCTCTTTCATACCCATTATGTAAAGAAGCTCGTGGTAAAACCTTTCATTAAGTTTATGAGGCTCATAATTGATTCTTATTCTGCTTTTTAAAAGATATCCCTGGGATAAAACGTTATACACTCCGGTAGTCTGTGTTTTGGTTCTGCTGCATTCCTCAGCATTGAAATAAATATATGAGAGCTTCTCGTTGATGTTCATTTCATCAAAATACTGACGAAGCTCCTCGTAAAATGCGGAAGTATCATCCTTATAAGGACGCTGACCATTCTTATATTGATAAAATGCATGTTCGATTTTTCCGTCAGTGATCTCGTGGATCGCGTTAGCATCAAAAAGAAACCAGTTGATTCCGTCAGTTACAATGAGATGTCTGATCTGGCATCTTATAGAGATCATGGCTTTTGATTTGGACGTGTCAACCGCACGTTCAAGGTAATAGTATACGACCTCATGCAGAGCCTTTCTATTCAGATTGCCCTCGGAGATCATTTCAGATTTGTTGTATGGAGTTTTGGTTTCGATTATTACAAGCAGCTCGCCGTTTTCTTTTATTGCACTGTCGATGTTTCCGTCAGTATTGATAGAGAATCTGGCTTCACTGTAAAAATTCATCCTGAGGAAATCGTTGATGATATTCTTTATATGCTCTTCATTTTCGTTATTCTGAGAAGCAGTCTTGATTTTCTCAATATATGATATGAAATTTGAACGGAACTTTGTGTAGTCGTCTGCTGGTAGTGCTTTCTTGGATAAACCAAATTTTGTGGCATCTGACAAATGAATTACTGACATCTTGTTGTTCCTCCTGCCGAAAATAAAGGTACGTTTTTTATAATCAGTATATCATCTTTTCCGACATAAAGCAATAGATTTTCGAAAAAATTCCCCGAAATCACGACGATTTCGGGGGCTTTCTATGTGTGCGTTAAACGAACGTTTTACGAACAGAAAAAATCAGATAAACATCGTAAGATAATGCGGCAGGGAAACCTTGTTCTCGCACTCCCCCACATTTCCGCTTATCAGCTTGAACGCAACTGACGGCGAATAAGTCTCGATAAACTGATTCAAAGACTTCGTGGCAGTATTGCCTGCCTTGACCTCTATCGGAATGACCTCGCCGTCTTTCTCAATGATAAATTCAAGTTCGGAGTTGTCATCAGGCTTGTAGTAGTGCAGTGTATAACCGTTTTTTATCAGCGTTTCAGCAACAAAGTTCTCGTATATACCGCCTTTGGCAAAGCCTTTGAGGTTGCCGTTAAGCAACGCCTGCTTGGTCGCAAAGCCAAACAAAGCAAGCAAAAGCCCCGTGTCATTGATATACAACTTGAACTCGTTTTCCTTTTCGTAGGCGTTCAGCGGAAGCATGGGCGTTGAGGTGTTGCAGCAGATATACGCCATATTCGCGTCACGAAGCCACTGAATGCTATCGCCGAATTTCCTTGCTGTTGCTTTGCTCTCGACTTCCGAATACTTGAACTTCTTATTCTCTTTTGCAAGCTGTCTGGGAATGCTGTCGTAGCATTTCCTGACCTTGACCTTCTCGGCACCCTTTGCGTGCTGTGATATATCGTCTGCATAGGAAGCAAGTATCTTGCCCTGAATTTCCTGAACCCTGCCGAAATCCTTGTGCTCCATAAAATCCGCAACGACCTCCGGCATTCCTCCGACCACCAGATATTCGCGAAGAATAGAGTCGAATTTCTGATTAACTTCGGGCGGAATCTTCTCTCTTGATTCATAGAAGCTCCTGAGATATTCTACCGTGTCCTGCCCGTAGCCGTATGCCCACAGAAACTCCTCAAAATCCAGCGAATACATCATAACCTGCTTTTCGTATCCCACCGGAACAGACTCGACCTCCTCAACCTCTTTGTCAGCGTCCTTGCCGTAAGCAAGTCCGAGCAGAGAGCCGGATGCGATAACATCATATCTGCCGTCCTCGGCAAGAAATTTAAGCGCTGTTCTTGCGTTTGAGCATTTCTGTATCTCGTCAAGGAAAATCAGCGTTTTGCCGGGTATTAGCTTTACTCCGGGAATGTTCGCTGTAATTCGCTTGTATATCTCCTCCGCGGACTTGTCGCCCTCAAAGATGACCTTCAAACTGTTCTGCATATGGAAGTTAATTTCAATAAAGCTCTCGTATTCGTTCTTGCCGAACTG
>JBJFGA010000296.1:0-3901 GCA_051892275.1 Oscillospiraceae bacterium | reverse complement strand
TCTGCATATGGAAGTTAATTTCAATAAAGCTCTCGTATTCGTTCTTGCCGAACTGCCTTACAAGATAGGTCTTGCCGACCTGCCTTGCGCCCTTTATCAGCAGACATTCCTTGCTCTTGGTGTTCTTCCAGTCAAGAAGCCTGTCATACATTTTCCTTTTCAGCATAAAATTCTCCTCGCTTTCTACGGTAATTATACCATAGTTTAAGTCAAAAATCAAGGATTATGCATAAAATAGACTATTTGTTTTTTCAAATAATGCATATTTTCGGATATTGAATAGCTGGGTTTGTGCATATTTCGGATTGTACTCAGTATAAGTTGAGTTCCGCAAAAAGAATAATATTTCGGAAGCAGAATCGTTGCAGTATAATTGATTCCATTGTATAATATGAATACAGATGATTTCGCAATATTCTACATATTAAGAATGATTTTATAACCAAAAGCCACAAAAAGTATTGCAATATTGGTCGAAATGTGGTATAATTAAACAAATCAACTTATCCCGGAAAAATATATGAAAGGATATCGCTATGGACAACCCTAAAAAGATAAACACCCGCAATTCACTGCTGGTGTGTGCGTTTTGCAAACATTGGTACGACCCGGCTTCATCGCACATACATCCGTGTGAGAACGACCCGTTTATGGTGTGGTGGGAATACGAAAAGGGCGTGAAGTCGATATGCGAGCTTCGCCGCAGACAGACATATTCTGAGAGCGTGTGCACTCACTTTGAAAGAAAAATCCCGAGAAAATGAAAGGAAGGTTTACAAATGAAAACTATTGACGAGATCCAGAGCGAGCTTCGTGCGCTGGCATTGGAGCTTGAACAGCTCAAACAGAGCAATGACGCTGCCGAAAACCTCACCGCAGACTTCAAGAAGCTGTCTGCGAATGGATACAGGTACCCCATAACTCCGCATCCGCTGGAAAGCTTTGACGAGCACGCAAACAAATGTTACCTCACGCTGCTTCTCACAGTGGCGCAGTTTGAGCCGGAAATGCTGTCCGAAAGCCTGCTTCTGGCGCACAGGATCGCATTTGGCATGAATTATCTCGGCGAGGGTGGTGACTTGCAGGAGGAATTTGCCGCCGCACAGACGCTCACCTTTTCGCAGTTGGACGAAATAACCTCGCTGTTCCGGGAAACCGACGAACGGCTGATGCTAATACTGGAATGCCTGCTTATCGCCGGGGCTTTCGATGAGGGCAGGCAGGAAGCGTTCAAGTATATTGCGGAGCTGGCGGTGCTGCTTAATGTGGATAAGGAGCAGCTGGTGTTTTTGAGCAATATGGCGGCGGTTATTCTTACGAAAAATCTTGATTATTATAGATGTAATATACGTAATAAATACAATTTTTTTAATTGTTATCTACATGATGTGAACTTTAATAGAAACATTATCAAAGCTAGTATACCTGAAAGAATCGAGAGTGATACTCAAGCAGGAGTAATGACTGGACTGTTTTCTGTGTTTAATAGCGGTCCATTTTACAAATGTGAAGAAGCAACTGTTACGGATAATAAAATAATTTATAAATGTCAATATACAAACAGGGCGGGATTACAATTTCCTGTTGATATAGAGCAAGAGGTGGACGGTGTGTTTTATTTGTTAGAACCAGAAATAAAACCGGGAACGCCCGTTGGAATACAGACGCATTATCTTGATTCGCCTGAAACACAACAAAATTATTTTGAATCAAAGAAAGATAAAGAGCGCCCTGTTAGAAAAAAGCAATTTGGATTCATAGTGTAAGGAGAAGAGAAAAGAATGAAAAAAGACTTTACCCCCTCATTCACCACAGCGCTTGAAATCGCGCGAAAATACGACCTACCTGCCGGGGAAATCACCGCAGCACTTGACGAGATCCCCGGATTCAGAGTTACCGCCCCGGTGATTGGCGGTTTCAGTACCGGAAAAAGCTCGCTAATCAACGCTGTTATCGGCGAAAAGCTGCTCTCAACCAACATCACGCCGGAAACCGCAGTTCCCACTGAGATATCCACCGGGGACGACACCGTAACTCTCGTTTCAGCCGACGGAATAGAAAGCACCATTCCATTGTCAGAATTCAAATCCGCAGCGCTTGCGGCGGACAAGTATTCTGTTGTAAAAATCGGTACGTCAAACCCGTTCTTTGCGCAGATACCGTCCATAAAGCTGGTGGATATGCCCGGCTTTGATTCCGGCATAGAAGTACATAACCGTGCCATTGACAACTATCTTCCCAGAAGCCTTGCCTACATTCTTACCGTTGCGGCTGACGAGGGAACGCTCCGGGAAAGCATCATCACATTCCTGAACGAGCTGAAACTGTACGATATGCCGGTGTACACGGTCATCACCAAGAGCGGCAAGGTTGAGCCGGAAACTATCATCAGCCTGAAAGCGCATATCAGCGAAACGATAACGAGATTTCTTAAAATCGAAAACCCGAAAATAGCCGTCACCAACGCCAAAGGAAACGTTGATGTAGAGGGCTTCCGCAGCTTCTTGCTGGAATTGCAGGACAGAAGCGAGGATATCTTCAACAGTACATTTTCCGCACGTCTGGACAGAGCGTGCTTTGAAATTGAAAAATACCTCACCGACCGTCTGGACAAGAAGGATATGTCCATAATGGAGCTTCAGCTGCAAAGGGAACAGGCACAGAAAGCCCTGCAGGATCTTGAACACAGCTTTGAGGAGGAAAAACAGCGCTTTTCCCAGCAGATACAAAAGTGCATTTCTACCGTAAAGAGCCGCATTTCCGACGATTTGAACGCAAGCTGCTCCACCATTGCAAGTATGCTTTTGCAGGGGCAGGAGGGCGCAGTCAGCGAGAAGATAAACACCATAATCCGTAATGCGGTGGCAAGCGGAATACAGACCGAGCTTGAACCAAAGGTGAAGAAGTACATCAGAAACGTTGAAAACATGATACAGGTCAGCACCTACGGCAACACGCAGGTTAAGCTTCCGGAAAGTACGATAAAGCGTGACAACGAGGTAAAGGAAGTCCTTACCAATGCGGCGCAGTCCACGATAGCTGTGGTGGCTTCGGTTATCGGAGGAGTATTCGGCGGTGTTCTGGGCGCAGTTATCTTCGGAGCGTTAGGCTCTCTGGTGGGAGCGCTCATCGGCGGCGGTATCGATAAGAAGCAGGAGCAGCAGAAGCAGGAACTTGCCCGCCAGAAAGCGCACGAGATAATCAACAGCGCTATTGCGGATGCCAGCGGCAAGGTCGAAGCGGAGATAATCTCCTACACCGATGGAATAAACGAGCAGCTGACCGAAGAGATACGCAGGCAGAGCGAGCTTAAATCAAAGGCTCTCGCCGATGCAGAGGAAAAGCTGCGGCTAGGCACGGAGGAAAGGGAGCGGGAAATCAACGCTCTCACCTCTGATTTAGAAACAATAAGAGGTATAAGAAATGGAATTTGAAGAACTCCGCAGGAATTTCGCCCTGCTTAAAAGAATAGTATCCCCTGCCGATTCCGCAGGGGAAAAGGTGGATCTGTCCGCAGTTGAGAAGATGATATTCACGCAGCTGCCGGACACTCTGGAGGGAAATGCGCCGTCCAATTTTCCGGAGTTGTATTTCGATTTTAAGTACGAATATGAGCGCTTCCGGGATTTCATACTGTATGATAAACTGATCGACAAGAATGTCGTGGCGCTGGGTGGCGGATTTTCAAGTGGAAAATCCAGCTTCCTGAACAGCCTGCTGGATCAGAAGATACTTCCCGCCAACATCAATCCCTCAACCTCTGTTCCGGCATATCTGGTTAATGACGATGAAATATCCGTGTACGGAATAAATGCGTTCAACAGTCGTGTGGACATGGAACTGGAGGACGTAAAGGCTATTTCTCACGGTTTCGGCAAGGTTGACGATGATGACAGCGAGG